>JBAVQS010000178.1:0-11836 GCA_049694275.1 Anaerolineae bacterium | reverse complement strand
AATCCCGACAAGCAGGTCGTCTTTTTCGCCATCGGGTTCGAGACGACTGCGCCGGCGAATGTCATGAGCGTCATACAGGCCCAGGCGTTGGGCCTCACGAATTACAGCATCCTCGTTTCGCATGTCTGCGTGCCGCCCGCGATGCATGCCATCCTCGGCTCACCCAGCAACCGGGTCCAGGGCTTTCTCGCCGCCGGGCATGTCTGCGCGGTCATGGGTTATTGGGAGTATCCGCCCATCGCCGAACAGTACCGCGTGCCGATGGCCGTGACCGGGTTCGAGCCGCTCGATATTGTCCAGGGGATATTGACGACGGTCAGGGCGCTCGAAGCGGGCCGCGTCGGCGTCGAGAATGCCTACCCCCGCGCGGTCACGTTCGAAGGGAACAAGCCGGCGCAGGCGATGATTCAAAAGGTATTCATGCCCTGCGACCGTAAATGGCGGGGCATCGGCCGGATTCCGATGAGCGGCTGGCGCTTGCGGCCCGAGTTTGACGCGTTCAACGCCGAAAAACGGTTTGACGTACAAGAGATCCAGCCGGAGGAATCCCCTCTCTGCATCGCGGGCAAAATCCTCCAGGGGCAGGGCAAGCCGCACGAATGCCCGGCCTTTGGCCGCGAGTGTACGCCCGAACATCCGCTTGGCGCGACCATGGTCTCGGCGGAAGGCGCGTGCGCGGCGTATTACAAGTACGGAAGGCATATTCTGGAAACGGCCTGATATATTTTATGGATCAAGTCACAATCGAGGGCGCGGTCTGCCCGCTGCCGCTGTCGCACGACGAGCAGGTGGTGATGGGTCATGGGAGCGGCGGCAAAATGTCGCACGACCTGATCACCCGCCTGTTTGTCCCGTTGTTCGACAACCCCGCGCTGCGCGCAGGCGATGACGCGGGAGTCGTATCGCCGGGTGTATCCGGCGCGCTCGCCATCAGTACCGATTCGCATGTCGTTTGGCCCCTCTTTTTCCCCGGCGGCGATATTGGCCGGCTGTCGGTCTGTGGCACCGTGAATGATGTGGCAATGATGGGCGCACAGCCGCGTTACCTGACCGCGGGCTTTATTCTCGAAGAGGGACTGGAGCTCAAGGTGCTGGAGCGGGTCGTCGCCTCGATGCGCGCCGCTGCCGACGAGGCGGGGGTGCAGATCATTTCGGGGGACACCAAGGTCGTTCAAAAGGGCAAGGCCGATGGCCTCTATATCAATACGACCGGCGTCGGCACGATCCCCCAGGGGATTGTGATTGGCGGAGCGCAGGCGAAACCGGGTGACGTGGTAATCCTCTCAGGCCCGATTGGCGACCATGGAATTGCCGTGCTGAGCGCGCGGGGCGAGCTAGGATTTCAAGCGGAGGTCGAAAGCGACATCGCTCCCCTCAACCATCTGATCCGGGTCATGCTGGACGCCAGCGACCAAATCCATGTCCTGCGCGATCCGACGCGCGGCGGCGTGGCGACGACATTGAACGAGATTGCGCACCAATCGAGTGTGGGGATTGTGCTCACGGAATCGAGCATCCCGGTGCGACCTGCCGTCAGCGCGGCATGTGAAATGCTCGGGTTTGATCCGCTGTACGTGGCGAATGAAGGTAAGCTGCTCGCTATCGTCGGCCGCGACCATGCCCGTCGCATCCTGGACGCGATGCACAAAACGCGCTACGGAGAAGAAGCGGTCATCATCGGCGAGGTGCGCGCCGAGCCGAAAAGCCGCGTGCTGATGAAAACCGCGATCGGGAGTACACGCGTCGTTGATGTGCTGATGGGGGAGATGCTACCGCGGATTTGCTAGGCATACTCGTGGGCTGTTGGGAGACCAGGACCTATACAGGTGTGTTGGAGGGCGGGTTGCAACCCGCCCCCTTTTTTAGCGCTTTTCGTATGTGAAAAATAGCACAAAAGAGAGTACCTCTTCGCGACCCGATTTTGACCCTAAAGCCCGAAAATTCACAATGTCGAATATAGAGATATGTGGATATGCGTATAGGGTCGATTGGGGATAACCCCGGGAGGTCGGAATGGGCTTGAACCCGCAATTGCTGCGTGAGATCGATCTATTGCACGCCGAGGTCTGCGCGGCGCTGGCGGACCCCAAGCGCATCGCGCTCCTTTACGCCATGCGAGAGGGCGAGACGACGGTGAGTGAGCTGGCCGCGGCGCTCGATCTTCCCCAGGCGACCGTCTCCCGCCACCTCAAGGTCCTGCGCGAGCGGGGGATGGTGATCCCACGCCGCGAGGGGATGAACGTCTTTTATTCCGTCTCGAACAAGAAAATCCTGCGCGCGCTCGATCTCTTGCGCGAGGTGCTGAGCGAGCATCTGGCCGGGCGCGGCGCGCTGGCCGAGGCGATTCATTAGCGGCATCAGATTCTATCGGAGGAATGGAAATGGAAAAGCAAAACAAACTTTCGATGGTCGTGTTCAGCGGCGACATGGACAAGGTGATGGCGGCGTTCATCATCGCCACCGGCGCAGCGGCGTCGGGCATGGACGTGACCATGTTCTTTACCTTCTGGGGGCTCAAGGCGATCGAGCGCGACGGCGCGATGACCGGCCAGAGCCTGTTCGGGCGCATGTTGGGAGCGATGAATCGCGGCGGCGTCGAGGCGATCGGTCCCTCCCGGCTCAACATGGGCGGCATGGGCCGCTGGATGTTTAAAAAGATGATGAAGGACAAGAACGTCGCGTCGGTCAGGGAACTGCGCGACCTGGCCATCGAGCTCGGCGTCAAGATGATGCCGTGCCAGATGAGCATGGACGTGATGGAGATCAACTGCGGGCACATGATCCCGCAGACGACCGAGCCGGTGGGCGTCGCCAAGTTTATCGAAGAATCCCAGGAATCGACAACGACGATGTTTATCTAGCGTGCGGAAAATTTTACGGAGGAAAATAAAATGGCAGACCAGGTAACAATGGATCAGGTCAAAGCGGATCAGGTGCTCGATCTCAAGGGACTCCAGTGCCCGCTTCCGATTGTCAAATTGCAGCTCGCCGTCAAGAAACTCCCCAGCGGCGCGCTGGTGGAAGGGATTGCGACCGACCCCGGGGTGATGGCCGACGTACCGGCGTGGGCCCGGACGAGTGGAAACGAGTTGGTCTCGATCACCCAAACGGGTAAGGAATATCACTTTATCGTGCGGAAGAAATAGGGTGAGCGGGGGCCGGGCGGCTATGGATGGATCAGGCTGCCGGCCCCTGCACCCATCGGAGTTTCTGTGTATACTTTTCTGATCACCGGCGTTCTGGCCCTGGCGGCGCTTGTCTTTGCTGTGGCCGCGTTTGGGCAGCGCTGGATGCAAATGCAACGCCTTCCCCGGCCCAAGGACCTTTCGCAGCCCAAGGGAATTGCAAATCAGGGCATCCTCTATGCCTTTACGCTGGGGATGGCCCCCTGGGCGAAAGAGAGCACACGCCTCCACTGGGTGGCCTATTTGCGTGGGATCGGTTTTCATGTCGGCGTTTTTGCCGGCCTGGCGGCGCTGTTGGTTAGCCCATGGCTGGGACTCCTGGACCCGATGATTCGCACCCTATTCGCGGTCATTGTCGGCCTGGGCGCGATCCTGGGATTTGCCGGCGCAGTCATGCGGTTGACGGAGCATAATCTGCGCGCCATCAGCACCCCCGACGATCACGCGGCGGTCTGGCTTGTCTCGCTCTTTCTCGCCGTCATGACCCTCGCGCTCATCCAACTCGATTTCGTTCCCCTCATGTGGCTCACTGCCGCCGTGATGCTCGTCTATGCCCCGCTCGGCAAGATTCGCCACTGTATCTTTTTCTACTTTGGCCGCCTCTTCTATGGCCTGCACATTGGACGGCGTGGGATTGTCAAGGGATTGGAGGCCGCACATGGAAAATAATACCGTTGCGACCACCGCCCTCGGCGTTCTGGAAAAACAGCTCAATCAGCCGCTGATCAC
Organism: Anaerolineae bacterium; assembly: GCA_049694275.1. Lineage (GTDB taxonomy): Bacteria > Chloroflexota > Anaerolineae > UBA4142 > SHND01 > JBAVQS01. Next base: position 7,922 of record JBAVQS010000178.1, on the reverse strand, counting down.
TGCGCTCGAAGTATGCGCACGGTGTGGCATCTGCGCCGAGGCGTGCCATTACTATATCGCCGAGCCGAGCGTCGAGCATGTGCCAGCCTACCGGGCTGAGCAGTTGCGCGCCGTCTATCGCCGCAAGCACGATTTCTTTGGCAAGTTTGCGCCCGGCTGGGTCGGCGCAAAGGACCTGGACGAGGGGATGATGGAGCGCCTGGCCGAGATGGCTTTTTCGGAATGCACCCTTTGCCGGCGCTGCACCTTTAATTGTCCGATGGGTGTAGATACCCCGCTCATGATGCGCGCGGTCCGCGCCATGGCGACCGCTTCCGGCAAAGCGCCCGAAATCCTGGAGATGCTGGCCGATGCGGCGATCGAAAAAGGCAAGGACCCCAGCCTCTTTAAAGACCTCTTTCTCGAACAGATTGGGCAGATGGAGCAAGAGCTCCAGGCGCTCGTCGGCGATCCCAGTGCGCGCATCCCGGTTGAAAAAGAGGGAGCACGCGTCCTCTACGTGGCGCTGGCTGGCGCGCATACGATTCTCCCGCCGGCCGCTATCTTTCACGCGGTGAAAGAGGACTGGACGTTGAGTCTTTATGAAGCCGCGAATTACGGGGTCTTTTTAGGGGACACGAACCGCGCCAAGCAGATTGCGGGGCGGATTATCGACGAGGCCAAGCGGCTCAAGGTGCAGGAGGTCGTAGTCGCCGAATGCGGTCATGCCTGCGCGTCGCTGGTCTGGGATGCGCCCAACTGGTTTGGCGAGACCTTTCCGTTTCGTGTGCGTAGCCTGGTCGAGCTCATGGCCGACTATGTGCGCGAGGGGCGCCTCAAGCTCGATCCTTCGGCCAACCCTGAGCCGATCACCTATCACGATTCGTGCAACCTGGCTCGCACGAGCGGGATTTATCAAGAGCCGCGGCTTATCCTGAATGCGGTCACGCAGAATTTCCAGGAGATGACGCCGTCCGGGTTAGAGAATTACTGCTGCGGTGGCGGTGGGGGGCTGGTCGCGCTGGATGAATATAACGATAAGCGCATGCGCGCCGGCAAGCCCAAGGCCGACCAGATTACGCGCACCGGAGCGCAGACGGTTGTCGCCGCCTGTGAAAACTGTCGCTTGCAGATTGGCGACCTGAACAATTTCTATCACCTGAACGTGAATGTGACTCCGCTTGCCGATCTCGTCGTCAAAGCGATGCGCCTGCCCGGTGCAACGTCCAATCAGGCGAACTGAAATCCCCCACCCCTAACCCCTCCCCCGTCAAACGGGAGAGGGGAATGTTACTGTCGTCATGCATACCTTTGAGGTAGGATGAGGGTTCCCAAGACAACAGGCCAGGATCGTCTCCTGGCCTGTTGTCTATCCAAACCCGCTCGACCCACCGCCTCCGCCGCCCCCGCCACCCCCGCCGCCGGAAAATCCGCCGCTCCAACCGCTGCTGCTACTACTGCTACTGCTGCTCGTGCTGGGAGGGGAGCTGGTGAGCACACTCGCGGTGGTGTTGAGCATCGTCAACAGGCTGGCGCTCATCGCATTGAGGCCGGCCGCCGCGCTTGTCGAGACCCGGTCGAGCGATGGGAGCGCGGGGCCGGCGCTGGGGGCTAGCGTCTCACTCGCGCCGGTCGTGTGGATATGTGGCTGAATGATCTCACCGGCATACGGCTCATACCACACTGGCGCGGGGGCATCGACGGCGCTGAATTTCTTGACCCACTCTTTTTCCAGGTCGAACGCGATGGCAAATGGGAGATACTTGTTAAAGAGGTCGTGCGCTTGTGCCACCTGTGTGTATCGTTCCAGGTTCTCCAAATAGCGCTTGAATGCGTTCCATTTCGCCTTGGCGGTCACGCCGCGCTGTGTGGTGCGTGGTTTAGCGGCCCATACCCCGAGGAGGCCGATTCCGACCACGATGGCCGAGCCGATGGGGCCGAATCCCCAGGCGTTCTCGGTCATGATCGCCGCGGCGCAGAAAGAGATCATGACCGCGCCCAATAAGACCGCGTAGGCAATCAGGATCACCCGCGCGACTGGTTCCCAGGTTCCTTCTCTGAGCAAATACCCACGGCCGGTCAACTCTGTTTCGATCTCGCTCTCGACTGTGCTCATGGTCTCGCCAAATTTCTCCTTGAGCTCGTCGAGGTCGCGTTCGGGGGCCTTGCCCAACAACTTGTCGAGCAGTTGACGCTCATAATTGCGCAGACCGCCCTGCGCGTGGTCGGCGCGGACGAGCTTGAATGTTTTGGGCCCGGTTTCGACAATACGACAAAAGCCGCGTTGCGCCAGGTCGGCGATGGTGGCAATCACATGGCGCGCCTGCGCCGATTCCTCCAACAGCGCGCCGGCAATCCCGGGGGGCAGGTCTTCGGGAGGCGCGGTCAGGTATTCGGCGATGATGCCAGCCGGTTTGGGGCGGGCAAAGCGGTACCAGAACACAATCAATCCCAAAATCCCACCGATCAGGAGCAGGATCGTCGCGGCGATATAGATGAGGTTATAGATATTGGTCCGTTCTTCCTGCTGCTGCCAGTCGGGGGCGGTCGCCTGGACCACGCCGTGAGGAAACTGGGCCCGAATCTCCCACTCTTCGCCGCCGCCAAACTCACGGTTCATGCCAAACTCGAGGGTCTGCCCATTGACGATGCGCGCATCCTGGGTTTCACTCCCGTTCTGATAGGCTGCGACCCGGAGCTGGTTCGTGGAAAAAGTGGCGGGCAGGTGCAGGACGACCTGCGCGGAATCGATGGGGTAATCCCGGTTCGCTTCGATAAACTTCCAATAGAACTGGTCGCCGTTGGGGTAAACCCTGAGCGCGCCGTGCAGGGTATAGCTCAACGTAAACGTGCGCGTCTGGTCTGTCGTCGGCTCAAAATACCAGGTAATGCGCCGGCTGTTATCCTGGTCGGCAATTTCATAGGTTCCCGGGTCCTCCGAGCTATTTTCGTCATAACGCCTCTCGGCATCTTGCAGGTCCCATTGATTGATCTCGTCCACGCGGTCCAGCGGAATGTCTCGGAAAGCATAGGTGAACGGCCCGCCGCTAAATGCCACCTCCCACGTTTCGATCATGCGCACATCGCCGTTCTGCAGCACGGTTATATCGGCATTGCGTTTCGTGACGACGACCGACTTGGATTGGGCGCGGGCCGGAGAAGGGATAAGAGCGAGGGCCAACAAGAGGAACAAGAGCGCAGGCAGCAGGCGAAATTTTCGAATGGTCATCCGGAGCCTCCATCGCAGGCGCAGTGCAACGATTGGAGCAGATTATACACCCGTTTCTTTTTCCCTCTGCCGATGCTATAATTTCACCCGTACTAGTTTGACCCAGACGCCAAGTTATTTTCAGGAGGCAAGGATGGACGATCAAGCATTGGCAGAGCGGATTACCCGGTTATCCACAATCGTCGGCGAATTGGAGCGCAAGGTGGATTTTCTGCTCAAGGAGCTCAAAATCGACTATCACGACGACCCGGCCAGCAATATTCCGCCACAACTCTCCCAGGTGTACGCTTTTCTCCAGCAAGGGAAAAAGCTGGAGGCGATCAAAGAGTACCGGGAAAAATATGGCGTCGGACTGGCCGAGGCCAAGGCTGCCGTCGAGCGGATCGAGATGGGGGCGCCGCCCAAGTAGGGGCGAGGGTGTTGACACCCGCGCGTTTATTTGGTAGTATTCACTCTGTTCCCTGAAGGGAAATAGGCAAGTTGCCATGATGAGTGTGGCGTTGCCTTCGGATCGCACACTTGCAATGTCTTGGCATGTTAAGGTGTGCGATTCTACTCTGTCATGATGGCGGAGATAGGTTGTTTTGTCGCGGCGGTTTGTCTGTGCTTGTTTTCATCCGACTCGCGTTGTTCCTTTCATTTCACTTACTCTGAACGACACCCCTGGCCGTTGGCCTGACTCCTCTTTTCGCTCCGGGACGGATCGCATTGATCTACCCCGATCTGCCCGCCTCACATTGGAGCCGCAGCTCATGACGCGTTCATGTTGGTCCTATAGTTCACAGGAGGTTCACCATGTTTGCGTTTTTGTTAATGTCATGGAGCAGGCGAATTCTCGCGCTCGCCCTCGTGGTTGTTTTGGCCGGTTTGCTGTTCGTCGCTCCAACCTATGCCCAGGGGCCGGTGGCTCCGGCGCGCCTGGAATTGCGCGCCAATCACATTCTCGGGGTGCTGCCCGCGATGGGCTCGGCGCTTGCCAAGGAGCCGGCTACCCTGGGCAATCTCGATTATCATAACGGATCGGTCATGCATACCAATACCGTTTACGCCATCTACTGGATTCCGCCGGGATACTCGGTCAGCACTAATTACCGTGCGCTGGTCAACGGTTTCTTTAAAAATGTGGTCGCTGCGCGTGGGCTGACGAGCAATGTCTATTACAGCGATACCCAGTATTACGACGGGAGCGGTAATGTCCGCTATTACTCGGTCTGGGGTGGCACGTATACCGACACGCATGCCTTTCCGGGCAGCGGGTGCAGCAACCCGTACACCGCCAAATGCTTGACCGATAGCCAGATCCAGACCGAGATCAAGCGCGTCATGGGGGTAAAGCTGTGGACGCCGGGCGCGAACAAGATCTATTTCATGTTCACCCCGAAAAACGTGGGCAGTTGCTCGGGCACGGCCTGCGCTTATACGGATTACTGTGGCTATCACAGTTGGATGTACAACAGCAGCAACAAGCTCATTCTCTACGCCAATATGCCGTATGCCGCCTGGGCGAATTGTTGGACCAACAGCCAGCCCAAGCCGAATGGCGATGACGCCGACTATACCATCAGCGTCGTCAGTCACGAACAGAACGAATCCATTACCGATCCCACGGGCGCCGGGTGGTGGAATACAAATAACGGCTATGAGAATGGCGACAACTGTGCGTGGAATTTTGGTGCTGCCATCGGCTCGACCGGATTTGGTTCCTACAATCAGGCCATTGGCACAGGCAAGTACTATATTCAGCAAGAATGGAGCAACGCCTCAACGGGCTGTGTGTTAACCGGCTATTAACCTCGAATGGGGATTTGCCGGCCAATTGAATCGATCGAAAAACAACGCGGGGCATCCAACGCCCCGCGTCCTTTGTGCGCCCAGCATGGGCGTTGACTTACGCCTTGACGCTCACTCGAATCCGATGCTACAATTCTTCCCGAATTCAAACAATCAACTAGCCAACGACAAGACAGAGTAGCACTACCCTATGTCCAATTTACCGTCAGGAATAGTTACCTTTCTTTTTACCGATATCGAAGGGAGCACCCGTCTGTGGGAACAGCATCCCGACGCGATGCGCCAGGCCATGACGCGGCACGATGTCCTCATCGAAGAGACGGTCGCGCGGGATGCCGGTCATATTGTTCGCCCGCGTGGGGAAGGGGACAGCCGCTTTGCGGTCTTTGCTCGCGCAACGGATGCGGCCGCCGCCGCTCGCGATATTCAACAGGCGCTGGCCGCGGAACTTTGGCCCACGCCCCGGCCATTGCGCGTGCGCATGGCCCTGCACACCGGCGAGGCCGACTTGCGCGCGGGGGATTACTACGGCTCGGATGTCAACCGCTGTGCACGCTTGCGCGCCGTGGGTTCCGGTGGGCAGACGCTCCTCTCGCAGGCGACGTTTGGTTTGGTGCGCGATGCGCTCCCCGCCGAGGTCACGCTGCGCGACCTCGGCGAGCACCGGTTGAAGGATTTGCGGCGTCCCGAACATGTTTTTGAGCTCGACGTTCTCGGGTTGCCCGCCGAGTTTCCGCCGTTGCAGTCAATTGACGCCTTTCCCAACAATCTGCCCATTCAACTGACGAGCTTTGTCGGACGCGAACAAGAGTTGAAGGAGGTCCAACAGCTGTTGGCGACGGGGCGCCTGCTCACGTTGACCGGCCCCGGCGGCACAGGCAAAACGCGGCTCGCGCTTCAACTCACGGCCGAGGTCCTTGAGAATCATACGGATGGAGTGTGGCTGGTCGAACTGGCGCCGGTCACGGATGCGATGCTTGTTCTCCAGACCGTAGCCGGGGTGCTCGGTCTGCCGCAGCTAGGGGGGCGGCCTGCACAGGAGGCCCTGAGCGATTTCCTGAGGTCCAAGAAACTGCTTCTCTTGCTCGACAACTGTGAGCACTTGATCGAGGACTGCGCCGCGCTCGCCTCCAAATTACTGCGCGCCTGTCCCGGTTTGAAAATCCTCGCGACCAGCCGCGAGCCGCTCGGCATCACGGGCGAGACGATATACCGCGTGCCCTCTCTCGATTTGCCGGAGTCACCGGAGCTCGGCGCGACACGGATTTCCGAGTATGGCGCCATCCGTCTGTTTGTGGACCGGGCCGGAGCAGTCAAGTCGAACTTCCGATTGACCGAGGGGAATGCTGCCTCCATCGCCCAGATCTGCACACGTTTGGACGGGATTCCGCTGGCGATCGAGCTAGCCGCTGCGCGTGTCAAGGCGCTTTCGCCTGAGCAGATTGCGACCCGACTCGACGACCGGTTTCGGCTCCTGACCGGCGGCAGCCGGACGGCGCTGCCGCGCCAGCAAACCTTGCGGGCCCTGATTGATTGGAGCTATGAACTGCTATCCGAGCCCGAGCGTGTGCTCTTGCGCCGGCTGTCTGTATTTGCAGGCAGGTGGACCGTGGAGGCGGCGGAGCAGGTGTGCGGCGATCGGCAAGCACCCTTCTCGCTCAATCCTTCGGATGTGCTGGACCTGCTTGCCCGGCTGGTGGACCGGTCGCTCGTCACTGCCGACGAGACGGACGAGCGGGAAACGCGCTACCGGTTCCTGGAAACCATCCGCCAGTATGCGCGTGACAAACTGCTGGAGGGGGGTGAGGCGGAGCTGCTGCGCGACCAGCACATGCGGTATTTCGAGCGGTTCACCGCAGAGTGTGCGCCACTTCTGGTCGGGGCCCAGGCGCCAATTGCCACCGGGTGTCTCCAGGCAGACGAGGGGAATATCCTTTTAGCGATGACCTGGGCGGTGGAGCGGGTGCCAGAGCTTGCGCTGCGGATGGCAGGCAACCTCCTGAACTTTCGCGGCCCAGGGACGTACATTGCCGGGATGCGGCCGGCGCTAGAGGCTGCGCTTGCCCGGCTCGACCGGCTGCCCGCCGTCGAGAGCGCTGCCTCTCGGGAACGGGACCGAGTGCGTGCTTGCGGATTGACGGTGCTCGGCCAGATCAAAGGGAATCAAGGCGATATGCAGGGCGCGGCCAGCACGCTGAAACAGGCAGTCGCGCGAGCGCGAGAAGTGGATGACAAGCGTTTGCTTGCCCATGCGCTCATCAGTCTAGGAGGTCAGTTTGGCTTCATGGGGGATTTTGCGGCGGCCGCCGGGGCGCTTGAGCAGGGCATCGATTTCGCCCGCGCAGCAGGGAGTAAATCGGACCTGGCATTTGGGCTCGCCATTCGGGGGCGAACACGGGCCTCACAAAAACAAGACTATGAAGGAGCGCGTGCCGACCTGGAAGAGGCGCTGCGCGCCGCCACCGAACTGGGAGATCGCGGGGCGATGGGAATGTGTCAGGTCTTTATCGGGGAAGTTGATCACCTGCAGGGGCGTTACGCGGAGTCGGTAGCGCCTTTGCAAGAGGCGCTGGCACTGGCCCACGAAGCGCGGGATTGGGTCTTTGATAATATCGCACGCAGTCGGCTCGCGGATGCGTACCGATTAACCCGGGACGATGGGCAGGCGGCCCCCTTGTATCGCCAAGTCATCCGCAGGCATCAGATATCCGGAAATCGGGGCGGGGTGGCGCGCTGTCTAGAGTGCCTCGCTTTCATGCAGGTCCAACAGGCCGAATCCGCCCCCGCGGAGAAACGGAAGGAATACTTGGCGGGAGCGGCGAGATTGTTCGGGGCAGCCGAAGCTATGCGCGAGGCCACCGGCACGCAGATGCGCGTAGACGAGCCGGGAGAGTATGCACAGTACGTGGCGAGGCTGCGGGCG
>JBAVQS010000177.1:0-8252 GCA_049694275.1 Anaerolineae bacterium | reverse complement strand
CAACCTGTTGCCTCTGCGCCTCCCCTCGAATCGCTCGCCGGCAAACCATACCGCGAGCGGTTAATCGAGTTGCTCGCTTCCGATCTCGATTTTCACGAGCGCGAGAGCAAATACGCCACGCACAATTTCCATTCTTTTCCGGCCAAGTTCCCGCCGCAGCTCCCGCGCAAGTTCATTCTCGGTTTGACAGAACCCGGCGATACCGTGCTGGACCCGATGGCCGGCTCCGGGACGACGATTGTCGAAAGTTTCCTGTCGGGCCGCAAGGCAATGGGTTTTGACATCGACCCGCTGGCGCTGCGGATTGCCGAGGTCAAGGTGACGCCTCTAGTCGAGCGCGAGGTGCGCGAACGCGGAGAGCGTCTGCTGGAAAAGGCTCGCAGGGCTGTCGCCGAACGACGCGAGGCGCTCACCGTCGAACTGAATGAATGGTGGGAACTGGACCGCCCAACTCGCACCTTTATTGAAGAGTGGTTTCATCCCAGCGCACAGGTCGAGTTATTGGCTTTGCGGAATGAGATTCAGCAGATAGTGAATGTGGGCCTGCGTGCTTTTTTCGAGGTCGTCCTATCCGCGACGATCATTACGAAAACCGGTGGTGTATCGTTGGCCCTCGATCTGGCGCACACCCGCCCGCACAAGGCCAAGGTTCTCCTCGATAACCAGGGCCAGGTGTTGAGCGGCCATCAAGCGCTGGAACAGCAATTGCGCAATATCCGGGTCCACACCAAGACGCTTCGCTCCCCGCTCGACGAGTTCTCCAAGCGTCTGGAGCAAAACGTGCGTGCGCTCCCACAGCTTCCGGGCGGGCTCATCCCCGCCGAGGTCCGGCCGGGGGATGCGCGTGCCCTGCCGCTTGCCGCCGATACGGCGGATCTCATCGTCACCTCTCCGCCTTATGCCGCTAATGCCATCGACTATATGCGAGCGCACAAATTCTCGCTGGTCTGGCTCGGACACCCACTCGCCACGTTGACGCGGAAGCGTCAGGTCTATATCGGCAGTGAAACCGGGGCTGAGAGCGACCTGATCGAATTGCCGCGCGAGGTTGCCGCGCTCGTGGCGGAATTTGCCGGGCAGGATCGGCGCAAGGGGCGGGCGCTCCATCTCTATTATTCCGACATGACGCGCGCCCTGCGTGAAATGTTCCGTGTGTGTAAGCCGGGCAGGGGGGTGGTCCTCGTCGTCGGCAATTCAACGATGCGCGGCCGGGATACCGAGACGCAAAACTGTCTCGCGGCGATCGCCGCTCAGATCGGGTTTGACGTTCCCCGCATCGGCGTGCGCAACCTGGACCGCGACCGCCGCATGATGCCGGCAGGGAACAAGGTGAATCTCGATTCGCTGATCCAGCAGCGCATGCACGTCGAATATGTGATTGGGCTCTACAAGCCGGATAATTGGATGGGGTTAAAAAAAGAGGGGAGCAGTTTTGCTCCCCTCTAATCATCATTTCTTTAAATGTTGTCCTCTCCGCAGTCCACCTTGATGACCGTGCCGTTGACAAACTGGACGCGCGAATCATTTAAGGCGACGATGGTTTTCGCAATATCATCTGGCAGGGTGAGGCGGCCGGCGGGGTTGCGCTTGAGCGCCTCTTCCTTGAGCATGTCGCTGCCGGGGATCATGCGCAGCGCTGGCGTATCGGTAATGCCCGCCTGGATGCAGTTGACGCGAATCCCGCGCGGCCCGAGCTCGAGCGCGAGCTGGCGAGTGTGCGATTCAAGCGCCGCCTTGGCCGCCGAGACCGGTCCGTATCCCCAGATCACGCGGTGGGAGCCGGCGCTCGTCATGGAATAGACTTTGCTCCCCTGGCCGATCAGGCGGAGCCGCGCCAGGTCCTGGCACCAATAGACAAGGCTGTTGGCCATCACGTCGAGCGTCATTTCGAGCTGCGCCCGCGACATTTGCTTTTTCGGGTCCTGGTCGTCGATAAAGGGGTTGAGCGCGCCGAATGCGACCGAGTGGAGGACGCATTGAATATCCCCTTCGCGGCCGGTAAGTGCTGCGCCGATCTGCTCCAGGAGCGCCTCGTGGTTCTTGGCTTCGGCGGGGTTCAGGCTCGGATCGAGCTCGACCGGTTTGCCCGCCAGCGTCGAAGCAATTTCGGCGAGAATCTGCAAGCGGTTTTCGTCGCTCGCCACGTTCTTGTTCCAGAACTTGACCTGGACCCCCCAGCGCGCAATATCGTCGATGACCTCTTGCACGCGCGGCATTGCCGCCTTGCGGTCGAGGTGCACCCCGAAAATGTGGTAACCGTCCTGCGCCAGCGCCCGCGCCACGGCGGCGCCAAAACCCGACGACGAGCCGAGGACCAATGCCCAGCCCTTGCTATTGTCTGCCATTTTTGCTCCTTGGATTAAAGTCTCTCTGCGCGGCGATCTAAAGCCGCGTCCATTCCTCGCGCTCAATTCCTGCCTGCCGCAAAATCCGCGCAAGCAAATCACGACTGATGTCGCCTTGATGGGGATTAGGGAGCGCCAGTCTAATTTCACCTTTGACCATATATTGATGCTTTCCGCCGACAAAAGGCCCCTCAAAGCCCAATTGACCGAGATAGCGAATCAATTCCGTCCGCTTGATTGGACCCAACGCTGGCATTATGCAGCTCGCTTTTCAATATTTAATGCAATTCCATTGACGACAGGGAGTGTATGGCCGAGGCGCAATCCAAGCACAATCCAGCCTTCCAAAACTTGCTGCAACTGCTCTCGGCATTCTTCGAGCGTCTTGGCGTTCGCGTACACACCCTGGAACTCTGGAATCTCTCCGTAATAAGCGCCATCTGATAAAATCTCATAGGTCGCGCGCCGCATCGCCGCATGAATATAGTCTGTCAACATCGTTTGTTCCTCGTTACCTTTTTACTTTCAACTCGCCCAACTCTCGTTCCAGCTTGTCCACAAGCGTCCGCAGGGTAAAGATGCGACCGAAATACTTGTCTTGTGCCGGGACGACGGTCCAGGGGGCCTCCGGCGTCGAGGTCTTGACCAGCATCTCGTCCACGGCCCGGTAGTACTGGTCCCATTTTTCCCGGTTGCGCCAGTCTTCCTCGGTGAGCTTCCAGGCCTTGTAGGGAGTGCCCTGGCGCGCCTGGAACCGGCGGAGCTCTTCTTCGGATGAGATGTGAAGCCAGAACTTGAAAATGATCGTCCCAAAGTCCGCCAGCTGGCGCTCGTACTCGTTAATCTCGCGATAGGCGCGCTGCCACTCGTCCGGGCGCGCAAACCCTTCGATCCGCTCGACGAGCACGCGCCCGTACCACGTCCGGTCGAAAATTGCAATATGCCCCGTCGGCTGGAGCCGCCGCCAAAAGCGGTAGAGATAGTGGTGGGTCTTGTCTTCGCCCTCGGGCGCGGCAATCGGCCAGACGATATAATCGCGTGGGTCGAGCCGCTCGGTCACGCGCCGGATCGTCCCGCCTTTGCCTGCAGCATCCCAGCCCTCGAACCCCATGACGATGGAGCGCCCTTGCCGATAGGCTTCAAGGCCGAGCAGGTGCAGCCGGTCCTGTAACTTGGGCAACTGGCGCCGGTATTCGACCGGGTCTATCTTTTGTGAGAGGTCCACTTGCTCAAGCATTGGTCTTGTCCGCCTCCTCCCTCGGGTTCGCCGGGGGCGTCGACTTGGCGATGGCCGATGTCAGCGTGACGCCGTCCGCGCGTTCAATGGTGTGCAGTTGCTCCTCGATCTCGGGCGGCAAAAGCACCTGGCTGGACGCAACGCGCGGCTCTAGCTGAGCGATGATAGTTTCAAACACCCGGACATTCGTCCAGTTACGGTCAGTCGCCGCGACAATCGTCCACGGGGCATACTCGGCTTCGGTGCGGCCCAACATTTCCTCGACCGCCCGGACATACCGGCGATGGTGTTCTTGTTGCTGCTGCTCTTCCTCGCTCACCTGCCACGCCGTCGATTTTTTGTCTGCCAGTTTGGCGATGCGCCGCTTTTGCTCTTTTTTGTCGATCTCGAGCCAGAACTTGACGAGGATGGCGCCGTCGTCGGCGAGCGTTCGCTCAAAGTCCCGGATGTCGCGGTAGGCTTGTTCCAGTTGCGCGCCCGCAACGGTTTCGTTGACCCGGTCGAGCAGGACGCGGCGATACCAGCTCGAATGAAAAATCGCAAGCTCGCCCCGCGCAGGAATCTTGAGCCAAAAGCGATAGAGCCAGGGAAAGCGCTCTTCATAGCCGCGCGGCGCGTTGATGGGGTAAACCCGAAAACCGCGCGGGTCGATCTGCGCGGTCAATTCGGCGATCGTCGTGCCTTTGCCTGCCGCGCCCCAGCCTTCAAACACGACGACGACGGGCGTGTGGCTCTCGTAGACGGCGTGGCTGACGCTGTACATTTTCAATCTCAGCGCATCCATCCGCCATTTGTATTCCTCTTTGCTTAACGCTTTTTTTAGGTCGATTTGTTCCAGCATATTACTCGATTATTTGCAGCACCGCCGCTCCTTGAATCCGCGAATGTTTCAAGTCCTGGAGCGCACGGTTCGCTTCGGCCAGGGGATAGAGCTGAACCTCGGGCCGCACCGGAATTTCGGCGGCGACGCGGAGCAGCTCCTCGACATCGCGGCGCGTCGAGTGAGCGGCGCTGCGGATGGTTCGCTCTTCATAGAGCCATGGGTAATCGAACTGGGGGACCGGCGTCGAATAAATGCCCGCGTGCACGACTGTCCCCCCTTTGTTCAGCACGTGGAGCGCCTGTACGACCAGGTCGCCGACCGGCGCAAAGATAATGGCGCTGTCGAGCTTGTGGGGCGGGACATCGCCGGCCGCGCCGGCCCAGGCCGCGCCCAGTTCCAGAGCCAGCCGCCGGTGCTCCGGGTTCCGGGTAAAGATATAGGTCGTTTTGCCCCAGTGCCGCGCAATTTGCAGGACGATATGGGCGCTCGCGCCAAATCCGTACAGCCCAAGATACTCCGCCTGGGGGAGCGCAATCTCGCTCAGGCGCAGCGCGCGAAAACCGATGACCCCCGCGCAGAGCAGGGGGGCCGCCTGAACGTCCGAGAAGATATCGGGAACCGGATAGGCAAATTTTTCGTCGACGGTGATGTATTCGGCGAACCCCCCGTTTACATGGAATCCCGTAAACCGGATATCGTCACACAAATTCTCCCGGTCCGTTCCATAGTACCGGCAATCCGGGCTGATCCAGTTGAGCCAGGGGATTCCCACGCGCGCCCCGATTTCCAGGCGCGTGGCAGCAGCTCCCCGCGCGTCGACCCTTCCGACGATCTGGTGCCCGGGAATAATCGGCGTCAGGGTCGGATGAATGTCGCCTTGTACGACATGCAGGTCGGTGTGGCAAACGCCGCACGCGGCGATCCGGACGCGGACCTCGCCGGCCTGCGGTTCCGGAGTTGCCACCGTTTCAAGGTGGAGCGGATTTTCCTCTACCGGTTTCTGTTCTGTTAATAGCTGGGCCAGCATAAAGAGCGACGGACGACCAAAAGACGGGTGCTGGCGGAATGTGAGCGATATTGGGACTAGCCCGCGTCGTTTGTTCTTTGTCCTCCGTCGATTTGCATCACACCCTCTCGACCATGCGGCTGACGACGCGGCCGGCGCCGAAAAACTCTTGCGAGAATTTCGTCACCGTCTCGGCGTCGTACTGCTTGCATGAGAAAATATCCAGATAGACGGTCCCCATATTTTCGCTAAAGTGGGCGACGACCGAGGAGGTCTCGATCAGTTGGACGAGCGAGTATCCCGCCGTCATGATATTATCGTGTCCAAAGTGCTCGATGAAGGGATCGCCAAACCGCTTCATCTGCAGACACTCACACACCTCGATCGCAAATTTCTCGATCCATTCGCGTGAGGAAATCTTTTTCGGATCACATCCGTGGAGGTCGAGCAAAAGCTCCCATCCAAAGACGTTTTCTGCCATTCGATAATCCTTTCTGGAAGTTTGTACACAGATTGACACGGATGAACCGGGGGGGCTGCCCCAAGTCCATCCGTGCGTCGGTCTCGCGTCCTGCGGGATTCGTGGGCCCCGGTTGTCCCGCCCTGCGGGTTGGATTTCCGGGGTCCCAATCTGTATGCAGTTTCCAACAATAGTTTTGACTATTTACCTTTGACCAGCAGGGTCCACTCCCCCTGTTGGGTTACCTCGTCGCGCTGGTTGAGCAGCCGCCCTTCCAGCACCACGACGCCGCCGCCCGCGGCTTTCATCTCTTTTTTCTGCTTGACTCGAGCGACCGCGTGGACGGTGTCGCCGATCTTGACCGGGGCCTTGAATTTCCATTCGAGCCCCATAAAGGCGATGATGGTGCCCTCGCCAAAACCGAGGCTCATCAGCAGGCCGCTCGTGACGGAGAGCCCCAGCAGCCCGTGTGAGATGCGCTCGCCGAACATGTTCTGGCGCGCGTATTCGACGTCGACGTGCAGTGGGTTCCAGTCGCCCGAGAGGTAGGCGAAATTGATAATGTCCGCTTCGGTGATGGTGCGACCTTGCGAGACGATCTCTTCGCCGATCTGGAATTCCTCAAAATACTTGCCGCGGGGCTGGTAGGGCATCTTAACCTCGTTTGAACGCGCTCTTGCCGGCGTAGACCGCCGAATCGCCCAGTTCTTCTTCGATGCGGAGCAATTGGTTGTATTTCGCCACGCGCTCGGAGCGGGCGGGCGCGCCCGTCTTGATCTGGCCGGCGTTCGTCGCCACCACCAGGTCGGCAATCGTCGAATCCTCGGTCTCACCCGAGCGATGCGAAACGACGGCCGTCCAGCCGGAACGCTGCGCCAGCTCGATTGCCGCCATCGTCTCGGTCAGCGTGCCGATCTGGTTCAGCTTGATCAGGATCGAGTTGGCGGCCTTGAGCTCGAGCCCCTTGCGCAGGCGCTCGACGTTCGTTACCAGCAGGTCGTCGCCGACGATCTGGATGCGCGAGCCGAGCCGCTGTGTCATTTTCACCCAGGCATCCCAATCGTCTTCGGCCAGGCCGTCCTCGATCGAAATGATCGGGTACTGGTCAATGAGCGCGGCATACCAGTCGATGAGCTGGTCGCCGGTCAGCGTCTTGCCTTCGATGCGGAGCTTGTACTGGCCGTCCTCGTAAAACCCCGAGGCGGCGCAGTCGAGCGCCAGCGCGACGTCCTGGCCCGGTTTATAGCCCGCGCTCTGGATCGAAGCGACGATGATCTCGAGCGCCTCGGCGTTCGATTTCAGGGCCGGCGCAAACCCGCCCTCGTCGCCGACGTTGACGCTATAGCCGCGATCCTTGAGCGTCTTGCGCAGCGCGGCATAGACCTCGGCGCCGCAGCGGAGCGCTTCGGCAAAGCTCGACGCGCCCACCGGCGCGATCATAAACTCTTGAATGTCGGTGGACTGCCAGGAAGTGTGCGCCCCGCCGTTCAAAATGTTCAGCAGGGGCACGGGGAGGACGTGCGCATAAACGCCGCCCAGGTAGCGATAGAGCGGGATGCCGACTACCTCGGCGGCGGCCTTGGCCACGGCGAGCGACGCGCCGAGCATGGCGTTCGCGCCCAGGGTGGATTTATTGGGCGTGCCGTCGAGGCGAATCAGCAGGTTGTCGATCTCGATCTGTTCTAGCGCGTCCCAGCCGAACAGCTCTTCGGCGATGAGCGTGTTGACGTTCTGTACCGCTTTCGCGACCCCTTTGCCGCCAAAACGCGACTTGTCGCCGTCCCGCAGCTCCAGCGCTTCGTGCACGCCGGTCGATGCGCCGCTCGGCACGGCCGCGCGGCCAAACGCCCCATCCGTCAGCACGACATCCACTTCGACGGTAGGATTGCCGCGCGAGTCGAGGATCTCACGGGCGGTAATATCTTCGATGAGAGACATTTCTTTATCCCCTTTGTGTTTGCCTGTTACGCATCTCAAAACCAATATTAAAACCCGAACAGACCACTCACGGTTCGCATGTCGGCCAGTTTTGCGATGGCTTCCGATAGAAATAGGCGGATTTACTCCGCCTATTCTATCGTATTTGCTGCTTACAATCAAGATTGGATTTCCTGGAATTTATTCCGCTCGTAAGCTTTCCTGCATACATCCCGACCTGATATGAACTGCTGATTAACGTTATTAGAAATGATCTTGTCGGGTTTGGACAGGGTCAGCCAGAGACCGTTCCAGGGTGAAAAATCGAAAGAATAACCTTAGAAAGTGTTTTGGAATTCAGGTTTGGGTGGTCAACAGGCGTAACATACGATGGATACTGGCCGCATAGATAGACGCTTCGCTAGATTTGACTTGATGCTCAAAGTCACGACTCAGCCGGCGAT
>JBAVQS010000176.1:0-5158 GCA_049694275.1 Anaerolineae bacterium | reverse complement strand
TTTGAGGATGGGGTAGAGGGAATTATCGATCTTGCAGAACTCGTTCAATTCAAAGGGGTGTTTGCGCCTGTTCAAGACCTCGATTATTTTCGTCAGGCGCGTGTGAACCCAGAATTGGGGACGATTGTCTGGCCCAATGACGCCGATCTGGACGCTGATGTCCTTTACGCGCTCGTTCAAGGTCAGCCAATCCCATCCTTCGAGCCTTCGTTGATAGACAAGGGCTAGACCGCGGCCGCCTCACAGCTTGTACCGTTCCCTGTACATCTCCCCCGCCAATGCTGTAACCTCGTTAAACAGATCTCGCATCCCCCCGACGCTGGCGGTCAACTCGTCAGCCGTCCTCCCTGGCGCGCCGAGCACCGCCTGCAATCGCGCGGGATAACCCGCCGGGCGCAGTGAAAAGCGTCCAATTTCCGCCATCGCCCCCTTGTCGCTGATGAAATACACCTCGTTCAGCGCATAGAGCGCCTGCGTCAGATTGCTCGCAACACGCGTGAGGCAACCGGCCGCGTTATAGACATCGCCCCGATGGGCAAACTTGTTGGCGTGCTCCAGCGTAAACCTGGCGCCCCAGAGCGCATCGTCCACAATGCGCGCCTTGAGCGCGGGCGGATACTGTGCAACCGATTGCTTGAGCGCCTGCATAATGCCCAAAGGATCATACAGCGGCACGCACACCTGCGTCTCACCCAGGTAAATGACGCTGTGGAACCCGTACGGCGGCTGCTGGTAGTAATCGCTCGTGGACTTGCCCGCCCGCGCGTCCGCGATCACCCGCCGCACATGGTCGATATTACGATAGAGGAAATCCACCTTGCCCGCCGGGGTCCAAATCCACGCGCCGCCGTTCACCCAGCGTCCCCACTGGTAAAACTCGGTGACGACGGGCGCACGCTCGCCGCTCACCCCCTCCGCCACGCGTCGCACGTCGGCAATCGAAAAGGGCGCATCCTCAAAATAATACAGCCCGAGGTCCACATCGGAATCGGGCAGCGCGGTCCCGCGAGCCAATGAGCCGCCAAGAACAACTGCCTGCATGCCGGAGACGGCGGAGAGGTCACGGACGAGAGAGTCAATCAGGTTCTGCTTATCAGGTGGAATTGTCATAGATCAACTGGCAAGATGATACACAAGTATATGCGGCTTACGGCTTGATGGCCGCAATCCAATCTGTCGATGGAGCAAGTGGGGAAGTATCTTGTAATACTATGAATGCTCCCAAGTCCTCACGCCATGCCAAAAGCCTATTTGCTTGCAGTTTCTTGTCCACCAGTTCTTGCTTTTTCCAATCAAACAAGAACAGCCTGCCTTGTAAAATAGCGACAAGGCCATGGGTATTATCGAGCACCTCACAGCAACGGGGATAATCAGAATGTTCCTCGATAAGTATTTTTTCAAATCCACGAGTCTGCAGGTTGAATATTCCAAGCTCAGCCCAATAGCCTTGACTTACCGGAGCGCTGGACGCGATCAACAATTGCGGGGCAAGCGAATTTGCTGACAAAATGTAAGGATCATTATAGCTGCTGAGCACAAGAGCAGGGTGTCCGGGATTATCCAAAGAGAGCAGGTAGATTTCCGTATTGACGGGATGGAGCGGCGCGGAAAAATCATCAACCAGATAAACTAGGCCGAAACTTGTCCATACCAGATCGTCCAATTGATGGCCTTGTTTCAGCGACAGGCTAATCTTTTGCAAGACCTGCGCAGCGCGATTGACAATATAAATGTCTTGACCCCCTACAAGCACTGCAAACCGCGAGCCATCTGGTGACCAGGACAAGACGACAGCAGAGAATGCCGTATTGGGTTCAAGCCGAGGATCGAATACCGTGTGGTCCAGAAGGCCCCGCGCACTGTCAATATGATAGATGATCAGCCGATCATATTCGCAACGCGGGCAAGCCCTATCTGCATCGTAAACAATAAATCCTGAATTATCTGGAAACCAGGTGATAAGGTCCTGTTCTCCCAAGCTAATAGGAGACCTATCCCGGAGAACGATTTGCGAATTGGCAATAGAGGTTACGGTGACAGGCTGTGAACTCTCGATCCATACTCGCCACTTGTTGTCAGTCGAGTTATAGTGCAAGAGATACAAATCGAAGACATCATCAGACGCAGGTGTTGCGTTGGGTATGAGTATCTTGGTTGGCAAAGGCCAAGTCGGTCGAGGTTGCTCAACAGTAGGCGGAGGTATATCAGGCGCACTTGTGGACATGTCTGGCGTCAGCAAAGCCACAGTCGCAGTCGCGCGAAGCGCCGTGGTGGTACGCTGAGCCACCTCTGGCATGGGCTGCATATCAAAACTGGAAGAAGTGCTCGCCATCCAGAATGCGAGGGAAATGATGAGCATACCGATAGCCAGCGGAATAAAGCGTCTCATGCTTCAACCGGCTAACCTTCTAACCCGCCCCCACCAGTTCTCCCACACTCCTGGCCCCTACCCTTTCGCATTCGCGCAGCAATTCCTGGTTGATCCGCTTGACGAGTCCCGGACCCTGATAGACCAGCCCCGTATACACCTGGACCAGCGTTGCGCCCGCCCTCATCTTATCTAACGCATCCGCCCCGCTCGCAATCCCACCGACGCCGATGATGGGCAGCTTGCCTTGCATGTGGCGCGCAAGATAGCGAATGACCTCCGTCGCCCGGTCCCGCAGCGGCGCACCGGAAAGCCCCCCCTTGAGTCCCTGCGCCCATTCCGGCATCCCGGCGCGGCTGATGGTCGTGTTCGTGGCAATGATCCCGTCGATCCCCTTGTCGATTGCCACCGCCAGCACGTCGTCAATCTCGGCCTCGTTCAAATCGGGCGCGATCTTGACCAGCACCGGCACGCGCGGCGTCAGCCGGTCACGCAATGCAAGCACCGCGCCGATCAGCGATTGCATTGCCTCCCGCGCCTGTAACTGGCGCAAGCCCAGCGTGTTGGGACTGCTGACATTGAGCGTCACATAATCGGCGTCGCGGTAAACCTTCTCGAACAGCTCACAATAATCCTGCGCCGCCTGCTCTAACGGCGTATCCTTGCCCTTGCCGATATTGATGCCCAGCCGCGCATCCCCGCGCCGGACATGTAGCGCCGCGACGCCGGCATTCGGAAACCCCATGCTGTTGATGAGCCCACTTTCGGTGGGCACGCGCCAGACGCGCGGTTTCGGGTTTCCTGCCTGCGACTTGCACGTCACCGTCCCCACCTCGACATGCCCAAACCCGAGGCTGCTTAGCCCGCGCACGGCCGCCGCGTCCTTGTCATACCCCGCCGCCAACCCTACCGGATTCCGAAAGCGCAGCCCAAACGCCTCGACCGCCAGCCGGGGATCGTTCAACTCGTAGCGCGCTTGAAGCGCCGCCCGCGAGAGGGAAATATCCCCTGCGAGCGCCACCGCCCGCAGGGTCAAATGGTGCGCCTGTTCCGGGTCCAGCTTGAAGAGTAAGGGGCGAATCAATCCATACACAATACGAGATTTCTCCCTACGGTCGAAATGACGTGCGACATGTGAGATTTCTCCCTACGGTCGACAGGCGGAATGGGATGCTCAGGCCCCTTGCACGAGCCAATCGCTCACCTGCGTAAACTGTTCCGGCGTAATCGCGCCGGTCTCTCGCCACTCGGCCAGCAACTGCCGGAGGGTGGCCACGGCATGCAAGCGGTAGCCGGCTGCGGCCAGCATCTCGCCGCCCCCCTGCTCGCGGTCGATGAGCACCACGACGTCCTGTGTCTTGAGCCCGACCGCTTGCAGTTTGTCAATCGTCTCGATCTTGGTTCCGCCGGTTGTCGCCAGGTCGTCGATTAGCACCACCTGCTCGCCCGGGTTCCACTCCCCTTCAATCTCGGCGCGCGTCCCATACGCTTTGGCCTCGCGGCGGGGATAGATCAGCGGGCGATTCATCTCGACGGCAATCGCGGTCGCAATCGGCAGCGCGGCGTAGGGGATACCGACCAGGCGATCAAAGGTGAGGTCTTTGAGAATACCGGCATAGGCGTGGGCCACCTGCTGGAGCAGCGCCGGATAGGTGACCAACCGCCGGAGATCGATATAGATGGGTGAAATGATTCCTGACTTTAATTTGAACTCGCCAAAGCGCACGCACCCCGACCGAACCAACTCTTGCGCCAACCGCTTCAGCCCATCCCGTTCAACCGGCAGACGGGGAGCGAGATTCCTTCTCAATGTATTGATTTCATCACGCAGCCGCCGCGCCTCGCCGGCCGGGTCTGCCGCACGGGCGATGCTGCGCGAGGCATTAATGAGCATCCCCAGCCCATCTTCCCGCAACCCCGCCGCCAGCGCCCGGTCCAACTCCCCTCCCTGCGCGCCAATGCCGGGGACGAGGAACCACAGGTCCGGCGCCTGGGCGCGCACCCGCGCCAGCGCATCCGGATCCGTCGCGCCCATCACCAATCCAAGGTTATTAGAACGGTTCCATACCTGCGCATGCGCAGCCACCACCTCGTACAACGCCTCGCCGTGAACATCCAGCGCCTGGAATTCACCAGCGCCGGGGTTTGAGGTCTTGCAGAGGACAAAGGCCCCCCGGTCGGGGCGCGCCAGAAATGGCGCCAGCGCATCTCCGCCCAGATACGGGCTGACCGTCACTGCGCCCGCGCCCAGGGTCTCGAAAGCCGTCCGGGCATAGGCCTCGGCCGTATCGGCAATATCCCCGCGCTTGGCGTCCAGGATCACTGGAATATCTGCCGGCACATGCGCAATGACCGCCTGCAGCGCGGCCACCCCTTCTGCACCAAACACCTCGAAAAAGGCGCTGTTCGCCTTGAACGCCGCCGCATACGCGGGCGTCGCGTCGATCACGCGCAAGCAGGCCGCGCGCGCCGCGTCGGCATCCGCTTCGCGCGGGTCCAGACCCACGCACAAGAGCGAATCTACCGCCTGCACCCGCGCCGTCAATTTGTCAAAGAAAGTGGTCATGTGAATGATGAATGATAAATGATGAATGAGCAACGTTGCTCATTCATCATTCTGCACTATCCCTACGCCTTGCCCAACACCATCGCCAGCAGCGCCATGCGCACGTAGAGGCCGTATTCGACCTGGCGGAAATACGCGGCCCGCGGGTCCGCATCGACCTCCATCGCAATCTCGCCAACGCGCGGCAGCGGGTGCATGAGCACCATCTCCTCTTTGGCGCGGGC
>JBAVQS010000175.1:0-17676 GCA_049694275.1 Anaerolineae bacterium | reverse complement strand
CCCCCCGCGACCGGATGCCATGGGGTTTAGCTGCTTTTAATCTCTTTTTCATACCCCGTTAAGCAATAGTCGTTATTCTGTCTTATTGGCAACTATATCTCCAACGCCCCGCCAGGCGCTTTTCGATTCACGGTCCGTTGTCATTGCGAGGAACGAAGCAATCTCTCAAACCTTGCGCGGCGTTGTCAGGAGGCATGGATGAGTGCAGTAACCGCCAATGATCTGGCGGAAAAAGATGTCGAAACCCAGGATGGCTCTGAGTATGCCATCGAAGTAGTGGACCTCAACAAGTTTTATGGCCCCTACCACGCGCTACATGACCTGTCGTTTAATGTGCGCAAGGGCGAGATTCTCGGCTTTTTAGGGCCGAACGGCGCGGGCAAGACGACCACGATGCGCATCCTGACCGGCTATATGCCCCCCACCAGCGGCGAGGCGTATGTCGCGGGCTATGATGTTTTTGACGAATCGATTCAGGTTCGCCAGCACATTGGGTATCTTCCCGAAACGGTCCCGTTGTATCTCGACATGACGGTGTGGGACTATCTCGAATTCGCGGCGCGCCTGCATCATGTCGCCGATATCGAAGACGCGGTCGAGCGCGCGATGGAGCTGGTCAATATCGAAGACCGCGCGGACATGCTGATCGGCAAGCTCTCGAAAGGCTATCGCCAGCGCGTCGGCATTGCCCAGGCCATCGTGCACGAGCCCGATGTCCTGATTCTCGACGAGCCGACCATCGGCCTGGACCCGCGCCAGATCATCGAGGTGCGCGAGCTGATCAAGAGCCTGGGCAAAGAGCACACGATTCTCCTCAGCACGCACATTCTGCCGGAAGTGAGCGCCACCTGCTCGCGCGTGGTCATCATCAACAAAGGGCAGATTGTCGCGGAAGATACCCCCGAGCGCTTGGCCGGGCAGCTCCGCGGCGCCAACCGGATTCATTTGCAGGTCGTCAAGCCGGCCCCCGAAATTCCGAGCACGCTGGAAAAGGTCAAGGGGATCCTGGCTGTGCAGGCGCGCGACGAAGGGGTCTACGAGATTGAGACGACGCTCAACGCCGACCGCCGGGCGGAGATCGCCCAGGTCGTGGTTCAGCAGGGTTGGGGCTTGCTCGAGTTGCGGCCGGTCAGCGTGAGTCTGGAAGAGGTCTTCGTCGAGCTTACGATGCAGGAACAACCACAAGCCTCCGTAGAAACCAAGCAGGCGTGACCGGCGCTCTGCCCCGGTCACAGGGAAAATGATTATGGGAAACATTCTTACGATTGCCGGACGAGAGATCAAGGCGTACTTTTTCTCGCCCCTCGCCTATATCCTCACCGGCGTTTTCGCTTTTTTCCTCGGTTATCTCTTTGCCAGCAGCACGCTCACCAGCCAGCAAGCCGATATGAGCGGCACCTTTAGCTGGCTGATGGTGCTGTCGCTGATCCTGACGCCCGCGCTGGCGATGCGACTGTTTGCCGAAGAGAACCGAATGGGCACGATTGAACTGTTGATGACTGCGCCGGTGCGCGACTGGCAGATCGTCATCGGTAAATACATTGCCGGTCTGCTCGCGTTTGTCATGCTGCTGATTCCGACCCTCTGGTATCTCGTCATCCTCTGGCGGTATGGCTCGCCCGATTGGGGCTCCATCCTGGCCGGTTATGTCGGGGTGCTGCTCGCAGGGGCGGCCTTTATCGGCATCGGCATGTTTACCTCGTCCCTCACCGGGAATCAAATCATCGCCTACTTTGTCGGTTTCCTGGCGCTCATCTTTATGTGGTTCTCGAATGCGCTCGCGGGCATCGCCGGCGGCGGGAACTTTGTCCTCGATTTTCTGGGTTATCTCTCGCTCCCGACACACTTTCAAGATTTCTTTACCGGCGTGATTGATTCCGGCCACGCCGTATTCTTTATCAGCCTTGCGGCCATCGCCGTCTTTTTGACCGTGCGGGTCGTGGAATCACGGAGGTGGCGTTAATGGAAAACCAAACTCCATCGGAGAACAAGACCCCATCCTGGTACCCGTATATGGGCGCGGCCGGGGTTGCGCTGATCGTCGGCGCGTTCTTCCTCAATCTGCTCTTTGGCCTGCCGACCGCCATCCTGTTGGCGATGGGCGGGGTGGGCGTCATGCTCCTCGCCATCTATGTGGTCACGCGCCCGCGGCAGGAACTGCGCCAGGCGGTGACGGGGCATAACATTCTCGGCGGGTCGAACGCCGTGCTGATGATCGTCCTGTTTATCGGCATTGTGATCGCGATCAATTTCATCGCGGTGCGCCAGTTTCCCTACCGGCTCGATCTGACCCAGGGCAAGCAGCGCACGCTCTCGCCTCAGACCGTTCAGGTTTTGCAGAATCTTAAAGAGCCGATTCAGGTTACCGGTTTTTTTGTCGCGCAGTCGGTCCAGAACGAGATAGATGCCGAGAACACGCTCAAGGATTACCAGTCCGCGTCCAACAAGATCACCTATCGCTTTGTCGATCCCCAGGCCAACCCCGCGATGGCGGCCAGCTATCAGATCGTCTCGACCGATCCCGTGCTCGTATTTGAGCGGGGGACACGGCGCGAAAAGGTCTTTCAATTTGACGAGAACAGCCTGACCAACGCGGTGCTCAAGGTTTCGCAGGATCAGCAGCCGGCAATCTATTTCACCACCGGTCACGGCGAGATCGATCCGGCCGATACCGCGAACACTGGGTTGAGCGGGATCGGCACCGGGTTGCAGCAGAACAATTACAAGGTGGACAAGCTCAACCTTGCGACGATCTCGGCGTCAGGCACGATCTCGGGGGGCGTGCCGGCCGATACGAGCGCCATCGTGATCGCGCGCCCTGCCAAGCCCTTTTCCGGCGAGGAAGAGCAGCGCCTCAAGCTCTATCTGCAGAACGGGGGTCGTTTGCTCCTTATGGTCGATCCGCAGACCGACCCCGGGCTCAAGGACCTTTTAACTTCCTGGGGCTTGCAGCTCAACAATGACCTGATCCTCGACCCGGACCCGCAGTTCAACTATCAGGGGAATCCGGCCCTGCTCGTATTCGGCAATCTGCCCACGCATCCAGTGACCCAGGATATGACGGGCTATGCCGTGCTGGTGCCCTTTGGCGCCCGTTCCATTGGCGTGGTGCAAGGGAGCGACAAAACCCCGACCGCGCTCTTTACAACCAGCAGCCAGTCGTGCGCCAAGACCGATTTCGCGGCGCTGCAAAACCAGCAGCAGCTTCAGTGTGATCCGGCCAAGGATAACAAAGGCCCCTTTGTCGTGGGATATGCTGTCGAAGGGACTGCGCCGGCCGGCAGCCAGCGGACGCCGCGGCTCGTCGTCGTCGGCAATTCCCAGTTCGCTTCGAACCAGGCGCTCCAGAATCAGGGTAACGGTTATATCGTCGGCAACATGATCAACTGGCTGGCCGGACAGGAACAGCTCATCGCCATTCCGGCCAAAGCAACCGTCACACACCAGCTCAACGTAACAACCGGCCAGGATACGATATTCATCGAACTATCAACCATCGGGCTCGTCCCGCTGATCTTTATCATCGTCGGCGGTCTGATGTGGTGGAGGCGACGCTAAGATATTGCCGAATGTGGATTGCGGAATGTCCGTAAGACACTCCGCAATCCGCATTCGGCAATCCGAAATTGACCTATGAAGTTTCGTAATACGATTATTCTACTGGTCCTCTTGATTGCCGTCGGCGGGTATGCCTGGTATATCTCGCAGAATCAGGTCACGCCCTTCACCGGCGCGCGTAACACGCCGGTCCCGACCCCGGTGAACGTCTTTGATGTTTCCACGGACAGCGTCACCAAATTCCAGGTGACCGACACGAAAAAGAATTTGACGGTGAGCGTCACGCGCCAGGGGCAGGACTGGCATATGGATCAGCCCAAGGACAGCGCAACCGACACGATCAAAATCCTGGGCGCGATCGGCGACCTGGCCCATCTGGATGCGACCCGCGTCCTGACGAATACAACAGACCTGTCCCAGTACGGTCTGGACAATCCGGCCATCATCGCGACCATGACGCTGAGCAATACGAGCCAGTCCGTGCTCAAGATTGGCAATGCCACCCCCGACCAGGGCGACTATTATGCGCTCAAAGGGAATGACAATCAGGTTTATCTGGTCTCGGCCGCCACCCACCAGGGGCTGGCCGATTTTCTGAGCGATCCCCCCTTCCCGCCGACGGTGACGCCGACGCCGCTGCCGACGCTGCCCGATACGCCGACCCCGGCGCCGGGCACGGGGACGCCCACGGCGAGCGGGACGCCTGCGCCCGCCGCCACGCCGTAACACAAGTAGATGGATCGGTGGGCCGCGACGTTTCGCCGAAATGTCGCGGCCCACACCTTTTTATTCCTGCGAAAGGTGATGATCAGCGTATGCCGCTTCTCGATACAGGCGCACGCGCGTTCGGCCTCGACCTGACCCCGGCGCAGCTCGACCGCTTTGAGTTGTACTATCGCCAACTGGTCGATTGGAATGCCCGGGTCAATCTCACCGCGATCACCGAATATCCACAGGTGCTCGTCAAGCATTTTCTCGATTCCCTCTCGGCGGCGCTTGCTTTGCCTCAGCCGTTCGGCGTTGCGCTGGCGGGCAAGCGGCTGATCGACGTTGGCGCGGGCGCAGGGTTTCCCGGAATGCCGCTGGCTATCGCCTTTCCGCAACTGCACGTCACACTGCTGGAGGCGACTGGCAAGAAGGCAATCTTTCTCGATCAACTGGCGCGGGCGCTGGACCTCACCAACGTCGTCACGCTCAAGGGACGGGCAGAGGAACTGGGGCAAAAGGGGGACTATCGCGAGGAATATGATTTTGCGACGGCGCGCGCTGTAGCAGAACTGCGAACCCTCGTCGAGTATACCCTGCCATTCGTCAGGGTCGGGGGAACCTTCATCGCGTACAAGAGCATCGAAGTAGAGCAAGAGATCGCGGCGGCCGGGCATGCCGCCGCCGAGCTGGGCGGAAGGTGGGGGCGAACCATCCCGGTTCACCTGCCCGGGACGCCCGAAACCCGCTACCTCGTCACGGTGGATAAAGTCTCCCCATCACCCATCCGGTACCCGCGGCGGACCGGCGTGCCGGAAAAGAAACCATTGTGATTCCCGTTTTGACCAAAACCACGTTCGCGCTTATAATAGCGGGGAGTTCGGGGCGTAGCGCAGCTCGGTAGCGCGCTTCGTTCGGGACGAAGAGGCCGGAGGTTCAAATCCTCTCGCCCCGACTCTGATACACAAAAACAGGGCTTTTCTTCGTTTTTTCAAATGAGATGAATTCTCACCGAAGAATGCCTTGTTTTTTTATTTCCCCTGAACCGTCTCTCTAACCTCAAGGAGACTGAGAAATGAACATCAAGAAATTGCTCGTTGATTTTGTAACCGTGTTCGCTGTAACCCTGATTGTTTCCATCATTGTGACTTGGCTTTGGAACATCATCGTTCATGGAGCAAGCATTATAGATTGGGAGACATCGTTTCGTTTCGCCATCCTTTTCGGCATTATCTTTCCATGGATAGAAACACGAAAAAACAAGGATAGATAGCAACGCGATGCAGTGGCAGGGCGGAACTTTATTGCAGAGCATGGGCTAACAAAGGGTTCCAGTCGATGTTGCTCCGCTGAATTACATCTTTTTTTGCGCTCTGCGCCATTCTGTGAAAAAGGAGCTTATAGATGAAAGCGGTTCGTTTCCATCAAGTCGGTGGCCCCGAAGTGTTGCAGTATGAGGATGTGCCGATGCCCGAACCGGGCGCCGGCCAGGTGCGCCTCAAGCTCGAAGCGATCGGGGTGAACTTTATCGATAACTATCTGCGCCTTGGCCAGTACAAGACCCCCTTGCCCGCGATGCTTGGACAGGAAGGGGCAGGCGTCGTGGATGCAGTCGGGCCAGAGGTCGACGGCGTCAAGGTGGGTGACCGGGTCGTCGCATACTGGGGGCAGATGCGGTCGTATGCCGAGTATGCGGTCGTCCCGGCGTGGCTCGCCCTCCCGATCCCGCCGGGCGTGAGGAGTCAGGACGCGGCGGCGGTCATTTTGCAGGGGATGACGGCGCACTATCTCGCCCGGAGCACCTATCCGCTCAAGCCGGGTGACACCGCGCTCATCCACGCGGCCGGCGGCGGCACCGGCGCGCTGCTGGTGCAGATCGCCAAGCTGTGCGGCGCGCGCGTGCTGGCGACGGCGGGGAGCGAGGGAAAACTCGCCATCGCCCGCGAGTCCGGCGCCGACGAGGTCATTCATTATACGCAGACCGATTTTGAGCCGGAGGTCAAACGCCTCACCGGCGGCAAGGGAGTGAACGTTGTCTATGACTCGGTGGGCAAGGACACCTTTGACCGGAGCCTGAACTGCCTGCGCCCGCGCGGCTATATGGTGCTCTTTGGACAATCCTCGGGGCCCGTGCCGCCGCTCGACCCGCAGGTCCTGAACGCCAAGGGGGCGCTCTTTTTGACGCGCCCGACACTGGGGTATTATGTGCGGGACCGGACCGAACTGGCGCAGCGCGCCGGCGACCTGTTTACCTGGATCGGCGAAGGCAAGCTCAAGGTGCGGATTGCCAAGACGTTCCCACTCGCGCAGGCGGCGGACGCGCAGCGCTTTCTCGCCAGCCGCGCCGCCATGGGTAAGGTCTTGCTTGTCCCCTAGCCGCACAGTTTAACGATGCGTTTTCAATTGATTCAAACGCAGGACGCGCAGCGCTTTGCCGCGGAGCAGTTGGTCAATCTCAACCTGTTTGACGGCGAGGCGTTCTTTGGGCGGCTGCTCTGCTTGCAGCGCGGGCAGGCGGTGCCGGTGCACGTGCATGCGCACAAGGACGAATGTTTCGACGTGCTGCAAGGGGAAGGGACTTTGCTCGTCGATGGGCAGGAGGTCCGCGCCGGGCCGGGGACGATGTTGTATGTCCCGGTCGGCGTACGGCACGGCCTACGCGCGGATGGGACGGACTGCTGGGTGCTGC
Source organism: Anaerolineae bacterium (assembly GCA_049694275.1). Lineage (GTDB taxonomy): Bacteria > Chloroflexota > Anaerolineae > UBA4142 > SHND01 > JBAVQS01. The sequence continues at coordinate 10,724 of JBAVQS010000175.1, read as the reverse complement.
GCGAGACGGTGAGCGAGCGTGTCTATCTCCGGCGCGCCGTCCGGCTCTTGTGGCAGGCGTTTATGAAAAGAATGCCGTGGAGGCAAAAATGGGATTAAAAGAACTGTTGAGTGAAGATTTGAAGGACGCGATGCGGAGCAAAGACGAGGACCGCCTGCGCGCCATCCGGATGCTCAAGGCGGCTATCTCGAACCTGGAGATGGCGCGCACTGACCCCAAGAATTTGCAATATGGGCAGCCGGTGACCGAGGCCGACCTGGCCCGCGTGGTCGAGAACCAGATCAAGCAGCGACGCGATTCGATTGAGCTCTATCAAAAGGGGAACCGCCCGGAGCTGGCCGCCAAGGAAGAGGCGGAGATCCGCGTGCTCGACAAGTACATGCCCAAACAGATGACGCGCGACGAGATCAAGGCCGAGGTGGAAAAGGTGGTCGCCGAACTGGGGACCAAAGAGTTTCCCAAAGTCATGCGCGAATCGTCGCAAAGGCTGAAAGGCCGCGCCGACGGGCGGCTCGTGAACGAAGTGGTCAAAGAGGTCACCGCCGTTAAGTAACCAAATAACCCGGGATGCTGCTGGCACAAGCCAGACCACCAACCCGGCCATCCGACACACAGCGGACACGAATAGAATTTCCTATTCGTGTCCGCTGTTCATTACCGGGTCATGCCGTCGATTAGATCTGCCCGACGGTCTTGAGGTGCGGCGGGGACTCTTTTTGGAGAACCTGGATGTTGCCCCAGTCGCCGACCTTGACATAGACAATGCCGAGGTTGAACACCTGGACGAGGTAATCGGCGCCATTATATGTGAACTTGATCTCGTCGGTCTGCTGGTCCTGGAGGCCGTTCGCCTTGGCATAGTTCCAGAGCGCCGAGCCGTTGTTCACCGGCATCCATGTCACCGCTTTGGCAGCGGCCAGAGCCGTTTCTGCGAGCGTCTGGGTGGGCGGGGTCGGCGTCGGCGTGGTGACGGTCGATTTGGGACCAAAGGTTAGTAGATAGTTGACGTGGTGATGCTCGGGCAAGCCCATCCCGCTGACCACATCGCTGACGGCCTGGCTTTCAACATAGGCAAAGTACGGGCCGTTCAGCTTGTTAATGTCGAGGTTGGCATAGATCGGCACATTGGCCGTCCCCTGGTCATCCGTCATGACCCGCGTCGGCACATCCCCGGCGTCGCGTCCGACCCAATCGACGATGCAGGGGACATTCGCGGCGGGCTTGCCCTGCGCGTCCTGTACCGTAAAGAGAATGATGTGATTTCCTTGCGCCTGGCTCTCATCCTGATAGACGACCGACAGTGCGGTCCATTTGGCGTTCGGGGTGGCGGTGGACTTGATGCCCAGCGCATCGAGACGATTGTCCCAGTTCATTGTGGCCTCCTCTTTGAGTGTAAAGGTGTAGGTTCTATACGAACGGACGTGTGAATAGGCTCTAGTATAACGCGTTACGCCGAGAAAAAACAGGGGGGCTCATCGAACCCTCCAGGTGGTGGGCATGCGGCGCGGATAGACAATGTCGCGGGCGCCGAGAAAGCGGGCGAGCTCTTGTAACGAGTCTGCAATGGCCCGCCCCGTTTCGGGCGTGCGCGGCGCGTCCGGCTCGGCATGGATCGCGTTGACCACGAGGCGCGCATTCGCGCGGTCCATCACCGGATCGAGCCGCCCGATCAACCGGTCGCCGTGCAAGATCGGGAGCACATAGTAACCGTACTGGCGCCTGGCGCTGGGCGTATAGATTTCGATGGTGTATTTAAAGTCGAATAAGAGCTGCGTGCGCTGCCGGTCACAGATGAGATTGTCAAAGGGCGAGAGGAGCGTTGTGCGCGGCGCCCACTCCCCCCGTTCCAGGCGTTCCAGCAGCGGCAGGTCGTCGGTATGAATGTACCAGGTCCCCGGCCATGCCTCTTTGCCATTTTGAACCTGCACGCGCTCGATTTTCTGCGCGCGCTCCAGTTCGGCAAGAGTCCCGGCGAGGTCGGGGTAGCGCCCGCGGGTAAAATGCCGATCGATGTGCCGCAGCGGCGCGACCCCGAGCGCCCGGAGCGAGCGCTGCGCGGCGCGCAAGCCAATCTCGCGTTCGGAGAGCAACTCGCGCGGGGTCCAGTCGGGGAGACATCGCTCGGACAGGTCCCAGAGCTTTTGGATGCCGGCGCGGCCCGCCACCATGATCTTGCCCTGCATCCAGAGAAAATCCAGCATTCGGCTGATGTTCCGGCCGCTGGTCCAGCCGGTCGAGACCCAGTGCTGGGTCTGAATTCCCTTCTCTTCGAAATAGCGCGAGGGGAGCGGCCCGCGCCGCCGGATTTCGGAAAGGATCAGCCGACGGAGCGGGGCGTTATCCTGCCTCCACTGGCGCACACGATCCGACCAGGGACCGTCTTTTCCCGGATAGCGGCGCATCCTGCGGCTGAAGAGGGAGTAATCCTCGGTGAGCACGATGGAGGCGCAGTGCGCCCAGTATTCAAACAGTCGGCGCTCCTGCCACATCACGCGATCCAGCTCCGCCAGGTCATAGGCGCCGAGCCGGCTCCAGAGCACAAGCTGGTGGCTGCGCGCGACGACGCTGATGGGGTCGAGCTGCAAACAGCCCAGGGCGCGTGTCACCTCCATGATCCCGGCGGCATCCGCCGCCGGCCGCGGGCCGGCAAGCTGCTGGCGGGTAATGGCAAGGCGACGGGCAATTGTAGGGGAGAGAGTTCGGAGAGTCATAGGGTTCTCGCGGGCAGATGCATCCCGCCGGTTAAATTTTTTTCCAGCGCCGCAAGGATCGGTCCGAGGACCAGGGCGCATAGGGGGCCATAGTCAGCCCGGCGATGGCGAGCAGAGGTGTATCATAATTCACGCGCCACCCGGCAAAGTCGCGCCATGCCTGATCGCGGTTCGGTTTCAGCGGCACCCCGCTGGCGGCCAACCGCTCGCACGCGGTGTCAAACTCGGACCGGTTGATGCTGATCGGGTCGTCCGGTTTGGGCGCCGGGTTGTAGGGAATGGCGAAGAAATCGGCGATGTGGCGCAGCGCGAGGAACCCGGCCCGGATACACAGGTCGGCGCGGGCATCGTGCGGAATATCGACCACCGCATTGACGAGCGCCGCGCCGTCGAGAACCGCGCCGGCCGCCGTGATCCAGGAATGATCGGGCCGGGGCGAGCGGAAAAAGACGAGCGCGGTGAGCGACGTATGGGTTTCGTCAATATCGGCGAACCACGTTTCCCAGGTGGCCCACTGCGCGCCCAACTGGTCCAGCCCGTGGATGCGGTGATAGCGCTCGATCATCTCGACCGCCCACGGGGGCGAGCCGGCGCGCACTTCGAGCATGGTCACGGCCACCTCGCGCTTGTTGAACGCCGCATAGATGGTCGGCAGATAGGCGATGAGGAGCGCGACTAGGGCGAGGCCGATGGTCGCCTCGGAAAAGGCCAGGATCTGATGGGGCAGGTCATCCAGCGGCGCAAAGCCGAGCGTGAGGAGCGATGAGCCGCTGGCCGCAAACGCCGCGTGCCATGACGAGATTCCCAGCGCATAGAACATCCCCATGTACCCGATCAGGATGAGCGTTAGCCAGACCGGCGGCAGGAGCAGGAGGCCCATCGGGGCGAAGAGCGCCATGACCCGATCGCGCGCTTCATAGGAGCGGGCGCGGTTCGCGCGCCAATTGAAAAGGGCGCGCACCACGAGAAAGACGATGCGGGTCAGCCGGTCGTTGGCGCTGCGCGGCAGGACAAAGGTCACCATCGCCGAATAGAGCGTCTCGGCGACGAGGGCCAGACCGATGAGAAAGGCGAGTGCGCGAACGAGTCCCACGGGGTCCAATAATATCGAGGCGTGGAGCAATTGTCAATTGGCGTCCCGAGCGGCGATTCCTCACATCTCGTTTTGTCATTCGGAATGGAATGAGCCGTATAGGTCCCCTTTGGGCTCGGCAAAAAACGCCTCGGAATGACATTTCGTGATGTACTGAGCCTGACACTTGTGAGGAAGCACCACGCATCCTGAGGGTCTATCTCTTGGTGCACAGGCATGCTTGCTCATGGACTGGACAGGGACCAAATGTCTCGGACCAGAAATTGTTGAAAATCGTGTATCTGTTGGCGCAACCGTTCGTTGACAAGCATTTCAGGCCGGGGATCCACATAATAGACGCCATCGAGTTTATTCAAAGCCACAGTATAGCCCAGGAAATGGCTGCTTTTGAAGGTAGAGTTAATCCCAAAGATGCTGTTTCCCCGAACTGCACGTTGGACATCGTGAAGAAAAATTGCGACGACCGGAATGGGCCGGCCCAAAAGCTTGGATAAAAGATATTTGTCCAGAAAAATCTTGTCGATGCGATCCTTGCTTGTGGTCTTAACCGATCCCACCACTTCGTTTGGCTGAATGAATGTCGTTTCTGAGGTAATGATGGCCTTGTTGCGAGAGAACCCAAAGTCCAACTGATACGGCATTTTATAGTCAGGATAACCGGGTATTGGAAGAACTACGGTCCTCGGCTCACACTCCAAGCCAACCTGCTGGATGAGGAGTGTAATCAAATTCTCGAAAAGCTGGCCCGCTCTCTTCCTCGATTGATTTTGATTGTCAAAGGAATCGGCAATGCTACCGATCGCCTGTTGAACCGTGTAAACAACTCGGTTAATCTCTCCAGATTCGGCATAGCGGTTGCCGCCGGGTTGCTCAATGGCACGTCCTTGCCTCTGCTTTAAATCCCCAAGAAAGCTGACCAACCTCTCAGATGCTTGCTGAAACTCGCGTGGCGACTCGATGAAAAGATCACTGTTCAAGGGATGCGTAATCCTATGCTGATAATCTTGGCCGTATTGATAAAAGATATAGTTCGTCGCCGAAGGAGAAACAATACGTGTCGGCTTGATCTGTCTCAGCAAAGAGAGAAATGCAAAACTGATCTTGTAATAATCATCCAGGCGCGTGAACGCCGAACTGTCCTGAACGCTTTCTTGCAAATCAGATAAGGACGGCGGCGTCATCGGATAGATTTTCTCCGCTCTGCATTCTCCAGGTCGTACTGCACCCATTTTTCAATCGGCCAGTCTTCGACCAGTTCGATCCTTTCCGCAGCCCACTGACAATACTCGGGTGAAAGATCGCATCCCTTCCAGCGTCTTTGCAATTGCTCGCAGACAACCGCCGTCGTGCCGGACCCGAGAAATGGATCGACAACCAGATCGCCCGGATTCGAAGAAGCCAGAACGATCTTTCTCAACAGCTCTTCTGGCTTTTGCGTGGGATGTGGGGTCTTTTCGTGCATTCCATTACACGTTGTCGGGATCTCTATGACGTCTTTGGGTTTGGCGCCGTTGGGATGAGGTTGCCAGACATGCGACTTGTTGCGCTCCTTGCCATATTGGCTGGTTTCCGCCTGTGGGTGCGCTGGGTATTTGAGTGTGTGATTGCCGTACGGTATCCTTATCGCATCCGCATTGAAAGTAACCTTGTTACTCTTGCGGAAATGGAGGATGCTTTCGTGAGAACGTCCCCAATCAGATGCCAGATTCGCCTTGTTTTTATAGTGCCAAACTAACCAGCGGCAGCCACGAAAGAGTTTGCTTGCAGGTAGCTTGAGATCGGCCAGAATTTCAGAAAACCCACAGATGTAGAGGCTCCCCGTCGGCTTTAAAATCCTGGCTGCTTGTTCGATCCATTCAATCGACCAGTTAACGTATTCTTGCTGGGATTCAAATACATCCCAGTCCGCTTTTTTTATGTTATAGGGAGGGTCTGCAAAAATCAGATCTACGGATTTGTCTGGCAAGGAGCCAAGCCATACAATTGCATTACCGGTCCAGATTTCACCATTCGGATGACGGTAGAATAAAACCGGGCTGGCCGGGGTTAGCCTTGCCGGATCAATAGGTGCAAAAACGCCCTTGAGTAGCTGCCGCCCAAAGAATTGCGGAATCTCTTTATTGCGCGCGTACTCGGCTGTCGGTTCTTGCGATTGTTTTACTGCCGCCGGTTTTTTTCTTTTTTCCCCCATGACTAATACCTTCTTGTTGCTTTACTTGTTGATACAGGCTTCCGCGGCATCCTGCATCGCTTTGGCGGTGTCGGGGAGCGCCGCTTTGCCAGTGAGCGCCGGACCCATATTCGATTTAATCGCGTCGAGGATGCACGAGAGGCCGGGGCCGGGCGGCGGCGGAATGCTGGCGAGCGCCTGGTCGGCCGAGCTTTTGAGGAAGGGATCGCCGATGATCGCGCCGTCCGTCAGTGCGTCCATCAGCGCAGGGAGGCGCTTGAACTTTTTCGCCATCTCCACCTGAATCGCGCGCGAGGTGACAAACTGGATAAAGCCCCGGGCAATCGCCAACTTGTCGCCGCTCACATTTTTGTTCAGCAGCAGATAGCGCCCGGACGCAAAGGGATGCGGATATTCGCCGGTTTTGGCGACGCGCGGCAGGCGCGCCACGCCGAGATTATCGCCCAGCGCCGTCGCATAATCCGGGTAGGATTCGTCGTCGTTAATGACCAGCCCCACTTTGCCCTGCTTGAAGAGCGCATCGACGCCGTCGCCATCGGTATCCGGCTGGATCAGCTTTTGATCGCGGAACTGTTTTAGCAGGGTCAGCGTATCGGTCATCGCCGGTGTGTTCAACAATGGGGTCCGGCCATCGTCCGCAAACAGCTTGCCTTTCATGCCGGTAAACCACGGAATCAGATAGAGGGGATCGGTTTGATTATAGGTCATCGCCCACTGGGAGCCGTCCGCTTTGGTGAGGATGGGCGCGAGGCGCAGCAGCGCGGCGGTATCCTGAGGCAGGTCCTTGACCAGTTTCTTGTTATAGTAAAGCAGCAGATCGTTGGAAACGCTGACCGGCGCGCCATAATGCCGGGCGTTCACCGTCAAGGCCCCGGCCGTCGCGGTCAAGAATTGGCTGACGTCGATCACGTCGTCGATCGCTTGCACGCGGTCCGCCTGAATCAGGCTCTGGCTCTGATCAAAAGTCGCCCAGAGCAAATCCGGCGTCGTGTCGGTGATCGGTGCCTGCAATTTGGCTTGCAGCGTGTCGGTCTCGTACTGGACGACCTGAATTTGCACGCCGGGATTGCCGGCGCCAAACTGGGCCGCCAGGTTGGACAGGTAGGGATAGAGATTCTTATCCTGGGTCCACACCGTGAGCGAGCCATTCACATAGACGTGCGGCGTGCTCGCGCCATCGGCCAGCGGCGGCGCGCACTTGCCGAGCTGCGCCGGGGTATACAACCCGCTTTGAATCAGCTCGGCCTGCGCCGTATCCAGCGTGACTGGTCGGACCGGGATGCGCGCGAGGGGGACCTGGCGATCGGCGACCGCCAAGGTCCCGGCGGCCAGGTGCGTGTCCGCGACCGATTGCCCGCGCGCGAGCGCCGCGGCTAACTGGGCCGCGGTGCTCGCCAGGGCCTGGTCGTCTTGAACGAACAGCAAGTTCTGCTGGCTGAGGCACAGCGCCTGGATGTTTTCCATCTCGGCGCCGGACCCCGCGACAAATACCTTGCCCAGCAGTTTTTGTTGGTCCAGCGCGAGGCGCGCGCCGCGCGCCAGGGCGGAGCTGTTGGCGAGGACCGCCGCGATATTGTTGCTGGTTTTCGTCAAGGCATCCTGGGTTGTTTTGTACGCCTGGTCGCTCGACCAGGCGCTGTGCGCCTGATCGACGGTGACCACCACCTGCTTTTTATCGATCAACCCCTTGAGCACATCGTAATAGCCGCGTGTAATCTCGGCGGCCACGCTGTCACCCGCGCGCCCTTCGAGGAGGACGAAATTCCACGGGGTCTTGGCCTTGTTCGCGGTGAGCACGCGCACCGCCTCCTTCGCCTGCGCCTGGCCCGCGGCGAAATTGTCGAACGAAACATAGGCGTCCAGATCGCGGGTATTGATCAACCGGTCCAGTGCAATAACCTGCGCCCCGGCCTTGTGCGCCGCGTCCACGTACGCCGCCGCCGCATCCTGATCCACCGGTTGAATCACCAGGACCTGCGCGCCCTGTTTCAACGCGTCCGCCGCTTGCGCCTTTTGTTTGGCCGCATCGCCGCCAGCATCGCTCACCAGCACCGTGGTCGTCACGGAGGTCGCCGCCTGGACGAAAACATCCTTGACTTGCCGGGAGGTGTCATCCGCCTGTGCGGCCAGCAGGAGCGCGATCGTTGCTGTATTGGGACGGGTGGGGCGCGGGGTGGGAACCGGCCGGCCGGTCCCGGCTGTGACGCTGGGCGTTGGCGGTGCCGTAGTGACCGCCGCCTGAGGTGTTGCAACCGGCGTCGTCGGCGGATTGGGCGCAGGGTTGGGGGTGCTGCATGCAACGGAGAGCAGGAGCAATAGAACGAGCGAAACAATTGCGGGGTATTTTTCTTTCATTGCGGGTTATTATATGGGATTATGGGAAAAACAAAAACTCCACCGGCGGGTGGAGTTTTTGTTTTGACAATCTGAGATTAACCTTTGACGCCGCCGATAGTGAGACCGCCAATGATGTACTTTTGCAGCGCCAGGTAGACGACGGCGACGGGGAGGGCAATAATGATCGACATGGCGGAAAAGTGGGACCACGGGGTCGCGCTGGCAAACTGGCCGGTCATGTTATAGAGCGCCATCGCGAGCGTAAAACTCTCAGGATGGGTCAGGAACTGCCAGGAGAGATAAAACTCGGTCCACCCGGATAGAAATCCCAAAAAGGCGGTGATGGCAATAGCCGGTGTGGCGAGCGGCAGCATAATCGAGAAAAAGGTCTGGTTCGGGGAGGCGCCGTCGATGAGCGCCGCCTCTTCCAATTCCTTCGGAATCGTATCGATGAACCCCTTCAGGTTCCAGATGGAAAAGGGAAGGAGTCCTGATAGCATCGCGACGCCCACGCCCAAAAGCGAGTTGCGCAGATTGAAATCGCCGATTGTCACGCCGTTGAGCAACACGAAAAGCGGGGCCAGGGTGGCGACGCTGGGTAGAATCAAGACCGCGAGGATGGCCAGCATCAGCGTCTGGCGTCCGGCAAACTTGAAACGCGAAAAGGCATAGGCCGCAAAGACGCCGACCATGACGGAGGCAAAGGCCGAGCCGAGCGCAATCATGATGCTGTTCATGGCGAGCAGCGGCAGCCCGCTCACCTTGATGCCGCTATCAAAGAGGTTGACCTCGGCCGGATTTGGAGAGGGCTTGGCAATGATGTCCGCATAGGCTTTGAGCGAAAAGCCGGGGGGAATGAGGTTCAGCGTGGTGGGGCGCAGGACATCTGCATTGGGATCGACCGACATGCTGACAACCCAGAGAATGGGGAACAGCACGGTAAACGCGACAAAGAGACACATCAACTGGTAGAGAAGCTGCTTGGGCAGATTCATCTCCTGGCCGACGACGTGGCTCTCGACATATTTGAACCGGGGCTTGGCCGGCGCGGCCGGCGTGGCGGGAACATTTGCACTAGACATCGTAGCTCTCCGTTGCGCGCGTGATCGAGTTGGTAATCAGGGTGATTACCAGGAGGATCAACGCAATATAGACGGAAAATGCCGCGGCGACGCCATACAACCGCTGCTCGTTCACCAGACGAAACGCGATCGTCACCAGGATTTCAGTCTGGCGGAGCGGGCCGCCGGCTGAGACGAAATAGATGAGATTAAAGAGGTTAAAGGTCGTGGTAATCCCATAGACGATTGCCGGGACCATGGCCGGACGGAGGAGCGGGACGGTGATACTGAAAAATTGCTGCGTCGGCGAAGCGCCGTCGATGGAAGCCGCTTCGTAAAACTCTTTGCTGATGCTCTGGAGCGCGCCCGTCGCGACAATCGTCATAAAGGGCCAGCCCAGCCAGATATTGGTGATGAGCAAAGCAAAGTACGAAAGCGGCAGGCCGATGCCGGGAATCGGCGGCGTGGCGTCCTCAATCCAGCGAATATGAAAGGCCGCCGGCGAGATGCCGACGAGTCCCCCCACGTTGGCGAGGAGCTGATTGATTGCGCCATAGTCCGGGTTGAACATGTTGCGCCAGACATTCGCGACGACCAGCGTCGGAATGACGATGGGCAAAATATAGATGGCGCGGTAAAACCCCTTGAACCAGAGGCCGCGTCCGTTTAGCATCACGGCGATGAGAACGCCAAGAGTCACATGAAAGACGACGTTTGAGAGCGTCCACCAGAGGTTAAACGTCAGGGTATAGAGGAAATCGGGGATGTTGGGGACTGCGCCGGTGACGATATCAATATAGTTCTGCAGGCCGACGATGTTGGGCGCGGCCGAATCGACGCGTAGATTCTTCAGGCCATAGTCGGTAAAGGACATCCAGATGCCATAGCCCATTGGATAATAGGTCATGACCGCCATGACCAGCGCCGCCGGGAGGATGTACAGGTACGGATTCGCGATGCGCCAGAAACTTTTGTGGGATTTTGTCGGAGGGCCGCCCACGCCTGTCTGAGTTAGAGTTGCCATAAGCCTGTCCTCGATAGATGAAATACGAAACCCACGCCGGACAGAAGAAGAGGGGGGAGCGCCGACCCGGTTTTCCGGTCGGCGCTCCCCGTTTCACACACTTGCGTTTATGGGATCTTGTTGTTTTTGTCCATGGTGGCGCAACCGGTCTTGATGGCGTCGGCGGGAGTCGCCTTGCCTTCAAAGATGCTGGTTGCGGCATCGCCGAACGGACCCCAGAAGTTGTCCAGCGCGGCGACCTGCGGCCGCGGGAAACCCGCCGAAGCCGCATCCGCAAACGCCTTGACGTTCGGGTCGGTCGGGACGA
>JBAVQS010000174.1:0-9080 GCA_049694275.1 Anaerolineae bacterium | reverse complement strand
GCTCATCCCACGTTGCGAGCGACACGGGCGCTTCGCGGAACCCATCCCGCCGCCGTGCGAGATTGCCGATATTATCCCCCAGCAGGTGCGCGGCCATATCTTTCACCGTCCATCCCGCGGCCACCGTTGGGCGCAACCACTCCTCGGCTGTTAGACCACGCAACAGTTCCATGAGCGCATCCAAAAGCTCCGGAAAGCGGTCGACGACCAGGACGGGGGAAGGTTCTTCCATGAGGATGCTCCTCTCTCCATTCCTTGTTCATTGTACCGGAATGCATGGCCGGTGACAATGGGCCTCTGCTGTATTTGTTTATCCGTGTGAATCTGCGTCCAAATGATGCGACGCCGGTTCAAATTGACATCGGGGCGAACCATGCTAAACTGGTGAGCACCCCTTTGCAGACTTGTATCCTGCTTTCTGAGAGGGGCGTTCCGTTCCGCTCGTTCTCTTCCAGTCTCAGTACATTCCAATTGTCATTTTGACATCACGATTGTCATTTCGAGGAGCGTCTTTTGCGACGAGAAATCTCGCTAGCGCAGGACGAGATTTTCCCAAAGGGACCTAATCGGCTCCCTACGGTCGAAATGACGTCCAAATCTGTGTACTGAGTTTTGTTGCAAGACCCACATTCGTGAGAGGAGAGGCAATGCCGAACGACGCTGTTTCGATTCCTCCCGACCTGATCGATAACATTGGCGGGGGCAAGGCGGTCCTCTTTTGGGGCAGCGATGTCTCGCTCCGCGCCGGGGGCGACCCGGCCCCGCCCAGCCGCCCCGAGCTCGCCGCCGCGCTGGCCGCGCTTTTGCGGTCGCCTGACCGGAATGAATCCTTCGCGCAGGTCGCGCAGCGGTATGAGGCCCAGCATGGTCGTCACAAGCTGGTCGAGCAGGTTCTCGACCAGCTCGACTCGCCGCGCTATCGCCCCACCGCGCTCCACCGGCGGATCGCCGAGCTGCCGTTTCAGACCATCTTTACCACCGCGCAGGACCGCCTGTTAGAGCAGGCGCTTGATGCCATAGGCCGTTCCTATGCGACGGTCCTCACCGATGTGCAGACGCCGTACATTGACCTGAGCAAGGTAATGGTCTTCAAGCTCCACGGCTCAGTCACCAACCCCGCATCGCTGGTCCTCACCCCCAAAGACCATGCCTTGCTCGACCTGCGGCTGAATGCCTTTCTGGCTGTGCTCCGGTTCTATTTCCTTACGAGTCCGCTCCTCTTTGTCCACTATAACCTGGACGACCCATCGTTCACGCCCCTGTTTTATCAGGTGACGGCGAACGTGGAAAAGGACCGCCGCCGGGCCTATGCCGTGCTCCCCGATGCGTCGCGCGACCTGATCGATTGGTGGCGGGGAGAAAATGTCCTCCTCTTTCCCGACGCCGCGCTGGATTTTCTCTCCGGGGTCGCGTCGCAAATCCGCCCGCGCGAGCGCGCCGGCCGGGGGACGCCCGCCGGGCCGCTGAACAAGCTGCCGTACAAGTTCCTCGACTATTACACGAGCGACGACCGCGATATCTTTTACGGGCGGCAGCTCGAATCAACGCTGTTCTATCGCCTGATCCTCTCTCATCGCATCACAACCCTCTTTGGCGCATCCGGCACGGGCAAGACCTCGCTCCTCTATGCGGGGGTTATGCCCTTGTTGATGGAGCAGGATTACATGCCGGTGTATGTGCGTGCCCTGGGCGATCCCCTCGCCGCCGTGCGCCAGGCGGTGCTCGAATCCCTGCGCGCCACCGGGCGGGCGGTCGCCGACCCCGGCCCGCTCGCTTTGCGCGATTTTTTCAACGCGGCGCTCGCGCCCGGCGACCGGCTGGTCGTGTTTCTCGACCAGTTCGAGGAATTCTTTTTGCGCCTCAATGCGCCGATCCGCCGCCTCTTTTGGGCCGAGCTGGCCGCCTTTCGCGATGTGACCTCGGACGCCGGCGTGCTCTCCTCCGGCGCCGAGGTGCGCTGGGTCATCAGCCTGCGCGAAGACTATCTCGCCGCGCTCGACGAGGCCCGCGCCGCGATCCCGGAGCTGTTGGGCGACTCGTTCCGCCTGACGAACCTCAGCGACGAAAAGGCGAGCACCGTCATCACCGAGCCGGCGGCGCGCGCGGGCATCGCCATTGCGCCCGACCTCGTCACCCGGCTGTTGAACGACCTGCGCGAGGCGGGCACGATTGCCCCGCCCCAGTTGCAGATTGTCTGCGACCGGCTCTATCGCGACTGCCTGGTCGATCCCGAAGCGGCGCTCGCCGCTGGCGCGCCGGTCCGCCTGGCCCGGCAAACGGTCACGCCCGCCGATTATACCCGCCTGGGCGAGTCGAAAGGGATCCTGGCGCACTATGTCAATGCCGAGCTGGCGCGGCTCCCCGATGCCGCCTTGCGCGAACTGGCCCGCGCCCTGCTCAAGGTGCTCGTCACCACGCAGGCGACCAAAGCGGCGCAAGACCGGGCAGGGCTTTTGGGCGGGCTGGTCGAGGCGGGTGTGCTGAATGCAGAGGATACGGCGGCAGTGAAACGGGTGGACGCCGTCCTGGTGGGGCTGGTCAACCGGCGGTTGGTCCGCGAATTCGAGCGCGGCGGGCAGGCGCTCTATGAACTGGCGCACGATCACCTGGCGCTCGAGATTCATACCTGGATTGACCAGGCCGAGATGCAGGCCAAGCTGGCGCGCGAGCTCCTGAACCGCGAGGTCGAAAACTGGCGCGGGGCGCGACTCCTCATCTCGCGCGAGCCGTTCCAGTTGATTCATGAGCGCCGGGACGAGCTCAAGCGGCTGACGGCGGAGGAGCTTGAACTGCTCTTCCGTTCGGCGCTCAATCTGGGGATAGAGGGCCCATACTGGGGAGCGCACGCCGCGCAGGGCGGCGTGGCGGTGAATGCTATTGCGACCGAAGGGGTCAGGAGCGATAGCTTCCGCACCCGCGCCGCGGCCGCGACCGCGCTGGGCCAATCGGGGGACCGGTTCGTGCCTGCGCTCATCCCGCTGTTGGCAGACGAGTATCCGCAGGTGCGCCTCGCCGCAATCCAGGCGTTAGAGCGCGTCCAGCCCGACGGCGCATGGCGCGCGCATTTGAAATACGAGTGTTATGTCCCCGCGGGCGAATTCATCATGGGGGATGATCAGGGTGGCGACTACGAAAAGCCGGCGCACAAAGTCTACCTGGACGCATTCTATATGGCCCGGTATCCCGTGACGAATGAAGAATTCAAGCGCTACAAAGAGGACCGGGGTGAGCCTTTTGCAATTCCGGCAGGCAAGGGGGACCACCCGGTGGTCGAGGCGTCCTGGTACCAGGCGCGGGATTATGCGGCGTGGGCGGGCATGCGCCTGCCGACGGAGGCGGAATGGGAAAAGGCCGCGAGCTGGGATGAATCGGCCAATGAATCAGGGTTGTGGAACCGGGTTAAAAGGTCCGTAGGGGCTGTAGGGGCGAGCGGCGGCGCGCCCAACAAACGCCAATATCCCTGGGGCGACCAGTTCGACAGCGACAAATGCAACACTTTCGAGTCCAAGATTGGCACGACCACGCCGGTTGGTAAATACTCGCCAGCCGGCGACAGTCCGTACGGGGTAGCGGATATGGCGGGGAATGTGTGGGAGTGGTGCGTGGATTGGTACGCGGCGGACTATTACAAAAGATCGCCCGCACAGAATCCTCAAGGTCCTGATTCGGGTGAATCCCGCGTGGTGCGTGTCGGCGCTTTCGTCGACGATCGGCGCGGCGCCCGCTGTGCGGGCCGTGGCAACCTCAACCCGTACTTCGCGGGCAGGTACTATGGGTTTCGTGTGGTGGCCGCCCTGTTCCGACTCTGAACTCTGGCTTCTCTGGACTCTGGGATTCTGGAGAGGGACGGGAGGCCGCAAACGGATTGCTGGCGCGACGCGGATAAACGGATGGAAACGGATGAGGGGCGTGATCTGAGTGAAGACTGGCGCTTAGAAGAGTGACCTGCGCGTGTCACGCCGGAAGCGACCAGTGGGAGTTCCTTTGGTGTCGCCGGCCCCTTTTTTCAGCGGCGAGCCTGCTTTGTTGAGACCGGAATTTCGAATTCCGGGAGTCGCCGGGGCGCGCGGGAGAGTGAGCAATGGCCGAATCAGCAACCTATGACGTTTTCATTTCGTACTGCAAGGCGGACAAGGCGTGGGTGCAGACGTGGCTGTTGCCGCGCCTGGAAACGGCGGGGCTGACGGTCTGTATCGACGACCGCGATTTCGCGCTGGGCGCTCCGCGCCTGGAGAATATCGAAAACGCGGTGGATGGCAGTCGTCATACGCTCATCGTCATGACGCCGGAATGGGTGACGAGCGAATGGAACGAGTTTGAGGCACTCCTGGTCGGGAGCGGAGACCCGGCGGCGCGCAAGCGGCGGCTCTTGCCCCTCCTGCTCAAGCCGTGCGAACTGCCCCGGCGAATCGCGATGCTGGAAAAGGCCGACCTGACGAACGTTGCGGAACGAGAAGCGCAATTCGCGCGGGTGCTCAAGGCGCTCGGTGCAGAGGCGCCCCGGCCCGCGCCCAATGCGGCGGTCCCGCCTGGCATTCAGCCCGAGCCGCCACGCGTCTCTCCGCCCTCGCCGGTGACGCCGGTTGAGATGCTCCCGCCCCCGCTTGCCGACGCGCTCGACAATCACACGCTCGCGCTCTTTATCGGCGGCGATCTCCCCGCGACCATCACGGGAGTGCCCGCGCGGGCAGACCTCGCGCACGGCCTTGCGAACAAGTACCGGCTGGATGCATCCCTCTCGCTGGATCAGGTCGCGCAGCGGGTGGAGGCGGTTGCCGGCCGCCATGCCTTGACCAGTTATATCCTCGACGCGCTCGATATCGCCGGCAAAGCCCTGCAGACGTTCCATCACGCGCTGGTCGAACTGGTGAGCGGGCGAGGTGTCCAAACGATCATCACGACCGCGTACGATCAACTCCTGGAACGCGCCCTGCAGCGCGCCGAGGTGGGTATTCACCCGATGGTGCGCGATTCTGACCTTGCCTTTGCGCGGCCGGGGCGGCTCAGCCTGTTCAAGCTCTATGGAGATGTCGGCCAGCCGGACTCGCTCGTCGTGACCGACCAGGACCACGGCAAGCTACTGCGGGACCGCTCTCGCGAGGCGTTTGTCGCGGCGGTGCGCCAGGTCCTCGGCGGCAACACGGTGCTCTTTATCGGATACAACCTCGCCGACCCGGACATGCGCTTTATCTGGGACCAGATCGCGCAGAATCGTTTTGCGCGGCGCGCCTATGCGGTGTGGCCGGGGCTTCCGCAGGCCGATGTCGAAATGTGGCGCGACCGCGGAATCGAGATTTTGGAGCAGGACCCGTTCGGATTTATCCCCGCGTTGTCTTCCTCTCCGGTCACATCCAGGCCGGGCGGTGGATGAGGTCGGTAAGCGGTGCCCCTAATTGCGGTCTCACGCCGCGATTTTCGGTCGCAGTCCGAACCACGGAAAGAGCGCCGGATTCATAAAGGTGGTGATATCGGCGATCAGGTTCCCCTCCACCGTGACCACCTGGATGGCAAAGGGGCGATACACGCCGTCCTCCAATCGATACCATCCAAACGCCGGTTGCCCGTTGGCGCGCACCGGCTCGAAATGCCAGGTCCCGGGTGTCACGCCCGCCATGACGATGGTCGAGACAAAGGCGCGGATGGCGTCTTTTCCCTGGTACCAGTCAGGGACCGGGGGCATCGGGAAGGTCGCCTCCTCTTTCAAGAGTGAGATCAGTTCGTCCAGGTCGGTATTCTCCCAGGCGTGGACGTAGCGCGCGAGCAGTGCGCTCATCTCTTCATCCGGCAGGGGCGCAGAAAGGCCCTCCAGCCCATACCGCCGGTAGTATTTCGCCATCGATGTGCGTGCCCGGTGCAGCGCGCTGTTGACCGCCGGGAGCGAGAGATCGAGCAGCGTGGCGGTCTCCTCGGCGTGCCAGTCGAGCACATCGCGCAGGATCAGGACCGCGCGCTGGCGCGGGGGTAGAACCTGGAGCGCGGCCAGAAAGGCGAGCGAGATCGTCTCCCGCGCCTCGTAGCGCTTGTCCGGGCCGGCCTCGACATCGGCGAGCAGGTCATCGGGAATCGGCTCCAGCCAGATCGGTTCCATGACCGGAGGACCGGGCGGCCCGTGCGGGTCCGAGGCGGGTTGGCGCGCCTGGGGGAGAACGCGGCGCGGCCGCCGGTCGAGGGTGTCCAGGCAGGCATTCGTCGCGATCTTGTAGAGCCACGCGCGAAAAGAGGCGCGCCCCTCGTACGTCTCAAGCTTTTGCCAGGCGCGCAGGAGCGTCTCTTGCACCAGGTCCTCTGCATCCTGAATTGAGCCGAGCATGCGATAGCAGTGGACCCGCAGTTCGCGGCGGTGGGCCTGGGCATGCTGCGTGAATTCCGCCTGGGTTTGAACGCGTGGAAAATCCATCGGGGTTGTGTAATCCGTAAGCGACCTCCTTCTCTGCTTATTTGACGGGGAAAATGGGGCAAATTGTGCGGTGCGGGATGTGCGGCGGTCTCCATTATATCGCGATTTTCATGGTTCGGGACCGAACAGTTTCGGGCTTTTCTCCCGTCTTATTAATCGAGTCCACATGAGTGGATGGATTTCAAGGTGTAGGAGGATCAATCATGTCTATCGAAGAGAACAAGAGTGTTGTCCGTCGCTACCGGGAGATTCATAACCGGGGGAAACTGGATGAGCTGGATGCCATTGTCGCCGCCGATCTCGTGAGCCACAGCCTGCTGCCCGGCCTGCCGCCCGGACTGGCGGGCGGCAAGATAGCCCATCAAGGCTTTGCCATGTCGTTTCCCGATATTCAGACGACCACGGAGGCGCTGGTCGCCGAAGGGGATATAGTCGTCGAACGGTATTCGGCTCACGGGACCCATACCGGTACGCCGTTCATGGGCGCGCCTGCGTCGGGCAAGGCGTTCAAGATCGAGACCGTCGTCACTTACCGGTTGGTCAACGGCAAAATCGTCGAGATGTGGGGGCTCAACGACGGAGTGTCGTTGATGATGCAGCTTGGGATGATGCCCACCCCGTCGGTGGCGCCGTAATCCGTATTGCCAAAACAGAATTGAGGGGGTGTGGGGTGGCCGAGCCACCTCGCACCCCCTCACCTGTTTGTTCGCTTACGGCATGATGGTCGTCGTGACCGTTGCCGAATTGTTCTGTTGATTGGGATCCATCTGGTTGAGGAGCTTGACTGTGGCCTTGTCCCATAGCGGCGTGCTGAAACCACCGGGAAGCGAGAGGGCCTGGACCCTTAACGTGACCGTGGCTTCCCCGCCGACCGGGAGCTGGGTAATCTTGCAATAGATGTTCTTGACATTTTGAATCAGGCACATCCCCGGAGTTGACGGACCGAGATTGACCGACACGATTTTGAACGCAGCTTTGCTCGACAGCACGTCCTGAAGCTCGAACACACCGGCCGCCGCGGGCCCGTTATCGCGGACGACGATGCTATAGGTCACGATGTTGTTGCCGCTCAATTTGATGGTACCGACATCACCCGTTTTCTTGACCGACAGGTCCGCCGCCGTGCTGAACTTGACGACGAAGGCATCCGTGCAGGGTGTACCGTTTCCGCAAACGCCGGCTGCCGGGCCGGCCGCGTTGCAGGTTCCATCGGTGCCGCAGCCTGGGTCATAGACCCCGTCCGGATAGTGTGGGAAATCGGTCGAGAGGGTTTCGCCGGTCACATAGACCCCGCCGACGCCGTCCACGGCGATCGAGTGACTGTACCCGGGCATGTCGTTATCATCCCCGCCCAGGTAGGTGGAATACATCAGCGCGCTGCCGGTCGAATCGAGCTCGGTGACAAAGACGTCGTTGTGCGTGTCGTCGCAGGGCGTGACCGTGCCGCACTGCGTGTCCAGCGCGCCGGGCGTCGTCGGGAAATTCGTCGAGGAGGTGTACCCTTCGACATAGGCATTCCCCAGCCGGTCTACCGCAATCGCATCGGCCTGCTGCGCGGCATTCGTGCTGCCGAGATACGTCAGATAGACGAATGCGCTGCCGGCGGTGTTGATTTTGGCCACAAAGCCCATGCTCTGCTGGCACTTGCCCTGTGCATTCAAGCCGCAGCTCTTTTGGAAGGCATTGAACGTCGTCGGAAGATCGATGGACCAGGTGTGCCCCGCGACGTAAGCGTTCCCCTGCGCATCCATCGCGACGGCCAGCGCATTGTCATAGTCGCCGCCGCCGAGATAGGTGGAGTAGATCAGCTTGCCCGCGCCGGTGAATTTGGTGACAAACCCATCGGCCCAGATCTGATTGCCCTGAATCGGATTCTTGGTCGGAAAGTCGTTCGAGTCGGTAGCGCCCGCGACGACCACTTCGGTGGCAAAAGTATTCAGACCGGTGAGCCGCCGCACGACCGCGATGCTGTTTCCATCGTCAATCCCGCTGCCACCCAGGTAGGTGGACCAGAGCAGGGAAGCGGCGCCTGACTGGGTCGTATCAAAGGCTGAGACAAAAGCATCATTGTCTCCTTGATCGGTCTGGAAGGCATTCTTGGTTGGAAAGTTCACCGCTCCGGTGGTCCCGGTGACAAACGCCTTTTGATCCAGCACGGCAATACTGCGCGCGACATCCTGCCCACCGCCCAGATAGGTGGAATAGAGCAGGGTCGTGCCGTCGGCGCTCAGCTTGCTCACAAAGGCGTTGGCGCTTAAAAAGCCCTGGAGCGAGGACTGGAAGGCGCCGGGCGTAACGGGAAAGTCTTTTGACGCCGTCTCGCCGGTCACATACACGTGGTCCTGGTTGTCCAATGCGATATCCAGGCCCTGCTGAAAATCCGTGCCCCCGATAAAGGTCGAAAAGACCAGCGCGGTACCGTCGGCGTTGAGCTTGGTGACGAACACATCCTCATCCCCCGCCTTGTTGGATTGGTAGGGGTTCAGCTTGGGAAAATCGGTCGAGCCCGTGGTGCCCACGATATAGGCATTGTGCTTGGCGTCCACCGTGATGCCCTGAGCGTGGTCCTCACTGCTGCCGCCGAGAAAGGTGGAATAGATCAGCGCGGCGGGATCCACGACCAGCGGGCGGGTGGTATCGTACGCATCCAGTGCAAAACTCACGGTCCCGTTCTCTCCCATGA
>JBAVQS010000173.1:0-21757 GCA_049694275.1 Anaerolineae bacterium | reverse complement strand
CTTCATGAAAACCAAACACGTTCGGGAAGAAATCGAACTTTTTGGTCGCGTACACCACCGCGCCCAGCGTAAAAACCACTCCACCGAGCAGCAACCAAAAGAGCGCCCCCGCGGGCAGGACGCCGATCATTTGCGGCACCGCCAGGATGCCCAGCCAGCCCATGACGATATACACTACAACCGTGACCCAGCGCGGCGCATTGATGACGAACAACTTGACGATGGTCCCAACCAGCGCAAACGTCCAGATAATCGCCAGCATCCCCCAGTTCCAGAACCCCGAAAACAGGTTCATGCAGACCGGCGTATAGGTCCCGGCAATCAGAATATAGATCGCGGAATGGTCGAGCTTGCGCAGGAACAGTTGCCAGCGCGGCGACGCCTTGATGAGGTGATAGCAGGCGCTCGCCGTCATCATCAAGATCAGGCTCACCCCATAGATGGACAAGGAAGCTTCGCGCGTCCAGCTCCCCCAGCCGATAAGGAGCAGAGCAACCAGCCCAACGAGCGCGGCCACTGCTCCGCCGAGATGAGTCAACCCGCTCACCGGGTCGCGAAATTTTCTTAACATGAATTCCTTTCTCGAACGATTCGCTTGCCTAATCTCTCCAAACAGGATGGACAGGATAGGATTGTATCACAGTAAACCAGGCACGCGGCTTTTAAATCCAGTTATCCAAATCAAAATCCGCGGCAAAGGGATTGACAAAGCGCACTCCTTCGAGCACATCGGCTGAGGGAAAGTCCTCGCTAAAGATGACCGGGATTTGGTTCAGCTTGGCCGTGGCCCAGATTTGGGCATCATAATATGCTAATTGATGATCGCGTGCACCACGCGTTGCTTCGAGCACGATGGCGAGCGTAAGATCAAGCACCGGATACGCTTCCCCCATTAACGCAATCTGGGTGAGCGCCTGGGCTCGCGTGAGGGGTGGTTTCAACTTGCGAGTTGAAATACTGAAAAACTCGGCAAGGCATTGGACACTAAGCCGGCCAAGTCCGGTCCCTTTGAGTTGATCCAGCATCGCCTGTGCACGGCCACTACGCCCAGGTTCTGTCACATCATAGGCATAGAGCAAAAGGTTGGTATCAATCAGAATGATGCTCATGAGAATATGCCTTACTCACTCTTGCGGTCGTACCGGGCCAGGCGTTCCTCATAGGCATCCTCGCGCCGCCAGCGATAGGGTTCTTCTCCCGCAATAGCCAGGCGGCGACGCGACTGCATAAACGCGAGCGCCTCTTGCCACGCGTCCGGGTTGCGCGGCGCGTTCGCGGTCGAGCCGGCATCCAATTCGCGGTCGAGCGCGCGGCGGATGATTTCCGCCTCGCTCACGCCGCGCTGTTTGGCAAGCCGCTTGAGCCGGGTCTCTTGCCGCCGCTCGATATAGACCTGCTTGCGAATCATCTGCTGCATAATCAGTCCCCCATCCTTCTGATAACACCATTATACATCACATTTATACATCAGTGATAAACAACAAGAGACCCGAAGGGTTTTCGGAAACCCTTCGGGTCTTGGTTGCCATCAGCCGTCGGCGGTCGCCCTACTGTAGATTCTCAAAGATCCCGGCCGCGCCCATGCCGCCGCCGATGCACATGGTCACCATGCCGTACTGGACGTTGCGGCGCTTCATCTCGTTCATAATCTGAACGGTCAGCTTGGCACCGGTCGCACCAAGTGGGTGCCCGAGCGCAATCGCCCCGCCATTGACGTTCACCCGCCCCTCGTCAATCTCCAACTGGCGGATCACGGCGACTGCCTGCGCGGCGAATGCTTCGTTCAGCTCGATCACACCGATATCGCCGATGCTCAAGCCCGCGAGTTTCAGCGCTTTTGGAATCGCCGCCACCGGGCCGATCCCCATGATTTCCGGGGGGACGCCGGCGACCGCGAATGAGACCATGCGGACGAGCGGCTTGAGTCCCATCGCCTCGGCCTTTTCCCGGTTCATGACGACGACCGCCGCCGCCCCGTCACTCGTCTGCGACGAGTTGCCCGCGGTGACGGTGCCGCCATTGCGAAAGACCGGTTTCAGATTCGCAAGCGCCTCCGCTGTCGTGTCGCGGCGGGGGCCTTCGTCCATGTCAAAGGTGTATTTTGTCGCCCTGGGACCACGCTCGCTCGCCTCGTTGATCTCGACCGGCAGTGGCACGATCTCGTCCTTGAACTTGCCGCTTTCCTGCGCCGCGAGCGCGTGCTGGTGGCTCCGCAGGCTGAACGCGTCCTGCGCCGCGCGCGTCACGCCGTACTGTGTGGCAACGTTTTCGGCGGTAAGGCCCATCCCAAGATAAACGCCCGGGTATTCGAGCGCGAGATGGGGGTTGGGCGCAAAGTGAAACCCAACCATCGGCACCATGCTCATGCTCTCTGCGCCGCCGGCGATGATGCACTCACCCCACCCGGCCATGACCTGCTGTGCGGCGAGCGCAATCGTCTGCAAGCCCGACGAGCAAAAGCGATTGACCGTCATCGCAGGGACCGTGTCGGGCAGCCCCGCGCGAATCACCGCGATGCGGCCCAGGTTCAGCCCCTGTTCCCCTTCGGGCATGGCGCAACCGATAATCACATCGTCCACATCCTGCGGCTTGATTGCCGGCGCGCGGTCGAGCGCCGCCTTGACAACCGTCGCCGCCATATCATCCGGCCGCGTCGTGCGCAACCTGCCTTTTGGCGCCTTGCCAACCGCCGTCCGAACCCCGGATACAATTACAGCTTGTCGCATTATTCACACTCCTTATTATTTCAATCCCTGCTAATAGAGGCGAGGGGCGAGGGGCGAGGCCTATCACTTGATCCTTCGCTGATAGTTAATAGCCCGAACTAGCAGTGCGATGACTTCGTCGATGAGGCTTAGCCGTTGCTCCAGCACAACAGGCAAGAGTAAATGCTGTGCTCTGCAGTACCACCCCTGCGTTTCGCGTGCCGAGCCCAGCCCATAATTCAAAAAGTGTGCGTAATCTCGGCCGAATCCTCGCCCGTAACCTTCTTCGATGTTAGCACAAATCGAGCCCGCGCTCCTAATAATTTGGTCGACAATTGCTCGCCCACGAATATCCTTCTTGAATATATCGCAATCACACCATACAAGCTCATAGAGGAACGAGGATTTGGGATAGACGCCAAAATTCCAGAGCGGGCCTGATTTTATCTTTGTCGGGACAGTCTGCTGCCACTCCTCGAAGGTTGGCTCTCTATTCGGAATCATTTGGTCCTCTCGCCCTCGCCCCCCGCCCCTCGCCCTGCGCTAATTCCGTAACGGTTTTCCCGTATTCAGGAAATGCCAGATCCGCTCCCGCGTCTTTTCTTCGCCGCACAGCGAGATAAACGCCTCGCGCTCCAGATCGAGGATATACTGCTCGTCCACCCACGCCGGCGCGGTCAGGGTTCCGCCGCAAAGCACATAGGCCAGCTTGCCGCCTACCTTGGCATCATACTCTGAAATATAGCCACCCTGCACCATGGAATGGATTCCCATGCGCAGCGCGGCCAGCATTCGCTCTCCGGCGGCGTAAATGTTCTTGCTGTGCGCCGGCGCGCGATACCCTTCGGCGGCCATCTCCAACACCGTCCGCTTGGCCTCGGCGATGAGATGGTCGCGGTTCATGACGATGCGATCGGACGGGCTCATAAAACCCATCTGGATTCCCTCGGCCGCGCTGGTTGCCACCTTGGCCGTCCCAACCGTCTCGAACACACGCTGGAGGAACGGCAGCACATCCGTATTCGGCGTCTGCATCGCGGGCGAGACGACGCGGCGCAGCATCTCTTTACACCCGCCGCCCGCGGGGATGAGACCCATCCCCACCTCGACCAGCCCGATGTAGGTTTCGGCGTGAGCGACGACCCGCGCGCCCGCCATCGTCGTCTCGCAGCCGCCGCCCAGCGCATAGCCGAACGGCGCAGTCACAGCCGGTTTCGGGCTATAACGAATCGCCATCAAAAAGTTTTGCAGCGCCCTGATCGCCTCGTCGATCTTGACCCACTCTCCCTCTTCGGCCGCCATGCCGATGTTGAGCACATTCGCGCCGGCCGAGAAATGCTCCCCCTGGTTGCCGACGACCAGCCCGACGAAATTCCGGTCCACCTCTTCCATCGCCGCGTTGGCAATCTCGACAATGCTGTCGTCAAGGGAATTCATCTTGGTGTGGAATTCGAGACAGGCCACCCCGTCACCCAGGTCAATCAGCGACGCGCTGTCATTCTGCTTGATGACCCGCTGGTCTTTGAGCACAATGACATTCGGGTTTTTCTGCACCGGCCGGTAATCCCTGGCCGCCACATCATAATATTTGCCGTCCGTGTAAAAGGTCGGGTGGCCGGTGGCGAGCATCTCTCGTACCCAGGGCGCAACCGGGATGCTCTCCTTTTCCATCCGCGCGACCGATTCGGCAACGCCGAGCGCGTCCCACGTTTCAAACGGGCCAAACTCGTGCGCAAAGCCCCACTTCATCGCGTTATCAATGGAAACAATGTCGTCGGCAATTTCCGGCACACGACATGCGGCATAGGCTAGATAACGCGCCGTCGTATCCCAGATGAATTTCGCGGCGCGGTCATCCTGCCCCATCAAATAGCGCAGTTTCTCGGGGAGGGTATCCTGCATCTCGGCCCCGGTCACCGAATCATAGATGATCTCTTCCGGCGGCTTGTATTCCAGCGTGTGCAAGTCGAGGGCATAGAACTGCTTCCCTTCTGGAGTTTTGACCTGCTTGTAAAAACCCTGCCCCGTCTTGTTGCCCAGCCAGCCACGTTTGACAATCTCGGCCAGGAATTCGGGCGATTTGATCTCGGCCCGCGATTCGTCCTCCGGCACCGCCTCGTACAGGTTCTCCGCGACGTGATACATGATCTCAATTCCGACCAAGTCGGCCAGGCGGAACGATGCCGTCTTGGGATGTCCGATGATAGGCCCGGTAAAGCTATCCACTTCGCTTACCGTATACCCGTTATCAAACGCATAGCGCATCCCCTGCATACCGCTGTAGGTCCCCAAGCGGTTGGCAATAAAGTTCGGACGATCCTTGCAAATAACCACGCCCTTGCCAAGAACGGTTTCGCCAAACTCTTTCACAAAGCTTGTCACCGCCGGCAGAGTCTGGGGAGTGGGAATGACTTCGAGCAGTTTCAGATAGCGCGGAGGATTGAAAAAGTGGGTGCCCAAAAAATGCTGCTTGAACGACTCGGAGCAGTTGGCGGCAATTTCCGCAATCGGAATCCCCGAGGTATTGGACGAGACGACGCTGTCCGGTTTGCGGATCGCGTCGATGCGCGCCATCAACTGGCGTTTCGGTTCGAGCTTTTCGATAATGACCTCGAGAATCCAGTCCGCCTCTTTAACCCAGTCGAAATGATCTTCCAGGTTGCCAGCCGTAATCCGTTCGACGGTCTGAGGCGTCGAGAGCGCAGCCGGCTTGCTCTTGACCACCGCCTGCAAGCCCGCGTTGACGATCCGATTTCGGACCGCGGGGTGTTCGAGTTTCAGCCCTTTCTTTTCCTCGTCGGGCATCAGCTTGTTCGGCGCAATATCGAGCAAATAGACGGGGATGCCCGCGTTCGCAAAAAGTGCGGCCAGCGCCCCCCCCATCGTGCCCGAGCCGATCACGGCGACTCGCTTGATCAAATGCGTCATTGCAGATTCTCCTTTAAAAGATAACAACATCTGACATCCTACTTGTTCTTGCGATATGGATTTCGGCGCAAGCACAAACCGGTCTTCTTGACGGCTCGCCTGCCCTTCGTGACAGCTATCACAAACACGATACTAGCATACAACCAAAACCCTTCAGGCGTCAAGACCCATAATCAATTGGGCGATGCCATGCGGCTGGTCCTGCCCCGCCAGTTTGGCCAACACCACATAGCACAAGACGGTGGCTAAGGGGTAGCGCACGCCGCGCGCATCGCGCTGATCGTGCAAGCTACAAAACGCTTCGAACAAACCGCCCACGTCAAAGACCAAGTCCTCCGGGCCTAAATTGATTTCAAAGGCAAGTGGGGTATACTTCGCCATGGTGACCGTGCTCCTGTCGATGGTTTGATTTGGCGATCTCCATCATACCGGAAAAGGTCGCTTTTTTGTTAAAGGCCAACCGACTTTGCAATCGCCGTGTCGCGGCGACCGTTCAAAAAATTGGTGAAATTGGTCAAGATAGGGCATCCCATAATTTTGGCGAAGATATTGTTGAACTACGTGCTATACTAAACGCTAGTATAGAGCATAATTTGTCCTGTTGGGGAGGTAGACTATGAATTATCTACGCTACGCCATATTGATTGGCGGGGCTCTGAGCCTGGCGACGGGACTTGGTTTTGCATTCCAAGTCCCCATTGTAACAGCTATGTGGCCCTGGCCCGATGGACGGCTCTCCTATTTATTCATTGGCTCTATTCTAGCCGCCGTTAGCGTTGCCATGCTCTGGATTGGCTGGACAGGTGAATTGGGCGCGTTACCTGCTGGGTCGCTGAACGTGCTGGTCATCGCGGCCACGACCACTTTATATTTCTTTTATCTTTCTACAAACAGTCACCCGGAGTTGATGCCCTATGGCCTCGCGGGGATTGTATCGGTCATTGCCAGTGCGGCAGCCTTTTTCTGGAGCCAAAAGATTCCACTCGGCGACGAACGCCCTACACCCCTGTTGGTGCGGATCTCCTTTGGAATTTTTATCATTGCGCTGGCGCTGGCGGGCGGTGCACTGGTTTTGCGCAGCCCGATTTTCCCCTGGGCAGTGAAACCGGATTCGTCTGTGATATTCGGCTGCATCTTTTTGGGCGATGCCTTTTATTTTTTATACGGACTGCTGAAACCGCGCTGGCACAACGCGCTCGGACAGTTGTTGAGTTTCCTGGCCTATGACCTCGTCCTGATCGTCCCGTTTTTAATGCTCTTCGGAGCGATTAAACCTGAATATATGCTCAGCCTGATCATTTATGTCGCCGTCCTGGTTTACAGCGGCGCAGTCTCAATTTACTTTTTATTCATCGACAAGCAGACCCGCAAATGGTCCGCTTCTACGAGCACAGGAAAGGCAAAAGCATGAGCCGCGCTGCCAGGAGCCTTTTGATATACGGGACCTATCTTTTGATCCTGAGCCTGTTGCTGGTTATCGCGCCCAATCTCTTTTTGGGCCTGTTTGGTTTTTCCCTTACCACGGAAGTCTGGCTGCGAGTGGCCGGAGTGTTGTTGTTTTATCTGGCGATCTATGATATCCAGGCGGCTCGCGCAGAATTGACGCCTTTCTTCAGATGGTCTATCTATACCCGCGGGTCGGTCATTTTCGTTTTCATCGCGTTTGTGCTACTTGGTTTTTCCGGACCGATGCTGATCTTATTTGGGGTTGTCGATTTCTTTGCTGCAATCTGGACAGCCCTGGCCCTAAAGTCCGAAGAAAAGGCTCGGTAGTGATTCAGGTGAAATTGCGTGTTTGCTCCCCCCGGCGAGCAAACATGCAACCCACCTTTTTTCACCACTTCCGCCTCCAATATAGCCAGCAACCCTGCTTCGTCGGAAAAGTAACTGCCTGTGTGCGTGCCAAAGATTTCGCCCCCCTTGTAATAATAGGGGAACATGGCGCCGCTCGGGGACATTTGGATCGGCATGGGGAGCTTCTCCTTGATCCGCGTAGTGAATCGCGGGAATGACACTTAACTATAGACCCGGCTTGACGGCATGGCAACATTTCCTCATCTCCCGGGCAGGGCCGTTGCAAAGTCGCGCTTCCCTCACAGGACGCCTCCGTCGAATAGCGCGGCTTGCGTCAAGGCATCGGCGCACCGGCCGGCGCGATCGAACCGGCGCCGGCGGGACGGTGAGGCCGGTCGAATCAGCGAATCACAAGCGGGAGAAAGAGGTACTGTTTGGCTACCGCGATCTGATCCGCTGCCGTGTTATCGCTCATATAAAGTTCGGGGAAAGCGCTCGAAATCTGAGCGGTCAGCGGCAAGGTCTGCCCGCCTGTCCCCTGCTGGACCTGTACGGTAAATGTCGCCGAACCGCTCGCGTTGCGCGGCAGCGGCGCGAGATTGAGGTGATAGGCGCCGCTCTGAAGCGTAAAGGTAGGATTCGACCCGATATAGCCCAGCCCGGTCGGCAGCATCACGTCAAGCCCGGGCGCGTTGATCGCAGTCATCCCTGTATTGGAATAGGTG
The DNA here is from genome assembly GCA_049694275.1 of Anaerolineae bacterium. Lineage (GTDB taxonomy): Bacteria > Chloroflexota > Anaerolineae > UBA4142 > SHND01 > JBAVQS01. The sequence goes on along the minus strand of JBAVQS010000173.1, from coordinate 13,605 downwards.
ATCGTATACTGAATCGTATCCCCCGGCAGCGCCAGCCCCGGCCCCTTGCTCAGGCCGATGGAGAGATTATAGAGCGCAGAGATTGCGCCGGACGCCTGCAACCTCTGATAACCGGTCCCCGTATCCGGCGGGGTGGGTGGGAGATGCGTGGCGCCATTCTGCAGTGCAGTGAGAACCTCATCGGGCTTGAGATTCGGATTAAGCGAATAGAGTAACCCCACCACGCCGGCCACCAGCGGGGTTGAAGCGGAGGTGCCAGAAAAAATCGTATAACTAACACCTGGGTCCAGCGGCTGGCAGCGATTGCCCGTGCAAGTCGTATAGAGCGCCTCCCCCGGCGCAACCAGATCGAGCGAGGGACCATAATTCGAGCCCCAGAAGGGATCGTCGTTGTTACAATTGTTGTTGGTCTTGCTCTTGCGTTGGTCACACCAGTTGGTCGCGCCCACACCGATGACATACTTGAGATTTGCTGGATAACTCACGCCGCTCGAATCGCCATTCCCTGCGGCAAACACCAGCGTGCTCCCCAACCCGCCGCGTCCACCATATCGCGCATTGACAATCGAAGCCGTCACGTCACTACTCGGCCCGCTCATGGTCCAACTGTTTGACAGTACGTCCGCGCCATTTTGCCACGCCCAGTCTATCCCCGACGCCAGTTGCGCCGGCGTCGTCACCCAGTTTCCACTGCCATCTTCGAATGCCACCTTGACCGGCATGATTTGGCAATACCAGCAGGTCCCAGCAATCCCCACGCTATTGTTAGAGCTCGCTCCGACAACCCCCGCTACGGCAGTGCCATGCATGTCATTCGTATTAGGCGTCGTATCCGAAGTGTTGGGGACCACAGTGACGTTAATCCCGGTAACGAGCTTGTTCTGTAAATCAGGATGCGCCGGGGCCACCCCCTCGTCGAGCACTGCAATCGTTATGCCCGACGAGCCCTGTGTCACCCCCCAGGCATCCAACGCCTGGATATCGATGCCCGGCTGCGCGCCAAAGAATTGGCCCGTGTTGTCTAACGCCCACTGATATCCCCAGAACGTATCATTCGGCGGCGCCAGCGCCGAGGGCTGGGCCTGAAGCGGGGATACCCTCACCTGCGGCTCGACCATCACAAAGTTCGGCTCGGCAAATTCAACCAACCCCGATTCCACATAAGCGTTGGCAACATCAAGCGCCCTTCGCGTCGAGCCCGCCCCGATCCGCAAGATGAACACACCCTGCGAATAGGGCTGCTGGCGGATCACCTCGGCGCGGTTGAGTTGGTTGAGCAGATTGATAGCGCCCTGCGAGGTATCCGGTTTGAACCGGACGATAAACTCGTCTGTCTCGGCGTAGAGACCGCCGTCCGAAAACCGGTACACATATCCCGCCGTCTGAACTTCGGGCCGCGTCTCTAGTTTGCCAATCACCGCCAGGGGATCACGCGCCGCGCGTAACGGCGCAATCGCGACGCCGAGGGCGCCCGTATCGATGCGCTGGTCATAGTCCTGCAGATCACCGGTCTGCGCAGTAATAACGCGGCGCGTCTCGGCCGGCACATCGGATTTGAACCGAATGGCGATGTGTGCGGGGTCCAACGTCAGCGGGATGCGCGCGCCCTCATAGTAATAGAAAAATGGGGAGAGGCTCTGTGCAGCCAGGGGTTCATGTCCAAGGAGGAAAATGAGTGCAACGAGGACGACGGAAACCAGGCGAAAAAGGTGCAGATATTTGAACATTCTCTTGCCAGAAATGAATCACGTTCAACCGAACGAGCACAACAGTCCAACTTATTATAACTCAAGCAGAGAGTACAGCAAGTATCGCCCCACTTGAAAAGTTAGCCCACTGCCTCTATAATCGGCGGCATTCTCATCATGTCTCTTTTTCGCCAACACAAGAGCTTTGCCGTCCTGCTCGCCACCATCGTCCTGATGGAATTGGCGCATGGCGTCGAGATCGTCACCCTGCTCCCACTCTACCTCACCCAACATTTCGGGCAAGGGAGCGCCTTTGTCGGCGTTGCCGCGTCGACCTATCTACTGGTCGATACGCTGTTGACCCGCACGCCGGCCGGGTTGCTCGCCGACCGTTGGGGCCGCAAGCGAACGCTCGTGCTCGGCATCCTCTTGTCGCTCGCGCCGATCCCGTTCATGGTTTTCGCGAACGATCCCAATCTATTCATCCCGTTGAACGTCGTTAACGGCCTCGGCGCCGGGATGATCTGGCCGCCGATCTACGCGCTCGTCGCCGACCGCTATGAGCGCGACCAGCGCGGCACCGTCCTCGGGCTCATCAACATGGTAATGCTGGGCGGACTTGCCGCAGGCGGGCCAATCAGCGGCAGTCTCATCTTGACCCTGTTCGGTTATCCCGACCCCGCCGTCTATCCGCGCGGTTTCGCCGTGTGCATCCTCTTTGTGCTGCTGGCGCTCATCCTTGTCGTCGCGTTCGTGCAAGAGCCGCACATACACATGTCCGTTGCCGCGCCGACCGAGCGTGGAGGGACCACGGGCGGCGTCGATCTTGCCTTCGTGCTCTTGCTCGTCATTGGCCTTCTCATCACCCTTGGGCTCGGGCTCATCGTCCCCATCCTCACCCTGTTCGGCACCAATATCCTGAAAGTCTCGCTCCCGACCTTTGCCCTGATCCTGATCCCGCCGGCGCTCACCGCCGGCATAGTGCTTGTGCCTGCAGGCCGCTGGGCCGATCGACGTGGGCGTCAGCTCCCCTTGTTGCTCGGCCTCTCCCTCATCGCGCTCCCCTTCTGGGGGGCGGCGGCCAGCACCAATCCGCTGATCGTCTCAGCCGGCGGCATGGTCGCCGCAACCGGTTATGCACTCCTTGCCCCCGCGTGGAATGCGCTCATCATGGATTGGATTCCGGCGCAGCGTCGGGGCTTTTTTCTGGGGGGCGTAGCAACCGTACAGGGGCTGGGATTTGCAGCCGGGCCAGCGCTTGGCGGGCAGCTATTCGAGATCAATCCTTATGCCCCCTTCTGGACCGCTGGAGCGCTGCTCACGCTCGGCGCGCTGCTCGCCGCGCTGGTGGCTTATCGCCTGCCGCACCGGATCGCGCCGGAGTTGGAAACAAGGTCGGAATAAAAAGAGAGCGACTCGGGCGAGCCGCTCTCTCTGGTTATGCGCACGACCGTACCACGGCTTTTCGTGTGCAGGCTTGACCTGGCGACGCAGCCGCAGGCGCGACTGGACTAGAGCCGTCGGGTATCAGTGCGTTATCTTCTGCCCCTAGTTGCAACCGGGAATCCGGAGGATCATCCCGGTATAGATAAAGTTGGCATTGTACAGGTGATTCGCTTGCGCGAGCACCGTCCAACTCGTCCCGTACCGCCATGCAATACTCGAGAGCGTATCCCCCCAGCGCACGCGATAGAAACAATCGCAAGGCTGTTTCGGAGCGGGTGGATGATACATCACCGGTTTCGGCGGGTAATAGTTTGGCCTGCAGGCGCCATACCAGCCATAGGGGATATAGAGCGTCATCCCTGCATAGATATAGTTCGGGTTGTACAGCCCATTTGCGCAGGCCACGGACCATACACTCACGCCATAGTGTGCGGCGATCGAGTACAAAGTCTGCCCGGGTTGGACAACCACATACACAGGGCCGGCCGCGGAGGCCGAACCGCCGCCGAGAGCAGCAATCAGCACAACCGCGATAAATAGGGCAACGCCAACGCGCGCGTACCACTTGAACCAATGATTCATAAACGCCTCCTTGTGGCTGCCCAAGGTCAACATCAGTCGATCTTGTACAGCGCTGTGGTTGTTGCACGGTGACCTGCGACAACCGGGTTTTAACCAGGCACGACGTGCGATATTCGTCGTCGGCAATTAAGAGTATACACCCACCTTGCTTCTTTTTCAATAGCCCATCGCAAATTTTGACCACTTTTCTCCTACGCGAAAAGGGTTACTTTTTGCCCACCCAGCCGTGCTTCTCCAGAACGCTTTCTGCTGTTCTGGCCCTTTCCCGCCCCTACCGTGCCTGGAGCGTGCGACAAGATGCAAGGATCAAGCCGTTAGTTCAAAAGGCTATTGCCATCGCGAGCTGCGCGGGATATAATATAGTGGCACTTCGCTTCTCCTGCCATTCTTGCAACGTGCGGTACGGGAGGAGCTGGTATCTATGCAGTCAAACCCTGCTCCAGAAACAAACCTCATGCAAAAATTGGACTATAACGTCGTCATCATTACACAGTATCATACGCTCATGGGAACGGTTGACCTCAAAGATCGGCGCTTCTCGGATGTGCTGAATGAAGAGCACCTGTCGGCCATCGCTATGCGTGATGTTCGCATCGCGCGTCTCGCCGCCCCGAGCAAAGTCATCGACCAGCATACGACCGCCATGCTCTCCAAAGACCAGATCATCCTGGCCTTCGAGACACAACCCAAAGCGTTGACAGCCAAGCGGCTGTATGGCTATGTCAAAAAGTCCGCGCACCGCGTCTTTATCATTCTGGACGAGGTCGAAGTCAGAGGTTATATCCACACAACGGGCGGGCTCGAACTGCCCGACGTTCACCGGTTCATTACCACACAGCGCGAGCATTTTCTTCCGGTCACCCAGGCGGTCGTCACATTTACGAGCGATGAACGATTCGTCATCCGACAGGATTCCGTTATCGTGAACATGCAATACCTGCACTATATTGCCAAGCTGCCGGCAGAACCCAAACCGGCGCCGGTACGCCCGGACGTTGCCGAGGAGGATTGAATGTCGTTTTTTGAATTGCTATTGACAAGGCCCTCAAAGGGGGGTATACTGAAACCGACCTGTGAAAGGGGCCCCCTTTAGGGCGAGGATTGATGACTTGTGAGTGGGTTAACCTTTTATTTCGGAGCAATTTTCTGAGAATCCAAGTCTGCGCGCTTGGATTCTTCTTTTTAGTCAAAAGAGGGGCCAAACTAACACAGGAGGCAGAGTAAATGGACTCGAGCATGATCGGCAAGATCGAAAAAGCGCGACGCTACGCAGCCGAAGCAAATCAGCGCGTGGTTTTCGAGCAGTTCCGTGCGACGGTGCAAGGGGACAATAACACCTATACCGTGGCGTTTGACAAGGGCCGATGGTCCTGTGGTTGTCACTATTTTACGTCCCACGGCGTATGCAGCCATACGATGACAATGGAGCGGGTGTTGAATGGGATGATGCCGTCAGTTGCCGAGACCGAACCATCCATGCCGAACGCCGCCTAGCGCGGATTGCGACAGGAAGCGGGAGCTAGTTGAAAAGACCCGAGCCAGGGGTGAGACATAAAGTCTCACCCTTTTTTTTAGCCACGCAACCCTATCCCAACCGCGCCAAACGGCCCTGCCTGCGAAATCTTCAATGCCAGCCCCAGCTATTGGCTAGTTGACAATCTCGCCAAAATAACCAGAATCTACCTGTAGATTGCTTTGTCGTTTGGACCCAAACCATGCTCAAACAAAAACGTTTCTGGCTCGGCGCCATCATTAGCCTTGCTCTCCTGGGCTATGTGTTCTATCAGACCAACCTGCTGGCTATTGGCGCAGAACTCTCCCGGGCCAATTATTTTTACCTGATTCCGGCGCTCGTGCTTTATTTCATCGGCGTCGGAATCCGATCGGTGCGCTGGCATTTCCTGTTGCGGTCGATCAAGCCAGTCCCGTCCCGCACGCTCTTTCCCATCGTCGTCATCGGCTATATGGCGAACGATATTTTGCCAGCCCGCCTGGGCGAGGTCGTCCGCGCCTTTGTGCTCGGGCAGAAGGAAGGGATTAGCAAAACCGCCGCCCTGGTCACCATCGTCGTCGAACGAATCCTGGATGGGCTGACGATGCTCGCCTTTCTGGCTGGAGCGGCCCTCTTTGTCCCGCTCAACGATTATCTGCGAACAGTCCTCTTTCTCGGCGGCGCCGTCTTTGTCGGAATCATGCTCGTCCTCATCCTGGTCTCCGGGTTCCGCGAGCGGCTGGAAGGGGTCATCAATTTCATCCTGGAGCGCCTGCCCCACCATTGGGGAGACCGCGCGGAAAAGCTGATCGATTCCTTTTTGGAGGGACTGAACGTCCTGCGCAATCCCCTCGACGCGCTCGTCGCCTTTGCCTGTTCGGTCGGCGCATGGTTATTTGAAGCAGGGATGTACCTCCTGATTGCACTGGCCTTTGGGCTCGACAAGCCGTTCGCGATGTATATTCTGGCGACGGCGCTCGGCAACCTCGCCAGCATTGCCCCTTCGACTCCCGGCTACGTCGGCGTTTTTGACGCGCCAATCAAATACGTGCTGACGACCCTGTATGCGGTTGAGATCAACCAGGCGACCAGTTATACATTACTACTGCATGCCGCGCTCTTGATTCCTGTCACGTTGCTCGGCTTTTATTATGCCTGGCGCGCCGGGCTCAACCTGGGACAGCTCTCCAACTCGTCGCAGGGAGGGCCGGAACAGGTACGCGAGCGAGGGTAAAAATCCGCCATTGTATTTCACGCGCGGCTGTGATAGAATTCACTTGGGTGAAATGTGGCAACTCCATCAGACCAGCAACTAATACAGTATATTCAACAGGGGCGACGCGACGGGCTGGCACAGCTCTTTGATCGCTATTCGTCCGACCTCTATGACTTTCTTGCGCGCGTCGTTGGCGACCGCGATCAGGCTGCGCGCCTCCTCGAAGAAGCATTTATGCGCGTGCCCGGCACGGTGGCGGGTCTGCCCGCACGCGAGTCGGTGCGCGGTTGGCTATACAGTCTCGCCCGCGAGGCTACCCTCACCCAGCTCCGCCAACGCGGGTGGCTCGACAGTCTCCCACCGACCGACGAACCGGGCCCCGCAGGGCTGGCCGACGACATCTGGCGGGGCGCACGCGCCATGCCCGCCTTTTACCGGGCCGTCCTGATTGTCGAGGAGTTGCACGCCCTCTCTCCAACCGAAAAGGCGCGCGCCCTTGGGGTACAGCGGACCGACCTGGCGCGGCTGGTGGACGAGGCGCGGCGGGCGTTTACCCGCCAGTTTGATGCGCTCGCCCGCGCAGAAGGGCGTCCCACCTCGGCGCAGATCGATACCGATCGTATTATCGGGCTGCGCCAGCGAGTCACTTCGCCCGATGCTACCCTCTTTAGCTATCTGCCGATTCTCGTATTGCCCGATTCATTAGAGGCGGTCTTGCGACAGCGCGTCGTCCAGGCCATGTCCGGTCAGCCGTTGCGCCCAATAGAGCCACCGGTCATCGAGCCCCCGCCCCCCCCACCTCCACAGCCGGTCGCAATGGTCGTAGAGCCCCCCCCTGAGCCAGAATCGACGGTTGTAACCACGACGACCACAACACGACCCGGGCTGTTTGGGTTCGGCGGGGAGGGCTTGCCCACGGCGGCTATTGCGGCCCTCGCCGGGATCTCGCTGGCCGTGGTGATTTGTGGGCTGGTCTATCTCTTTCTCCTTCGGAATACGGAAAAACCGGTTGTCCAGTCCACGCAACCTGCCAACGGCGCGGTGATAACACAGGGCGATGCGATTACCGTTGGCGTCAACATTACGGGCCAGCGCGGGGTCGATCCAACGCGGAGCAAGCTGGTCATCAATGGGCAGGATGTCAGTCCCTACTCGCGCGCGACACAAAACAGCCTATCATGGACCGGCGCGCTCGGGCCGGGACAATATAACGTCTCGGCGACAGTCTTTGACACGGCCGGGCAACAGACCGAATCCAGTTGGGCTTTTACGGTCATTCCCGGCACACCCACGTTAACGCCGACCTTTATGGCAACTGTGATCGTATTCACGACGACGCCTCTGCCAACGGCAACCCCGCTGCCAACCTCTACCCCCCTGCCGACGGCAACGCCGTTACCGACACAGCCCAGCCTGCCGACGGCAACGCCGACCATCACGCCGATTCCGCCGAGTGTGACGCCCGCGCCGCCCAGCCCCACCCCCTGTCTCGTCGGCATTTTTGGCAAGGTCTTTAACGATATTAACGCGAACCAGGCGCTTGATCCGGGTGAACCAACGCTATCCGGCGCAACCATCTATTTGCAAAACTTTAACGGGCAGAACCTCTCGCTCGCGCTCAGCGACGCATTCGGCACCTATCAGTTCGCGAACCTGCCGTTCGGGCAATATCGCGTCGCCATCGCCACGCCGGCGGGGTGGTATGCGACAACGCCGACAATTGTGACCGTGCCAATGTTCGCCTGCGGAGCGTTCATCGTCGTCGACTTTGGTTTTAACCAGACGACGCCAACACCCTCGCCGACCTCGACGCCCACCATCACACCGATTATCATTGTCGTAACGGTGACGAATACGCCAATTACCCCGAGCGTGACGCCGGTCACTCCGAGCATGACACCGACTACCCCGAGCGCCACACCCATCACGCCGAGCGCGACGCCGGTTACCCCGAGCGTCACACCCATCACGCCGAGCGCGACGCCGGTCACGCCATCCCCCACATCGCCGGCGGGCAACATCGTAACAAACATCTCGCTCACCCCTGCGGCGCCGACCTATTCGGGCGTACCGGGCAAGTGCCCTGCGACCCTGACCGTCACCGGCCAGGTCGACGCCAACGGGCCAATTCAGTATCACTGGGAACGCAGCAACGGTACAAGCACGGCGATCGTACTGGGCAATCCGTCCGGTGGTGTGGTCGCGGTGCAGGACACCTTCCAAACCGGCGCCGGTCCTCTCACCGCGACGCTGTGGGACCGCCTGGTGCTCGTCGTACCAACCGCAACCCCAACGTTGACTCCGTCTCCGACGCCCAACCAGACGCTGACGCCGCAGCCGACCCCGACGCCGACCGGGCCCGACATTGTCTATTTCCAGGTTGTCTGCACACAGTAGACGTTTCAGCGAAAAGTCTCTACCGGAAAAACAAAGGACGCGCCGCCTGTCTCTCGACAAGCGGCGCGTTTTCTTACTGCACCCGGATCAATCAAACCCCTTCCTGCGCACCCACCAGCTTGGCCTGGGTAGTGGCGATTATGCCAACGCCGCTCGCCGTGTCGAGGAATATAGAGAGGGGCTTTTCATAGCGAATTGTCGTAACGATAGACTCTAACCGGCTCAACGGGAAATAGACTGCCGGAATATCGGTACCCAACGGATTGATCACCGCATTGGCCGGGAGCGGCAGTCCATCGGGCACAAACGCGATGCGCCCTGCGAGCGTCCCAACCTGATAAACCTGGATCACCACGGGAAAGGCAGCAGCCGCACCGCTGTAGAAAGACAATAGGTACATATCGAATGGGTTGTTATAAAATGCCATCGCTCACCCGCCTCCTTTTTTCTATACTGGAATTATAGCACGGCCAACCCCGCGTGCAATACCGGTTTTTGCTCACCTCATGGTATACTGAGACAAATTCAAAACGATAAGGAGTCGGGATGAACCTCATTATCGAAATCAAAACCGCAGATGGCAAAAGCCTCGGCCTGTTAACTGCCGCGCCCAAGGATTTCAAGACAGGGTCAAAGGGCTTTTATGCGAATACGAAAATCGAGATCGAGGGCAAGCGCTATCAAACGCAGATCCAGTTGGTGGAGATCGGAAGTAAAAAGGCGCAAGAGGAGACCGCCGACAAGACTTGAGCTAACCGGCAATGACTCTGGTCTACCTGGCCGCCGCGTGGGTGATCGGGATTGCGCTTGCCGCCTGGCTGGCGCTGCCAACCGCGTTCTGGCTCTGTCTGTTTCCGCTGCCGCTCGCGCTGTTCGTCCTCTGGCGGCATGATTCGCGCCTGCGCCTCGTCCACGGAATGCTCCTCTTGCTGGTTGCCGGCGCGATCCGTTATCAGCTTGCGCTGCCTTCCCCTTCCGACCAGGCGCTCGCGCAGTTCAACGACCAGGGCCCGGTCACGTTCGTTGGCGTTGTGTACGACGAGCCCATCCCGACGGACCACTACCTCCAACTCCGCGTCGACGTGAGCCGCATCAAGCGCGATCACGATTGGGAAGATGTGAGCGGGCGCGTGCTCGTCCAGGCGCCGCGCGACCTGCCCGCCCGCTATGGCGACGAGGTCCGCATCGCAGGTGAACTCACAACCCCATCCGACGGCGCCGATTTCTCGTACCGCGATTTCCTTGCGCGCAGCACCATCCTTTCCGTAGTCCAGGCACGCCAATCCGTCGTCACCATGCACGACCAGGGCAACCCCTTCTTTTCGGCGCTCTACGTCTTCAAGGCTTCCGCCCTCGCCGCGCTACACACCCTCTTCCCTGAGCCCGCCGCGGCCCTCCTGAGCGGCATCCTTCTGGGTCGCGATGAGGCAATCCCCGGCGCCCTGCAAGCGGCGTTCAAAAGCACCAACACCGGGCATATCATTGCCATTTCAGGATTCAACCGAACGCAAACATAGTCGGTTTGAGTTTCCTTTTAACTTCACCTTTTCGTTTGCTTGAGAAGTGTGGAGGACAAGGAATCTCCAACCCGATATGAGCACGGGAGGTTGGAGTGGATAAGCATAATGCGTTCCGTTTAGGCAAAGACGGGGCAGTGAGCCAGGGAGCGGTTGTTCTGATGGTTGGCCCAAGCTCAAACGGACCGAGACTGTGTCTCAAGTGCAGAAAGCCGTTCAAAGCTGGGGAGGTATGGCAACGGTACACATCGCCAGCGGATCCAGAGTTTGGTAGTTACAGCTACGGGATCCACGAAAAGTGCCATCAGTCAGTAAACGGCGGGAATTAGAAGACAGCAAGGGGCAGGCGCTAAATGCATCTGCCCTTTCGATTTAAGGAGGCCGCCTGCCTCTGCCTCGAAGTCTCGGTGATTGGTACGACCAAAGCTGGTATGCAATGAAATTGAAAGCTCAATGGACCCCTCTTGCGTCGACAGACTGGCCCGGGTATGTTGAGGCCGATTTGGCTACAATGATAAGCTCATTCAGGACAAGGCACCTCGTCCCTTAACACTGTTGAGCGGAGTGCATCCTATGCCTGCACTTGCGCGTGCGCAAGAGTTGAGGATTCATACCAAGGTGTGTGCTCTAATATTTACAGACAACAGTTAAACTGAGCACTTATGAGACCATTGTCTCCAAGCCGGAAATGCATATCCGATTGGGATGATATCACCCAGCAAGACTTATTGTGCAAACTGCGGGTAAGAAGCACTCGGCATTTCGACGGCGCTATATCAGAACGTGATGGGGGACAAGGTGGTCGTTTCTTACACGTCTACCCTCCAAGTTGCGCCAACTTTGGTCTCCTCCTTGACAAAGTGGTTCAAAAAATTACATACTTTGAAGAAATGGACACTCTCAAGTATTTCCAACTCAACGAACAGCCTTTTCGGATCGGACCTGACCCACGCTTCTTGTATTTATCCGATCAGGTCAAAGAGGCCATCGCCAAGTGCGAGTATATGGCGCGGGAGCGCATTGGTCCCATCTACATTACCGGCCCCATCGGCTCCGGCAAAACCTCGATTCTGCGTCGGCTGCACGAGCAATTTACCCAGGACGAGAATAATAGAGTGGCGTTACTCATCTCGCCCAACATCAAATCTGCCAATGCGTTCCTGCGCATCATTATGGAGAGTTTCCAAATCAAGACCGAACGCGCCTATGACCAGTCGCTCAAGAATTTGGAGGAATTTCTGGTGGAAAACTATAAAGCCAAGAAAGCGCCCATCTTGCTGGTCGATGAAGCGCAAAATATGTCTCGGGACACGCTCAAGCTCCTGCACTATTTGCTCAACTTTGAGACAGCAACGACCAAGTTGTTGCAGATTGTCTTGGCTGGTCAGGAAGAACTAGCAGCGCGCATCCTGCGCTTTCGGGAGCTGGCCTCACGCATGTTTCCGATCACCATTAACGCCATGTCCGTGGAGGAGCTCCACGACATGATTCGCTTTCGCTGGATGGTGGCCGGTGGCAAGGAGTTGCCCCTAGCGGAAGATGACTTCAAGGTGCTCTTTGCCTACTCCAAAGGATTACCACGGGACGCCATCAAGGTTTGTGATGAACTATTGCGTGATCTCCAGGCCAAGGGACAAAAGAAGGCCACGGCGGAACAGGTAGAAGTTATTTGTCGGGAACTTAATCTGACTATCTAATTATGGGTCGCTACGACGCACTACTACAAGAAGAAATAAAGTCTATCCCCCAACCCGCGGGGACGCCTGCCCCGCCGGTGATGGCGCCACCTACCATTCTATCCGCACCTTCCCAAGATAATGTTACGCCGGAAGGGAATGCACCAGCCATGGGTACGCCAGCATCGGGTACCCTTTCTTCCACCCCCTTACCAGACCGCGCCAGAGTCCCTGTAGAGCCGCTAGCAGCCGTTCTACCTGTCCAGGAAGACAACACAGCCACCCCGGGAGTTATAGATGCTAATCGCCCTTTACCGTCGCCAGCTACTATGAAGACCAAGAAAAAGCAACTCGTTGAGGCAGAAAGCACCGCTGCTAGCATGCTAGCATGCTATCCTGATAGCTGGATTGACAGCATTCGCAAGACAGTCAAAGTTATAGGGAAAGAGATCTCGTTTTTACGCCTGACGGCCGAGGAAAAGAATCAGCTCGCCGATATTGTCTATACCTACAAACGGGAGGGGGTCAAACTCTCCGAGAATGAAGTGAACCGGATCGCGATCAATCTCTTGCTGGCCGATTATAAAGCCAATGGGGCGGCCAGCGTCTTGGCGAGAGTGATCGAAGCTTTGCTAGCATGATAGCGGGCAAGCTAGCAGGCTCCTTGTTATGAAAAGTCTCGGAGATTTGGTCAGACAGCGCGTCGAGCGCGTCATCATCGAAAACGAAATGCTTCGGGCGGGCTTTGCGGCCCTTCCCTATGTCGTGCTGCGCGACACCCGGCTATCAATTGGGGCCCGGCTGACCTACGCGGTGCTGCTCTCTTATGCCTGGCAGGATGATTCGACTTTCGTCGGGCAGGAAAAAATGGCCAAGGACATGGGTATTAGCGAGCGGCAACTACAGCGGTATCTCTATGAACTGCGCAATGCCGGGTATATCGATATCTCCCGAGAAGACCGCCGGTTCAACAACACCTACATTATCAAGGATGTAAAAACCAAGCTCAAGCACAAAAGTCGTGCTTGAGACGACGCCCATGTCGTGTCGGAGGCGACACCCATGTCGGGTCCGAAATGACACTGGCGTCGTATCCTACATAATATAGACTCAATAACTCAGACCCCTTCAAAAAGACTCATGGGCAACGAGGCTAAAAGCCAAAGAGCGCACAAGGCTTGCCAAAAGCACAAAGGGCCTACTTTGGGTACACAAGCTGTCTGAACACCAATCTTGCTCACGAGGTGGTTGTCACTGTAGTTTTCGCAACAGCATGGGCAGAAATGCGGAAAATAAACTAAAAACGGCCAAATTAGAGATACCTCTATGCCCCCGACTGCTTTGAGGTTTTAGATATATTTATATTTTTCCGCGTGGCGGCTGGATGTCGCTGGCACAATGGTTGGGGAGAGGTGGTGCGGAGGTGATACGAGGCCGTGCCTGGAAAGATTCCTTTCCAGGCACGGGTATTGTTGGTTAGCTTGAACTCGCGCGTATGCGATGCGCAGTCATTGGCACTGGCTCTGTGAGCTGTCAAACGAAGTGGACTCGGGGAGTCGGCCGTATTCTTCCCCTTTGAACTCTTGGAGCC
>JBAVQS010000172.1:0-8162 GCA_049694275.1 Anaerolineae bacterium | reverse complement strand
GTCAAGGCGAACGCGTACGGGCACGGCGCGGTCGCAGTCGCCCGGACCGCGTTAGCCGCCGGCGCGACCCGACTGGCCGTTCACCGCCTGCTGGAAGGCCAGGAACTACGGGACGCGGGCATCACGGCGCCGATTCTGGTGATGGGCTATATCCCGCCGAGCGGCGCCGGCGCGACCGCGCGGCTGGCGCTCACCCCGACGGTGATTACCGTTGAATTTGCCGAGGCGCTTGCCGCTTGTGCCACAGAGATGAATATCATCGCACCGCTCCACATCAAGGTGGATACCGGAATGGGGCGCTACGGAGTGCTGCCGGAAGAGGCAGCGGCATTCGCACAAACTCTCCGCCGGACGCCCGGGTTACAGCTCGAAGGCATTTATACCCATTTTGCGACGGCCGATAGCGCCGATGAGACCTACGCCCGCGAGCAGTTGGCCCTGTTTCGCCGGGTGCTGGACGAGTTGAAGGAAAAGGGCATTTCGGTCCCACTCGTCCATGCTGCCAACAGCGCGGCCACGATGCGGTTGCCCGAGGCGCATTTCGATGCCGTTCGGCCTGGCATTGCCATGTATGGCCTCCATCCTTCCGACGAATGGGCCCCGCCGTTCGAAATTCGCCCGGCGCTCATTTTGAAAAGCACCGTGAGTCGGGTCCGCGACCTGCGGGCGGGCGCGTCGGTGAGCTATGGTCGCACCTACATTGCGCCGCATCCGATCCGGGCAGCCCTCGTGCCCGCCGGCTATGGCGACGGCCTGCACCGCATCCTCTCAAACCAGGGGAGTGTGCTCATCCGGGGTCGGCGTGCGCCCATAATCGGACGGGTCTGTATGGACCAGGTCGTCGTGGATGTGAGTGACATTCCAGGGGTGCAGCAAGACGACGAGGTGGTGATCGTCGGCCGGCAGGGTCAGGAAGAGATTCGCGCCGAAGCGGTGGCGCAACTTGCAGGGACGATCAACTATGAGGTGACCACAGCCCTGCTCCCCCGCGTGGTGCGGGTCTACCACCCCGTGTCCGAGCCCGGATAACCAACAGCGCCCACACTAGGGTGCATTCACCGGTGCATAGCCCATCATACAAGTTCACGGATGGCTGCGGTCGCTCTGCCTTGCGTGCTTGCGACGAGCTTGATGTTCTGGTACAATCTGCCGGCACGCTTATCCCCTATCGATTGGAGTCTTTATGAGCGAAACACGCGTTGGATTGATCGGGCTGGGCATTATGGGCCGGCCGATGGCAAAGAACCTGCTCAAGGCAGGCTTTCCGTTGACGGTTTACAACCGGACGCACACACGCACGGACGAACTGGCGCAGCTCGGCGCACAGGTTGCGGCATCGCCGCGCGAGGTCGCTGAAAAATCGGATATTATCGTGACCATCGTCACCGATTCACCGGATGTGCGCGAGGTCATCCTGGGCGCGAACGGGGTTATTCAGGGAGTGCACGCCGGCGCGGTCGTCGTCGATATGAGCACCATCTCGCCCCAGGTCACCCGCGAGATTGCAGAGATGCTCAAGGCGAAAGGGGTACAGATGCTGGACGCGCCGGTGAGCGGCGGTGAAAAGGGCGCCATCGAGGGGACGCTCTCGATCATGGTGGGCGGCGAGACCGTGGCGCTGGAGCAAGCGCGCCCGGCGCTCATGGCGATGGGCAAGACCATCACCCATATCGGTCCGAACGGCATGGGCCAGGTCTGCAAGCTGGCAAACCAGATTGCCGTCTCACTCCACAACCTCGCAATCAGCGAAGCGCTGCTGTTCGCGAGCAAAGCCGGCGCAGATCCCACCAGGGTGATGCAGGCTATCCAGGGGGGCGCCGGGAACTCGTGGGCTTTTCAGAATCTCGCGCCCAAGATCATCAAGCGCGATTTCTCTCCCGGCTTTATGGTCAAACTCCAGCAAAAGGACCTGCGCCTCGTGCTCGACGCCGCACGCCAGTTGAACCTGCCCCTCCCCGGCGCTGCTCTCACTCACCAGCTCTATCAAGCGGTCGAGACGCGCGGCCTCGGCGACGAAGGCAACCATGCGCTCGTCAAGGCGCTCGAAGCGTTGGCGAATGTCGAGGTCAACGGAAAATAGTATGCCTGAATTACCCGAAGTCGAAACGACTGTTCGCGACCTGCGCCCCCATTTGGTCGGCCATGCCATTACCGCGGCCGCCGTCCACTGGCGCCGCACCATCGCACAACCGTCGATGCGCGTCTTTACGCGCGAGATCGTCGGCTACCGAATTCGCGAGATCAACCGGCGCGGCAAGTATCTGGTGTTTGTGCTGGAGGCGACGGAAGGCGGACGACCGCAGACGGACAATCGTCCCACGGGGACTCTTGCTAGTCGCAGAGCAGCCGAACCGCCGTCCGACTATACGACTAGCCAACCATCTGACGATCCGACCCGATATCTGCTTGTTCATCTCCGCATGACCGGCGGCTTTCGCTTTCACCAACCGGAGGAAAAGCGCGACAAGCACGTGCATGTCGCCTTGCAGTTGGACGATGGGCGCGAGCTTCGCTTTCGCGACCCGCGCAAGTTTGGCCGCATGTGGCTGGTGAATGATCCCGAGATCGTCACCGGCAAGCTTGGCCCCGAACCGTTCGAGATCACAAAAAAAGAGTTCGCCCAGCGCATCCGCCAGCACAAGGGGCGCATCAAACCGCTGCTTCTCAACCAGTCATTCATCGCGGGTGTGGGCAATATCTATGCCGACGAGTCCCTCTGGTATGCGCGCATTCATCCTCTGCGCGAGGTCTCGACATTGAGTGACGCAGAGATCGGCGTGCTCTATACCGCGATCCGCCGCGTGCTCAAAAAAGCCATCGGCGTCGGGGGGACGAGCATCGACATTACCTACAAGCGCATTAATGGGATGAGCGGCCAGTTTCAGGAAGATTTGCGCGCGGTGGGAAGAACCGGCGAGCCGTGCTATCGCTGCGGGACGCCAATCATCAAAACGGTGGTCGGGCAACGGGGAACGCACTATTGCCCGAATTGTCAAAAATTGGATGGCTAAGGCCAGGCACGCTCATCACTCTTGGTTTCGAGCGCTTCCGCGGCGGGTAACACAGAACCAGTGGGGTGAGGCGTCGCCAGAGTCACGGCAAAAACGGTGTACAGGAGCGGGCGTCCCAAGCCGTTCAATCCGGAGATGGCAATTTCTCCAGTCAATTGACCCAACATGGTCAGGTTGTGAGAGGTGAGCGCCCAATTGACCAGTGTAACCGTCAGCAAGATGTAACCCAGATAGAGCAGAATGCGACTGGTGCGTGGCAGCCCCGGCGTCCCCTGGTTCGTCCACGAACCCGCCGTCAGAGCGTCCCACGCGACGCCGAACGCGATAAACCCGACGCCGGCGACGGACAGAAATGGACTAAAGCGGTTTGCGATAAAATCCGTTTGTCGCAATAGCAGTGTAAGCAAGAGCAAAAAGATTAAACTCCCCACTCGTACCGCGGTCAATTGTCTCCGTATCACCCACGACAGGGCGAACAGCAAGAGGATTACGACGAGTCCAAAATCTAACGGTTCCGGGCCATACCAGCTGACCAGACTCAGCGCATTGCCCGGCGTGGTCAAATAGCCCCACAGATTGACCGCTCCAAACATCGCAAGATACAAGCCCGGCGCGGCCTGACCCCGTCGCGCCAATACCCCACCGGCCAACGAGGCCAGCACGATAATCAGCAAATGCCATGGATCGCTGAGCAACTGCTCCATCCGGCTCGCGATTCGAACCAGGTCTTCTTGCAACGGCAATCCAATACCGACCTGGGGCAAAGCGGCCGCGAAATCAAGCAGCACAAAGGTCACAAGCGCAACGCCGCTATAGAACAGGATCAATGGCAGCGAGACGCGCGCGAGCGCTTGACCGATTTTGCGCGCATTCAATTCGGCACCCGTTGGATCGAGACGTTTGACGAGCAGCCAGATAACGCCGATGAGGCACACCTCGCCAAACGCGCCGAGGTATTGAGACCATTCGGCCTGCCAGCCATTGAGCTGCACGCGCTGAACGACTTCGGCAAACACTTGCTGAGCGCGCCAGACCACCAACCCCAGCAGCGCGAACAGGGTCGCCGCGCGTGGCAGGCGCAGAGTAATCAACTCCGTCGTCCACGTTGCAGCCTCGCGCGCAAAGTCTGCAATTTCTACGCCGATGAGCAGGAGCAGCGGCGTGATGAATCCACCGAGGAAACCCAGATTACTTTCGAGAGTCACAATGTCCAGCGGGATGCCCGACTGATCGGCTGCGGTGAGCGCGTGCGCGGCCGCCAGCGTCGTCGCGCTGGTGAGGAGTAGGAAAGCAAATTCGCCCGGCGGCTGCGCCGGCGCTCGCCAGCGCGCCGCGAAAAAAAGCGGTATGGCCGCCAGCAGCGCCAGCGCCAACCCTAGCGCGCCCGCGTTGAGCATCCCACTCAATCCCTGCCCAAGCGCCAGGCTGAGCCAGGTGGCGGCAGTCAATTCATACAGCAGCAGCACAATGATTCGTAACAGCGGCAGCGCGTGCAACACACCCGCCAGCGCAAAACTCCATGCCACGGCCAGGAGCAACAGGGTCAGCGGCGCGAGCGCGGTGGGTAAGAGTGCGCCGCGCCCAACAGTGTTGAGATCGGTGGATAGCGCCAGCAGATCTGCGTTCGCACGCCATGCGTCGCTGAACAAGAGCGCGCCAAGCATGGTCAAGAGCAACCCGAATCCTAGCAGGATGAGGAACCGTGTTGTCCACGCCAGCCCCCGCAGGCTGATTAGCCCCTCACGCAAATCGCGCCACACAAAATCACGCACTGCCCCGAAAGTGAGAGCCGAAAGCAGGCCGGCGAATGCGACAAAGGTTTGTCGCGTGGGGCGCCAGCGTTGAAAGGAATCCCGGGTCGCGTTTTTCATTGGTCCGTCACAGCCAATCCGGTCACCCGGTAGCCCTGCGGCGCGACGAGCACGCCATTCAACAGTACCGGGTGTGCGAATGCGCCCAGCTCATCCAGATTCATTTCAATATCCCGGTAAGACGCCGAGAGTTTGCCAGTCTGGGCATCCAATGCGAGCGCCTGACCATCCTGAAGCAGAAACCAGACCCGGCCGCGCTCTACCAGAAGGCTGCCCACGCGCGTGACCGGCGACGCATACCGCCAACGGAGCTGGCCGCTCGCCGCGTCGAACGCGATCACACCGCCGGCGCCGGCAGCAGAACCGGATAACGACGCGATCACCAGGTCGCCGCTTACCCACAGCGATTCGAACGGGCTGACTCGCTGTTGCTGAATCTCAGCCTGCCATTGGATGCTTCCATCGCGCGGCGCAAGAGCTAGAATCCACATTTTCGCGCCATCCGTAAAGGCAGAAAACAACTCATCGCCTTGTGTATTCAACACGGGACCACCCAGGCCAAAACCGGTCAGTGGGCTGGCCCATAACTGTTTGCCAGTCGCCAGATCGAATGCCGTCGGTGGGGTGTTGATATAAACGATTCCATTTCGAGCGACGATTCCGCCGGTGTAGGGAATGACGCCCAGGGTTGCCGTCCAACGTGGCGCGCCGGTGGCGATATTCAGCGCCTGCAACACGCCCGGCGCGTTATCTAGCGCCACCGAACGCGTGAGCCACAACACCGTGTCATTCGCAACGAGGACCGGGAATAGGCTCACCCCGCTGCCCGGAAAAGTCCAGAGCAATTTGCCGTCACGGAGGTCCGTCGCATACAGTTTGTCATTGATCACCGTGAGCAGCGTATTGCCCGCGACTACCGGCGCTGGCTTGAACGTTCGGGGGTTGTTGTCGAGCTGCGCCAAATCTTGCGCACGGCCGGTCAAGGGATCGATCCGGTAGAGTTTGTTGCTCTCGTCGAGTGCAATCACCTGGTCCTGATAGAGCGCCGGCGTGGTCGTAAAATTCCCCGCTTGATTCGAATGCGTCCACAGGGACGTGAGCGCTGTGGGCGCGGTGAGACGCCCAAGCCGTCGCACATAGCCAAGATTGTCGCCCAGCCATAATGCGTCGCCGCCGGACACCGGGCCGAAAATAAATTTCGCGCCCTCGTCTGTGGCGCGCCAGGTGCTTTGTGAAACGAGATCGAGGCTCAACTGATAGACCCGGCCATCTGCCCCGGAGACAATCACCGCGTCGCCGACAACCGCCGGCGTCCCCACATAGACGGCTTGACTGTTTCGCCGTGCAATTTTTCCCGTCCGTCGCTCAATCGCCGTCAGTTGTCCATCACCATCGGTCACATAAAGATAGTCGGCGCTCAGCGCGGGCGCGCTCCGTAGCACGACACGGTTGCCGATGTTCACGCTCCAAATCGGCTGGCCGCTGGCGGCATCGAGTGCATAGACATTGCCATCACGGCTCGCAATGTACGCGACCTGTTCCCCCATCACGACGGGCGCTTCGACCGCGCCGCCTGTGCCGAACTGCCAGGCCAATTTGGGCGTCGCCACGTCAATGCCGTACACAGTCCCATCATCCGAGCCAATCACGACCAGCGACCCCGATGCAGCCGGCGAAGAGACGACGGGGCCGTTTGTGCGCATCCTCCACCGCATTCGGCCCGAATCGGCGTCCACGCCGTACACATTCCGGTCTTCGCTGCCGAATACGACGGTGCCGCCCATGACGACGGGGCGGCCGGCGACATTATCGCCGGTTGAAAAGGCCCAAAGGAACAGACCCCGGGTGTCCACGGCATAGAGCCGTTTGTCGCTCGATCCGAAATAAATGCGCCCACGCGCCGCGTCAAACGCCGGAGGGCCAAAGATGACGCCGCCCGTATGAAAACGCCAGCCCCCGCCCTGCAGGTCATACGCGACGAGATCCTGATCGTTACTCGCCGCCAGGACCAGCGGCGGATCGGTCGGAATCCATGTGGGTGGAATCGTATTCTCGCCCGCGTCGACAATACGCCCCAGCCGCGCGAGCGTTGAGAGCTGCCAGGCGCTGGAAACGGCCTGCGTCGGAGTGAAAGTCGTCGCGGCGGCGGGCACATGCGCCGGAACATTGGGAATGACGCCGCCTGCCGGAACCGTTACACTGTGCGCGGTCATCGCGCCATCCGCTGCAAATTCCTGACTTGTCACCACGCCAGCGGACTCGCAGTACCAGGACCGATCGGTTGATTCGTTCTTGTACGCCTGTCGCGAGTACGTCGTCGTGGTCTCGATCAATAGACAGTCGTTCCATTTGCCCAATTCGTTTGCAAAAGGCTTGGCGTCAAGCACGCGGGCGCGCCATACGTAATCCAGATTGCCCCACACGCCCTGCGTGCTCCAGGCGCGCTTTGGCCCTACATCGGATGGCAGCACGAGCGCGGGCGGATCAAAAACCAGCGCCTGGTTACCCCCCGGCGAATAGAGCGCAATCAAATAGTCGCCGACCGCGTCGCGCAGGTATAAATACTCTGTGCGTTGGAGTGCGCCGGCGGCTGTGACCTGCACGCTCTGGCTCGTATAGATCTCTCCGCTTGCCAGGCGCGCCAGCGCCTCCACGTCCGTCACGGTGGTTTCACCCGGCTTGCGTAGAAATTTCTCGATCTCCGCGCGCGGAGCGGATGGCAAATCACCGCCCAGCGCAAGTTCGACAGGGATCACGCGCAGGTTCGTGCTGATCCAGGATAGCACGGTTCCTTGAGCATCATAGCTCGTCGTCAGGCTCGAGCTGCCATCGTGCACCGGCGCATACCGGGCGAGAGGCCCAGCGCCAGCGGGAGCAAGTGGAAACCACTGAGAGGCGACGATCAATGCCGACAGCGCGACGGCAGCCAACAGGAGCAAGGTCGTCAGGATATTTCGGAACAGATGGTGCTTAAGCATAGGCGCGACGGCATCAGTCAGACCCGGTCTCAACTAGACAGCTCTTTCCTTGCTCTTTTAAACACCGCATCGAACATCGGGCGGGTCAGCCTGCCGGTGTTGGTGTTCTGACGGCTGGGGTGATAGGTGCCGATCACCGAATAATCGCCGATGCGGTAGAGGACGTTGTGACCGAACCTGGGTCGAGGTTTGGGGAGCGCCACGCCGTGCGCTTGCAATACGTCGAGCGCGGCGTTAAAGCCAATCTGGCCGAGGCCAATCACAACCTTGACGTTGGGCAGCAATCCAAATTCCTGATAGAGATAGGGGCGGCAGTTAGCGAATTCGCCCGGCAGCGGCTTGTTGTCGGGAGGCGCGCACCG
>JBAVQS010000171.1:0-10944 GCA_049694275.1 Anaerolineae bacterium | reverse complement strand
CGCGGCGAGGGGCCGCGCGGCGGGCCGGGGATGCAAGAGATGCTCTCGCCCACATCCGCGATTATGGGGATGGGGCTGGGGGACAAGGTGGCGCTCATCACGGATGGCCGCTTTAGCGGCGGCACCCGCGGCGCGTGCATCGGGCATGTCTCGCCAGAAGCCGCTTCCGGCGGTCCCATCGGGGCGTTGCGGGATGGCGATATGATCCGCGTTGATCTCGTGAACTATACGCTCGACGTCGAACTCTCCGCGGACGAGATCCAACGCCGGTTGGCCGAGCGGCCCTTTCAGCCCCATGCCATCGATAGCAAATGGCTCAAGCGTTATGCCCATTTTGTCACGAGCGCCAGCACCGGTGCTGTGTTGCGCGAACCGTAATTAACCCAGCGTCATTGCGAACGGAGCGAAGCAATTCCCGCAATGACAACCAAAATAACTTAGGAGCAACTATGCCCATTCTTTCAGGCGCACAAATCATTTGGGAATGCCTTGTCCGTGAAGGGGTCGAAGTGGTATTCGGATACCCCGGCGGCGCGATCCTCCCGACCTATGACGCAATGCTCAACTATCCGATTCACCATGTGCTGGTGCGACACGAGCAGGGCGCAGCCCACATGGCGGATGGCTATGCACGCGCATCCGGCAAGGTCGGCGTGGCGATTGCGACAAGCGGTCCCGGCGCGACGAATATGACGACCGGGATCGCGACGGCGATGCTCGACTCGTCGCCCATCGTTTGCATTACCGGCCAGGTTGGCACATCGGTCCTCGGGTCGGATGCTTTTCAAGAGACGGATGTGACCGGCGTGACTTTGCCCATCACCAAGCACAACTATTTGGTCACGCACGTGAGCGAACTGGCCGAAACGGTTCGCGAGGCGTTTCATATTGCGCGATCCGGCCGCCCAGGTCCGGTGTTGATTGATGTGCCCAAGGATGTGCAG
The DNA here is from genome assembly GCA_049694275.1 of Anaerolineae bacterium. Lineage (GTDB taxonomy): Bacteria > Chloroflexota > Anaerolineae > UBA4142 > SHND01 > JBAVQS01. Next base: position 10,000 of record JBAVQS010000171.1, on the reverse strand, counting down.
AACGCCCGCTGTGAGTTTGTCTATCCCGACAATGAGATTCCCTACCCGCGCGCCAAGGTGCGCTCAATTTCGCAGAGTGATCTTGCCCAGGCGGCCGAATGGATCAACAAGGCCGAGCGGCCAGTGCTCCTGGTCGGGCACGGCGTCTTGCTGAGCGGCGCCATGGACCTCGTGCGCGAATTTGCGGAAAAGACCCAGATCCCGGTGGCGCTAACCTTGCTGGGCATTGGCACGTTTCCCGCGCAGCATCCGCTCTGCCTCGGCATGATGGGGATGCACGGTGAGGCGTATGCCAATCATGCGGTGCAGCAGGCCGACGTCCTGATCGCCATGGGGATGCGCTTTGACGACCGGGTGACCGGTAATCTGAAATCGTACAGCAAAAAGTCGAAAAAGATTCACCTCGAAATCGATCCTTCCGAGGTCGGCAAGAACGTGCACGTGGACCTGCCGCTGCTGGGCGATGTGCGCGAGACGCTGGAAAAGCTCCTGCCGCTGGTGGCTCCCGCCACGCGCGAAGTATGGCGCGGGCAGATCGGCGAATGGCGCAAGGACACGGAAGGACGGGATATTGTCAACCGCGACGTTGGCGACAATCTCCTGGCCGCGCACGTCATCAGCGACCTGTGGCATGAGACCTCAGGGAGCGCGCTCGTTGTCACCGACGTGGGGCAGCATCAGATGTGGGAGGCGCAGTATTATCTGCACGACGAACCGCGTTCGCTCATCACCTCCGGCGGCCTGGGCACGATGGGCTTTGCGCTCCCGGCGGCAATCGGCGCCAAGTTTGCGCGACCCGAGAGCGAAGTCTGGGTTGTGGCGGGCGATGGCGGGTTCCAGATGACCCAGGCCGAACTGGCGACGCTGGTGCAGGAAGGGCTCAACGTCAATATCGCCATCATCAATAACGGTTATCTTGGAATGGTGCGCCAGTGGCAAGAGTTTTTCTATGGTCGCCGCTATGCCGCCACGCCGATTCTGAGCCCCGATTTCTGCAAGCTGGCCGATGCGTATGGGATTCCCGCAATCCGCGTCACCCAGCGCGATCAGGTGAAAGCGGCGGTCCGGCAAGCGCGCACGACTCCCGGTCCGGTGCTCATCGATTTTCGTGTGGTGCAGGAGGACTCGGTCTATCCGATGGTTCCGGCCGGCGCAGACTTGCAAGACATGATTCGCCGCCCCGCGTCGGAAGAGAACCCCGCGCTGGAAGGAGCAAAATGAAACATACACTGGTCGCAATTGTCGAAGACAAACCCGGGGTGCTGAATCGCGTGGCGAGCCTGTTTCGCCGGCGCGCGTTCAATATTGAGAGCCTGACCGTCGGCGGCACGCACGAGGCGCATCTCTCGCGCATGACCATTCTTGTCGATACCGAGCAGACCGCGCCGGCGCTGGTCGAGGCGAACCTGGAGAAATTGGTCAACGTCGTCGACGTGCAGGACGTGACCCATCTCCCGACCGTGATGCGCGACCTGGCGCTGATCAAGGTTCGCGCGACCCCTGCGGCGCTAGGTGAAATCAACCAGCTCGCCGAGATCTTTCGCGGCAAGATCGTGGATGTGTCGCCCGATTCCGTTATTATCGAGATTACCGGCGATGAAGACAAGATAAACGGCTTGATCGACCTGCTTCGCCCGCGCGGCATTATCGAGATGGTCCGGACGGGCCAGGTTGCCATGGTGCGGGGCACGAATGCCAATGGGCATCACATGCTGGGCAGTGAGCAGTGGCCGGCGCACAAGAACGGGAATGGGAATGGCAACGGCCATCACGCCGATGGGGTAGGCTCAGTCTAGATAACCTTTACAAGAGGAAACGAATGGCGAAAATCTATTACGACAAGGATGCGGATGTCGCACGCCTGAACGGGCGGACGGTCGCCGTCATCGGTTATGGGAGCCAGGGGCACGCACATGCGCTGAACCTGCGCGATAGCGGCGTCAAGGTGATCGTCGGCCTGCATGAGGGGAGCAAGTCCAGGGCAAAGGCTGAGGCGCAAGGGCTAACTGTCAAGTCGGTTGCCGAGGCGGCCGCCGAAGCGGACGTGATCATGATCGTGACGCCGGACGTCGGGCAAAAAGAGCTGTACGACCAGTTCATGGTCCAGTCGATGAAAAAGGGCAAGACCCTCATGTTTGCGCACGGATTCAATATTCGCTTTGACCGCATCGTTCCGCCGGCGGATGTCGACGTTTCGATGATTGCGCCCAAGGCGCCGGGGCACCGGGTGCGCGAGGTGTTTACAGAGGGCGGCGGCGTGCCGATGCTGCTGGCGGTCGAGCAGGATGCCAGCGGCCATGCCAAGGAAGATGCGCTGGCGTATGCCAAGGCGATTGGCGGGACGCGAGCGGGGGTGTTAGAGACCACCTTTAAAGAAGAGACCGAGACGGATCTATTCGGCGAGCAGTCGGTCCTTTGCGGCGGCGTCAGCGCGCTCATCAAGGCCGGGTTCGAAACGCTGGTCAAGGCGGGCTATCAACCCGAAGTCGCGTATTTCGAATGTATGCACGAGCTCAAGCTGATTGTCGACCTGATTTATCGCGGCGGGTTGAGCTATATGCGTTATTCCGTCAGCGACACGGCCGAGCATGGCGATTATACCGGCGGGCCGCGCATCGTCACCGAAGAGACCTATGGCGCGATGCATAAAATCCTGACCGACATTCAGGATGGCACCTACGCCCAGAAATGGATTGCGGAGAACGAGGCCGGACGTCCGTGGTTCAACGAAAAGCGCAAGGAAGAACGTAATCATCCGATCGAAAAGGTCGGCAAGGAACTGCGCTCGATGATGCCGTTCCTCGATCCGGTCGTCATCGACGAGAATACCTAACCCTTTCGACTCTCGTCAACAGGCGACGCACGGACTCACTCCCCGTCCTCTCTCCTGACACCGAACTGCAAGTTGTCAGGAGAGAGGGAAGGAAAGAGAGGTGCGTCGCATGTTGACCCCCCTAATGCACCATGAGTGTTGATTCCAATTCCATTCGCATTTTTGATACGACCCTGCGCGATGGCGAACAATCGCCGGGCGCGTCCCTGACCAGCGCCGAAAAGCTGGAGATTGCCCGCCAACTGGCGCGCCTCGGCGTCGATATTATCGAAGCCGGTTTTCCGGCCGCTTCGCCCGACGACCTGGAGGCGGTCAAGCGGATTGCCCAGGAGGTCGGGAATCCGACCGATACGCATCCGCGCGTGCCGGTCATTGCCGGGCTTGCCCGCGCGAACAAGCCGGACATTGACAAGTGTTGGGAGGCGGTGAGCCATGCCCAGCACCCGCGCATCCACACCTTTTTGGCGACCAGCGATATTCACCTCAAGTACAAGTTAAAGATGACGCGCGAAGAGGTGGTCGAGCGCGTGCGCGAGATGGTCGCTTATGCGCGGTCCCTGTGCGACGATGTCGAATTTTCGCCCGAGGACGCAGGCCGCTCCGACCCCGAATACCTGTGCGAAGTGCTCGAAGTGGCCATCCAGTCCGGGGCGACCACGCTCAACATTCCGGATACGGTCGGTTATACCACGCCCGAAGAATTTGGCGGGCTGATTGCGGGGCTCATTCAGAACACGGTCGGGTCGGACAAGGTGATCTGGTCGGTGCACTGCCACGACGATCTCGGCATGGCGACGGCGAACACGCTCGCCGGTTTGCGCGCGGGCGCGCGCCAGGCCGAAGTGACCATCAACGGGATTGGCGAACGCGCCGGCAATACCTCGCTGGAAGAGGTGGTCATGGCGATGCACACCCGGCCCGCGGTGTTTGGCATGCAGACCAACATTGATACCACGCAGATTGCGCGGGCTTCGCGCATGGTTGCCAACTATACCAGCATCCCGGTCCAGCCGAACAAGGCGATTGTCGGCGCCAATGCTTTTGCGCACGAAGCCGGCATCCACCAGGATGGGATGCTCAAGAATCAGATGACGTACGAGATCATGCGCCCCGAGACGGTGGGCCTGTCGGCATCGCAGCTCGTTCTCGGCAAACATTCCGGGCGGCACGCGCTCCAGGCGCGGCTGACCGAACTGGGCTATGCGCTCGGCGAGGCCGATCTCAACCAGGCGTTCAAGCGGTTCAAGGAATTGGCCGATAAAAAGAAAAGCATCACGGACGCCGATCTCGAAGCGCTCATTGCCGACGAGTTTTACCAGCCGAAAGAGATCTATACGCTCGAAGATATGGTGGTTACCAGCGGCCGTCCCGGTATGCCCACCGCGACGGTGCGCCTGCGCGGGCCGGATGGCGCCTCCCATGTCCAGGCCGCAGTTGGAACCGGCCCGGTGGATGCGACCTACAAGGCGATCGATGGGATTGTCGGCGCGCCGAATACGCTGCTCGAATTTAGCGTCCACGCGGTGACCGAAGGGATTGACGCGCTGGGCGAAGTGACGGTCCGCATCCAGGCGCGCGAGGACGACACGCGGTCATTGGGTGGGCACGGCGCAGACACAGACATTATCGTCGCGTCGGCCAAAGCCTATCTCGCCGCGCTCAACAAACTGCTCGGCACAGAGCAGAGCCCGCGCGTGCATGCACAACACTCAGCTCTGGAGGTTGCCTCCTGATGGCCCCTCGTACTCTCTTTGACAAGATCTGGGATGCACACATCGTCGGCCAGGAACCGGGCGCGCCGAGCATCCTCTATATTGACCTTCATCTCGTCCACGAAGTGACTTCGCCCCAGGCATTTGCCGAACTGCGCTCACGCGGACTGACCGTCCGGCGGCCGGATCGAACCGTCGCGACGGTCGATCACTCGATTCCGACGACCCGGCGCGACCGGCCGATCGCCGATGTGCTGGCCTCCAAGCAGGTCGAGTTGATGTACAAGAATGCGCGCGATTTTGGCATCCGGATGTACGACCGGAGCAGCGCACAGCAGGGAATTGTGCATGTCATTGGCCCCGAGTTGGGGCTGACGCAGCCTGGGCTGACAATCGTGTGCGGCGACAGCCATACGGCGACGCACGGCGCGTTCGGCGCGCTCGCCTTTGGGATTGGCAGCAGCGAAGTGGCGCATGTACTCGTTTCACAGTGCCTCTTGCAGCGCCGTCCCAAGACCTTTAATGTGCGCGTCGAGGGGACGCTTGCGCCCGGCGTCACCGCCAAGGATATTATCCTGGCGTTGATCGCCGAGATCGGCGTCGACGGCGGCACCGGCCACGTCATCGAATACAGCGGTCCGGCGATCCGCGCGCTCTCGATGGAAGGGCGCATGACGATCTGTAATATGAGCATCGAAGGGGGCGCACGCGCCGGCATGATTGCGCCTGACGATACGACGTTCGATTACCTGGCCGGGCGCGAGTTTGCGCCCAAAGGTCCGGCGTGGGATGCCGCGCTGGCGCGCTGGCGGGCTCTGCCCACAGATGATGGGGCGACTTTTGACAAGACGGTGACGCTCAACGCCGGCGCACTAGAGCCGATGATCACCTATGGAACCAATCCGGGGATGGGCGCACCGATTACCGCACGGGTGCCCGATCCGGGACGCGTGGCGGACAGCAGCCAAAGGGCGGCGTTGGAAAAGGCGCTGAGCTATATGGCGCTGACCCCTGGTAAACCGCTCCTCGGCCAGCCGATCGACGTGGTCTTTATCGGCAGCTGCACCAACTCGCGCATCGCCGATCTGCGGCTTGCGGCGCAGGTGCTGCGTGGCAAGCATGTGGCGCCCAATGTGCGCGTGCTCGTCGTGCCCGGCTCGCAGCAGGTCAAGCGCCAGGCCGAAGCGGAAGGGCTGCACGAGGTCTTTATGGCCGCCGGCGCGGAATGGCGTGAGGCCGGCTGCAGCATGTGTATTGCGATGAATGGCGATCAACTTGAACCGGGGCAATATTGTGTCTCGACAAGCAATCGGAATTTCGAGGGGCGGCAGGGACAGGGCGGAAGAACCTTTCTCGCGAGTCCCCTGACGGCTGCGGCGTCGGCTGTTCAGGGTGTTCTCACCGATCCCCGGACGTTGCTCGTCTAGATGTAGGGGCAATCCCTTGTGGGTGCCCTGGCCTGGGCGAGCATCCAACGGGGACTCCCTTTGGTCGCAAGGCATTGCCCCTACGCGTCCATCAATCCATATGGAAAAGATAACCACGTTTACCGGCCGCGTCGTCACACTGCCGAACGAAAATATCGATACCGACCAGGTGATCCCGGCGCGGTTCCTGAAAATTACCGACAAGCAGGCGCTCGGACAATATCTCTTTAATGATTGGCGGTATGATGCTAAAGGCAACCCGCGCCCTGACTTTCCGCTGAACCAGCCCCGGGCGCAGGGCGCGCAGATCCTGATCGCCGGCAATAACTTTGGATGCGGCAGTTCCCGCGAACATGCGCCGTGGGCGCTGTGCGGATTTGGATTCCGTGCAATCATCAGCACCTCGTTCGCGGACATTTTCAAGAACAATGCGCTCAAGAATGGTCTACTCCCGATTGTCGTCGATCCGGAAACGCACCGCGACCTGTTCGACCTCGTGGCGGAGATTCCCGAGGTCGAGCTCACCATCGACCTGGCGAGCCAGTCGGTGTTACTGCCCGGCGGGCGCAAGGCTGAATTTCCCATCGATCCGTTTAGCAAGCTCTGCCTGTTGAACGGCGTCGACGAGATGGGGTATCTGCTGCAACACGAGCCGGCGATTCAGTCTTACGAAACGGCGCACGCGGTATGAGCAGTCGCCAGGATGTAGTCTGGAAAACCGAGGCGCTCGCGCACACCTTTCTGGAGGGGGTGCGCGGCGGCATTCCATTCGCGGCCGAACAGATTGATGTCATGCTGCAAATCATCCGGGCGCGCGGTGAACCGGTCGAAAGGTTTGTCGACCTCGGTTGTGGGGATGGCATCCTCTCGCGGGCGCTGCTGTCGCAATATCCGGCGGCGCGCGGGACGCTGGTCGATTTCTCCGAGCCGATGCTCGACGCGGCCCGGGCCAAGACCAGTAAGCCCGGACAGATCACGTTTGTTCTGGCCGATCTGGGGACGAGCGACTGGGTGAACAGTGCGCAGCAGAATGGACCGGTGGACGCCGTCATTTCGGGGTTTGCAATCCATCACCTGCCGCACACACTCAAGCGTGCACTTTATCGCCAGATATTCGAGCTGGTACGGCCAAGCGGCATCTTTATCAATATCGAGCACGTCGCCTCTCCCTCCGCGTGGGTGGGGGCGCTGGCGGATGATTTACTCATCGATTCACTCTATGCCTATCATCATCGCAATGGCGCGAGCACGAGCCGCGCCCAGGTTGCCGATGAGTTTGTCCACCGTCCGGACAAGGTCGCGAACATTTTGGCCCCGGTCGAGATGCAATGTGAATGGCTGAGAGCCATCGGATTTCAGGACGTCGATTGCTATTTTAAAGTATTCGAACTGGCGGTTTTCGGCGGACGCCGACCGTAATCATCCATACAAATATGAACAAAATTCTAATCTATGACACAACCCTTCGCGATGGCACACAACGCGAAGGACTTTCTCTCACCTGCGACGACAAACTGCGCGTCGCCAAACTGCTCGATGACGTGGGCGTCGATTACATCGAAGGGGGCTGGCCGGGTTCCAATCCCAAGGATGTCGAGTTTTTTGAACGGGTTCGGTCGTACCCATTCAAGCACGCCCGGGTGGCGGCGTTCGGCTCGACCTGTCGGGTCGGGGCTGCCCCGGCCGATGATGCGAACATCCGCGCCCTGCTTGACGCTGAGACGCCGGTGGTGACCGTCGTCGGCAAGACGTGGACCCTGCACGTCGAAGAGGTGCTCCGGACGACGCTTGACGAGAACCTGCGCCTCATCCGCGAGAGCCTGGCGTGTCTCAAGGCGGCCGGGCGCGAGGTCATCTATGATGCCGAGCACTTTTTCGATGGGTATCGCGCCAATCCGGAATACGCTCTATCGACGCTCCAGGCGGCGGTGGACGGCCATGCCGATTCGCTGACGTTGTGCGATACGAACGGCGGCAGCCTCACCTGGCAGATTGACGAGGCGGTCAAAGCGGTCAAGGCAAGGTTCCCTCAGACGATGATTGGCATTCACACGCACAATGACAGCGAGCTCGCGGTTGCCAACTCCCTCACCGCGATTCGCGCCGGCTGCGCCCTGGTCCAGGGGACGATCAACGGCTATGGGGAGCGGTGCGGGAATGCCAACCTGTGCGCGATCATCCCGGACCTCGAACTGAAGATGGGCTATACCTGCCTGCCCGCTGACCATCTGGGCAAGCTGACGGCGATGGCGCGGGCGGTCGCCGAGATCGCCAATATCGCGCCGGACGAGCATATGGCCTATGTGGGACGGAACGCGTTCGCACACAAAGGGGGCATTCACGTCGCGGCCCAGCGGCGCAACCCGATGAGCTATCAGCACATCGACCCGGAAATGGTCGGGAATGCGACGCACGTGGTGGTTTCGGAGCTCGCGGGGCGCGGCAACCTGTTGAGCAAGGCGGAAGAGTTCCATTTCTCGGTCGACGAACGCGACCCGCGGACGGCCAAGGTGTTGCAACAGATCAAGGAGCTGGAGGCACGCGGGTATCATTTCGAAGGGGCAGATGCCTCGGTGGAACTGCTCCTGCGCCGCGCGGCGCCTGACTATGTCCCATTCTTTGAGCTCATCGATTATCTCACCGTTGTCGAGCATCGGGACCGGCGCGGTATGGTGGCGGAGGCAAATGTCAAGTTGCGCGTGAACGGCGAGGTGGTGCATACGGCGGCGGAAGGGAACGGCCCGGTGGATGCACTGGACCAGGCGATGCGCAAGGCGCTGGCGAGCCATTATCCGGCGCTCGGTCAGTTTCAACTGACCGATTACAAAGTGCGCATCCTCGACGGGCACGCGGGGACCGGCGCGACGACGCGGGTGCTCATCGATACGGCCAATCATGTGCGGCGCTGGAGCACGGTGGGCGCGAGCACGAACATTATCGAAGCAAGCTGGCTGGCGCTGGCCGACGCGATCGAGTATGGATTGGCGGTGGCTAACCCCGTCCCTGCGTAACGCGATGATGACCACTAAAATCGTTACTTTACCCGGCGATGGCATTGGCCCGGAGGTGACGCACCAGGCGGTGCGTGTGCTCCAAGCCGTCGCACAGAAAACGGGCCAGACGTTCGAGTTTGAGGAAAAGCTGATTGGCGGCTGCGCGATCGATGCAACCGGGAGCGCGCTGCCCGATGACTCGCTTCAGGCGTGTGAGAGTGCGGATGCGGTGCTGCTCGGCGCGGTCGGCGGGCCCAAGTGGGATGATCCCCGCGCTGCGACGCGTCCGGAGGATGGGTTACTCAAGATTCGCAAGGCGCTGCATCTGTTCGCCAACCTGCGCCCGGTCAAGCCGCACCCGGCGCTCGTCTCAATCTCGCCCCTGCGTCCCGAAAAGCTGGAGGGGGTGGATTTTATCGTCGTCCGCGAGCTGACCGGCGGGCTGTATTTCGGCAAGCCGAAGGAACGTCGGATAACGGATAATCACCACAGCGCGGTCGATACGCTTGAATACCATGATTACGAGATCAAGCGGATCGTGGAACTGGCGTTCCGGCTGGCCGCTCCGCGCCGGTGCAAGGTGACGAGTGTGGACAAAGCGAACATCCTTGCGACCTCCCGGCTGTGGCGCGAGCTGGCAACGGAGGTGGGCAAAGCTCATCCGCATATCACGCTCGATCATCTCCTGGTCGATACGGCGGCGATGCGGCTCGTCTCTTCGCCGTCCCAGTTCGACGTGGTTGTCACCGAGAATACCTTTGGCGATATTCTCACAGACGAGGCGGCGGTGCTGGTCGGTTCGATGGGCTTGCTCCCCTCTGCCTCGCTGGGGTCGGGGACGCGCGGGCTCTATGAACCGATTCACGGATCGGCTCCCGATATCGCGGGGAAGGGGATTGCCAACCCGCTCGGCTCGATTCTGAGCGGGGCGATGCTGCTGCGGTATTCGCTGAATCGGGAGGCGGACGCAGCGGCTATCGAACGCGCCGTGGACGAGACGCTGACGGCGGGTTATCGCACCGCCGATCTTGTGCG
>JBAVQS010000170.1:0-3103 GCA_049694275.1 Anaerolineae bacterium | reverse complement strand
CCGCAGCAAGCGGCGGGCGCGCTGACGTCGTCTTGCCAGTTGCTGAGTTGTACCGAAAGGTCTCATACTGCACATTATCGCACATCCGAGAGCCTTCCGGACATTAATTAATCAAAACTCTGTAGGTCGATGCGTCGCATTTGATCTAGCGTTAGATGGACAGGCGGAGTAGAGGCAAAGGTAAGAATATCGCCAGGAAAAACATTCGATAGCGTCCCATTTGGGAACTGTTGCCAGGCAGGATATGTAATAATCGGATTGGGATCATCGCCGAGAAAAATATTGAAAGTGAGACCGGAAATTTCGCGCGCATAGTCAGAGCCAGTGTTCTTGACTGTATAGTTGAATGTCAGATTCGCTGCGTAACTCGAATCAACTCCGTAAGCCGTACTCCAACTTTGTGACGTGGCAAAAGCCTGCCCTTGAGAAATTGAATGCTCCTCAAGAACTGTATGTGTCGTTGTTTGCGCCCCTCCCCACGAATGCCCGTTAGTATGCGTCTCCGTTAGCCGTGGCTGAGAAATGGCAAAACTAATGTCGTGCAGACCACGCGAAAGAAGAGCACCCTGTTGATTGATGGCATACTGCACGCCGTCAAGGGAACTGACGACGCCGGAAACGTCAAGGTTTTGGTTGAGTGTAATAGAAGCATTCGCCTGTGCTGATGCAGTGGCGTTATTGATGTTGGTAACGGAATAAGTATTTGGATTTTTCTGATTCTGAGCGTTGTTTGGCGCTAGCTGCTTATCGGGGTTTTCATTCCAGCCATCCTTCATGTCATCCCAGCCAGAACTTGCCACTGCGGCTGCACCGACTATAGTTGCTCCTACAGCGAGGCAGCCAATCCCGGTTGAGCATTCAAGTCCTACTGCTCCGACTCCACCTAAGGTTCCGCCGATAAACTTGACGCCCCCCCAAAGTGTTTTTCCAAGGTTAATTTGTGGTTTGATATGTGGGCTAGCTGATTTGCTAGATGCGTTAGATCCACTAAGTGGCGTGGAGACAGCTTGTGATACTTCTTCCCAGTTATTCCACGTTACCGTGTTCGCTATACTATCGCTTTCGCCACTTGTAACAGTTGTCGCGTAGGTGTTTGTCGTCTGAGTCATCACTCCTGTTGATGTCGTGATAGTAGTTACGCGCTCAACCTTCCAGGATCCTGGAATTACCGAGACCTCGGGTACTGGAAACGCCGCGACAAACGGGCTGTCATACGGCGGTTTCACCCATGACGGCATCTGCGAAAAGATCACGCCCCAGTCCACCGCACGCGGGAGCGCGCCATAGCCACAGCCGCCGCCGCTGCCGGGGCAGTTGGTGATGCCAAAGAGCTTTTGTCCATCGTCGAACTTGTCGTGCGCGGTCGATTCCAGGTTGGGGTTTAGGCCGAGCACGTACACCTCGACCGCGTCAGGAACCGAGTCATAGTCCGAATCGTAGCAGCCGGCATGATCCGGCGGCCAGCCGGCAAAGGGCTTGCCGGAGGCGGGGCGTGTCGTCGTCTTGTGCTGCAGCCAGTCGATCAGGGCCTGCACGGACGCGCCATCGCTCACCTTGTCGTTGTTGCTGTCAGGGTTGTTCGGATCGGTGCACCACCACCCCTCTTCCGTGTCGTTCAGTCCGTCGTTGTCCGAGTCGGTCGCCGTCGCCGCGAGAATATCGGTGGTGGTTGCCGTATTCGGTAGCAGCGCGCCGCCGCGGGCGTGCAGGCGCGCGGTCAGCTCGGTGTGGAGCGGCATGAAATGGAGCTTGGCGAGCTGTTCCAACTGGAGGCGGTCGACGATGAGGGTAGCGGCGTCGCGCGTCGTGGCCAGAATGGTGACGCCGAGCTGTTTCAAGCGCGCAAGGTCGGCCGCGCCGTGAATGGTGATGGTCGTGCGATAAGGGCCGATAGGCTGCGCTAGTTCAGCCTGGATGTTGTACATCGTCCCCAAGCTGGCGGGCGCGGGGGCGAGGAGCGGCTGCGCGTTGGGCGCGGCGATGTAGGGGAGATAATCGGTCGGTGTAACCAGGCTGACGGCAGAGGCGGGCGGGGGAGGGAGCGGCGCCGCCGCAGCCGTGTTGATCGGAAAGGACGAGACGAGCAGAGAAACCACGACGAGAAAGTGAATGAGCTTCTGCATGGAAACACCGTTCCTTTATTGGCGAGGGGCGCCGGGGAAACGCAATGCGCCGGCAAGTCGCGGCGGCATTGGGATGGGTTATTTAATTTCGTTTGAACGTTCTAGATAATTAATGTCAAATACGACTCTATTCTTTCACCTGGGTATATATTGCCGATTCTAGCACGCACCATGATGCGAGTCAATTTTTGGTGTCGGGCGATTACTCGCAAGTGTCAGGCTCTTTTCGAGTCATCGAGATTCCTCATTCCATTCGGAATGACATACCGACAGCTTCTGGCGATTAGCTCTATCGCAGGATGCCTGCGGACAGGATGTGCATCGCCGCGTCAACGGCGAATAATCCCCCAATGGGTGGGGATGGCATATTTTGAATCTGTGATAAAATGACTTGCTCTTCCTGTTGTTTCACGCGTGACTCTATTCAAAGAAAGGGATGGAAATGTACCCCAACGATAGCCCGGATGCGGGCGCGCCATCAGGCGACGCGGCACAGTCTCTGCTCCCGGAACCGGTGGATGCCGGAGCGTCGTACGCCGACGCAACGAATCCCCTTGTTCCTGCGCCGGCCGTTGCCGCCGCGCCCTTTGCGCAACCCATGCTTGAAGGGACCCGGCCGGATGCAAATGCCCCGCGGGGCACTCGGCTGGCTCTGCCGCTCGCGATTTTCATTGCAGTGATTGCGCTCTTGGTCGGCGTCTTGCTCGGCGGCGCCGGCGGCTATTTCGCTCACTCGGCGATCACTGCGCCGACGCTCGCGAGTATGGTCGCGCTGCAGCGCTCGGCGACGACAACCTCGGCAACAGCCACCGCCGTCGCGGCGGCCGCCGCGCAGCAGCCGGGGCAGCAGCCAGGCAATATGAAAGATCTGTTGGCGATGCTGGTGGCCCAGACGCGGCATTTCCGGGGGAACGCCAACGCGCCGGTGACGCTGCTCGAATTCAGCGATTTCCAGTGACCCTACTGCGGCAAATTTGCCA
>JBAVQS010000169.1:0-7688 GCA_049694275.1 Anaerolineae bacterium | reverse complement strand
ATTCGGAAGGTCAGGCGCTCAAGCTGAATGTCGTACGCGGCGTCCAGTTGTTCCGGGGTGAAGTAAATGGCAGCCAGTTGGCCTTTGTGCAGAACCTTTCTGGCGGCAGTAACCCGACGGCGACGTCGCAGCCGCAGCCACAGCCGCAACCCCAGCCGCAACCAACCACTCCATCTTCAAATCCGCCTCCACAGCCGACCGGATACAAGTATCCGGCGCCGGTCCTGGTCTCCCCGGCCAGCGGTTCTAACACACCGGCGCGCTGCCAACAGGTCACGTTCTCATGGAGCGGGCCGACCCTGGGACCGAATGAATGGTACGTAATTGAAAAAGCCAAGCAGGACCATCCAAATAGTTATGATGGCCTGTTAGATTGGACTCAGGACCTATCGGTCATCATGAACCCAACGCATCGGGACGGGGGTGGCGGCTGCTATTACTCGGCTTATGACAACTATGGTGTCTATCTCTGGCATGTGAAAATTGTAAGGGGTGATAGGAATACCCACCAAGGTACTGATATCAGTCCCGCCAGTGCACCGTTCATAGTCAATTATGGATCGTAGAAATGATGCCGGGTCCAGCTAGGATCAAAAGAACGGAGAAAGAGCACCTGGGGAAACCCAGGTGCTCTTTCAGGGTGATCTTTATTTCAATTCACTCCATCGCCGCCCAGGTTTGCAATCCGCGTGGTTCAAAGCCAAACTCGACAACCTGGCCGCCCAGCTCCTCCAGCCGAGCTGCAATGCGGTGCTTGCAATTGAACTGGCAGTAAAAAAGCAGATACCCGCCTGCTCCTGCTCCTGCGATTTTCCCGCCCAGCGCACCGGTGCGCCGGGCGGTTTCATATAGTTCTTCAATGTGCGGGTTAGTTATTGCGTTATCCAGTTGCTTTTTGTTTTGCCACTCGTCATGCAGTAAGGCCCCAAAATCGTTCAAGCGCCCCTGGAGCAGGTAATTTTTCATCTCGATTGTAATTGCTTTCAATTGGTCCAGCGCGCGCATCACATTGGCTTGTTTTGCCACATACGCCTGGATTTGGCGGTCCAGAATGTTTGCCGAAACCCGGGTCTGGCCAGTATAGCAGAGTAAGAGGTTATACTCGAGTTCATTAATGATGTTCGGATCGATTCGCAGTGGATTTACGACAACCGTAGAATTCAGGAATTCGATCAGATTAAAACCTCCGAACGTCGCCGCGTATTGATCTTGCATACCCCCTTTAATGCCCAGATCATTCCGTTCGATTTCATAAGCAAGGTTAGCAATTTCATAATTCGTAATGGAGAGGCCAAGCCAATGCTTGAATAACCCAATGAGGGTGACGACGAGGGTGGAGGAAGACCCTAACCCTGATCCGGGGGGCGCATCACTGTGCAAGAAAAGTTTCAAGCCCCGGTGTTGCTGATCCTTGAGCAAACGGCGAATGACCGCCTTGACCAGATCGAGTTTTCCATCGAATACCAGATCGCGCTCGCTGTGATACTTGGCGACGGTGTCATAGTCGAGCGACTCGACTGTGAACGCGTCCTCCGAAGAGAGCGCAAGCGTTCCAAAGGCGTACTTGTTGATGGTGGCGCTGAGCACCACCCCGCCATGTTCCTGCGGATAGGGCGGGACATCGGTGCCGCCTCCCGCAAAACTGAGTCGCAAAGGGGCTTTGCTACGAATCAACATGAATACGCCCTTCTTTCAAATCCTGTTCAAACCGGGCATAGTTGCTCGGGGTTCCAATATCCACAAAATAGCCCGAAACCGGGAGGCCATAAACTGGTTTCCCCTGCTTGATAAGCAGCGGGAAGGTTTCGTGTTCGAGCGACGCGGGGCGATCTCTGGGAATGGAATGGATTGCCTTTCGGCTCAAGATGTAGACCCCCGCATTGACCCAGCTTGGCGCGGTGTCCTGCCCGTTCATTTTTTCCGCAAATGAAAAGATTCGACCATTAGAGTCCAGCGACACATTCCCGTAACTGGCCGGTTCGGTCATGCGCGTTAGTGCAAGGGTGGCGTAGGCATTTGTCTTTTGGTGCCATTCGACAAGTTGTCCATAATCGAGATCGACATAGGTATCGCCATTGAGAACCAGAAATTCATCTTGGAGCAGCGGTTCCGCGTACCGGAGCGCGCCGGCAGTGCCTTGCGGTGTGGGTTCGACCGAGTAAATGATCTCTAATCCCCAGCGCGAGCCGTCGCCAAAGTAATCGCGGATTTTTTCAGCTTGATAGCTCACGCAAATGACGAGGCGGGTGAGAGCATGTCGCCTGAGCGTGAGTATTTGATATTCCAGAAAAGGTTTCCCAAGAATTGGCGCCAGGGGCTTGGGCAGGTTATTCAGAACAGGACGCAGTCGTGTTCCGAGGCCGCCCGCAAGAATTACAGCCTGTGTCATCGGATTTGGCCCTGGAGACTTTTGAATTCCAGTAGAATAAGTGTCAGAGGATACTCAACCAGCACGTGAAAATTGGCTTTGGACTTGCCGCGAGTACGATTTCTAAAGACAATCGGAACCTCGGCCAGTGAAAAACCGTGACTCTTGCACTTGATCAGGGTTTCGATGCCGACCGAATATTCTCGGGAGAGATAATTATCCAGATTAATTGTTTCGAGTACCCGCCGCCGGTAGCATTTGTACCCGCCGCTCGAGTCGTGGACTGGTAGACCGAATAGCATCCGGTTCACAAAGTTGATTATGCGGCTGAATGCGACGTTCTTGAGCGTACAGTTGATGGCCTGGCCGCCCGGAATATAGCGTGAGCCAATGACCACATCGTATTGAGCGGCTTTTTCGACAAGTCGCGGAAGGTCTGCCGGGTCGTGGGAAAAATCAGCATCCATCTCGACGATCAAATTGATATCTGGATTTTGTAACGCGGCTTTGAACCCCGCTATCCCGGCGCTGGCGCGACCGCGTACCCCGCGGCGGTGGCAAACATGGACCCGCGGGTCTTGTTCCGCCAGGCGATCGGCTAGCTCTCCTGTCCCATCTGGTGAATCGTCGTCGACAATCGTGATTTGAACTTGAAGGGGCAAGGCGAGTATCTGCTGGACCAGAAGTTCAAGGTTTTCCTGCTCGTTGTAGGTCGGAATCATGACCATGACGTGTGGCGTATTTTGTGTCATTTGTTTGTGACTCGGTTTGGCCAGCGACCGGGCTAGTTCCGGGATCAGTCTGTATATATCCCAGGCGATGACGGTGGACGATTGAAGCGCCCAACCAACCCTGAGTAACCAGAAAAGCAGCACTCCAAAGAATTTATATGATTGGACAATCCCGGAAATTGTAACGCCATACTGCCTGAATCAAAAAGGATTCAGTACGCCCCGCGCGCCGTCAGCACGGATGGCACAGTCCTGACGAGAATCCACAGGTCAAGCCAGGGGGACCAGTTCTCGACATAGTAAATGTCGAGCATCACCATCTCATCAAAGGTCAATTCACTGCGTCCACTCACCTGCCACAGCCCGGTCAGCCCCGGCGTGATCTGCAACCGTTTTTTGTGCCAGTCCTGATACTGTGCCACCTCGGCGGGAATCGGGGGGCGTGGCCCGACCAGGCTCATGTCTCCCCGCAGCACATTCCAGAACTGTGGCAATTCGTCAAAACTCAACCGGCGCAGGAGCTTGCCAATTGCGGTCAGGCGCGGATCGTTGCGAATCTTGAACAGGGGGCCATCCGCCTCGTTCAGATGCTTGAGCCCTTCGACCTCTTGCTCCGCACCGACGCGCATGGTTCTAAACTTGTACGCGGTAAAGCGCTTTTCATTTCGACCGACGCGTTCCTGGCTAAAGATCACCGGACCGGGTGAGGTGAGCTTGATAAGCAGCGCCACGAGCGCCATCAATGGCAGGAGAACAATAAAGGCAATAAAGGTCAATCCCAGGTCCATCGAACGTTTAAGGGCCAGGTTGGCGCCACTGATAGCGGTCTCATTGACCCCAATCAATGGAATGCCCCCTACTGCATCTACCCGTACCTGGGAGAGTGAAAGCTGAAAGAGGTCGGGCACAATCTTGACGCGTGCTCCGGCCGCTTCCGAGATTTCCATCATCTGCATAATCTTGTCACGCGCATGCCAGGGGAGGGTAATAATCACTTCGTCGACCAGATATTCGCGCAGGACCTGCGCCAAATAATCGGTATCCCCGAGCAAGCGAAAGGGACCGAGGTTCCCCTTGCTCGCGTCGTCGTCGATATAGCCAATGATGCGATACCCCAGGCCTGGCTGGGCGATGACGCTGCGCAGAATCGCCCGGCCAGATTCGCCGCAGCCAACAATGAGGACGCGATCGACCAACCGTCCCTGTTTTCGCAACCGTCCAATCACCGCGCGCACGATTCCTCGCTCAAGGGTGAGGATGAGAATAATCAGCGCGCCGGCAAAGAAATAGATGAGGCGCGAGTAATAGTCGGGGCGAAAAAGAAAGAAAAAGAAAACGACGATAACGATGCCTTCAAAAGTCGCGCGAAGGAGTCCGTACATCTCTTCGCTTAACGAGCGCCCGCGTACATAGGTGTACACCCCTTCAAAGCGGTAAATCGCCAAGAGTCCCAGCGAGAGCGCCAGGCTGATCGGAATATAGGCCTGGTATTGAATATAGTTTGTCTCAAGGACGGTGCTCGGAAAGTGGAGAATGTAGCGAATGCCATAGGCCAGTCCGAAAGCGACATTCATCAGCACGAAATCGAGCAAGGCATGGATGAGCATCAATACACGGGTATGGCGTTGCATCAATTTGCCCCCGTTTTGATAGTGTCCCGGTTGCCGAGGACACGTCGATAGACCGCTCCGGTTGCCTGTGCTGCGCGCGCCCAGGTCAACTCTTTCGCGCGCGCGACTCCACGCATCGCCAAATCTGCCCGCAGGTCCTGGTCTGTGAGCATCCGCGTAATCGCCTCTTCGATTGCGTTCTCATCATGGGGATCGACCAGGAGCGCCGCATCGCCAACTGCCTCGGGGAGAGCGGAAAGATTGGAGGTGATGACTGGCGTGCCCGCCGCCAGTGCCTCTAGCGGGGGCATGCCAAAGCCTTCATATTGTGAAGGATAGATAAAGGCGTCCGCAGCCTGGTACCAATAGGGCAGCTCATCCTGTGGGACAAACCCGGGGCGGATGATGGCGTCTCCTCCCTCTTCCAGGGCGCGCGTGATGGTCTCATCTTTCCATCCTCGTCCGCCGGCGATGACGAGCTGATGGGGGAGCTGGCGACGCGCACGGGCCCGCATAAAGGCGTGAATCAGCGCGGGAATATTTTTGCGGGGCTCGAGAGTGCCGACATAGAGCAGGAAATGCTCAGGCAGCCCTTTGCTCCGGCGAAAGGTCTGAAGTGAATTCGGATCGCCGTTGCCAAAGAACTCGGGCTCGACGCCGGGGACAATCACGTCAATCTTGTCGGGAGGAACATTCAAAAAGCGAACGAGATCGCGGCGGGTGCTCTCGGAGATGACAATGACCCGCCGGGCGCGTGCCACGCTCAATTGCGTGCCCCATTTCAAATAGAGACGGTTGAAAGGGCGAAAGTAATCGGGATAGAGGATAAAGCTAAGATCGTACACGGTCACGATGGACGGGTCAAAATTCATCAGCGGCGAGACAAACGCGAGCGAATGCACCAGTGCAAATCGTCTCCGCATCAGCTCGAGCGGCCAGAGTACTTGTTCCCATGCAATGCGTGCAATCGGCGAATGCGTGGGCCAACGGGTCAAGTGGACCTGGATCGGTTTGAGCGCTTCGCTTGCTTGCCGGTCGCCGGTAAAGGCATGTAGCTCGTACTCGGGAACGAGTGCAGATAGAGCGCAGAGCAGATTGAAAATGTAGCGGGCGATTCCGGCTGAGCGATAACCGGCGTTCAGACGAACCAGCTGGGCATTCAGCGCAATGGCCGGATGAAAAGGCTGCACGCGCGCTATTATAGCATCTGTGGTGGGTTAGACAAATAGAACAGATGACATAGAGATAAGGCTATGCCCTTTTACTTGTTTCCCGGTTCTCTGTTGGCCGTGACCTCTCGATATACTGCATAGGTCTCGTCTGCGATCCGGGATTGAGTAAATTTGTCGAGGACTCGGTTTCGCCCACGCGCTCCCAGTTCCGTGCGCCGTTCTGGATCGGCTAGCAGCGCGCGCAGGCTTGCCGTAAGGGCGGCGCTATCCCCCTCCGGCGTGAGGATTCCTGCATCGCCGATCACGTGCGGAATCTCTCCTGTGTTCGACCCTATGACCGGAACTGCGCAGGCCATTGCTTCGATAAGCACGCGTCCGAATTGTTCGGTCCAATTGGGGCGACTGATCGATGGAGCAACGAGCACGTCGAGACCCCGATAGAAATCGGGCATTTCGGTCGAAGCACGCCAGGGCATGAATGTCACGCGGCCGGCGATGCCGTGCTGATGGGCAAGCGCCTCCAGGCGCGCGCGCTCCGGCCCGCTTCCTACAAGCATCAGTTCCCAATCGGCTTGAATCGGTGCCAGGGCCTCAATCAAGAGATGCGCTCCCTTTTCGGGCACGAGCCGACCGGCAAATCCGACGACGAACCGTTTATTGCTCTGAGCGCGCGCGGGGTCTGAGGCATAGAGGGTCGGATCAACGCCAAATTGCGGAATGATTCGAATGGGGCCATGAAACCCTTTGGCTTGTAGCACCTCTACCGCGGCCGCATTGCCGGCAAGCGCATAATCGCTGTGTCGGTAGACATACTGTTCGATCCAGCGAAAGGGGAGGGGATAGGTGCGCAAGAGATTTTGCCAGGTGAAAAAGAGCAGTCGGGCGCGTGGCGCGTGACGGCGCGCCTGCCAGATCGTATGCGCAGTGGCAAAATTATAGGGCTCTTCGTCGATGTGCAGGATGTCGGGCCGGATGCGGTCGATAATCTCCCCAATTGTCGGGTAAAAATGCAGATGATAACGGCCATTCCAGCGAATCGGCGCGACGATTAACTGATAACCCTCGGTATATTTTTTTTCCAACCGCATCGCGCCGCGTTCGTCGCGCCATAAAGGTGGAACGACGACGGTGAGCTCCAGGTCCGGATGACGCGCGAGGGCCAGGGGTTTTGTTTGATATTGTCCGACAATCAGCGCTTTGGAAAGCATAAGCACGCGCATGGCTTCCGATTATAGCTGTAAGCGCAGATAGTTCCAATCCGGCTGGGAGCCATTTTATATACTTTACTGTTTATAAAATGAATTTGAGAAACTCATTGCCAAATCTATTGACAAGCCGGGATTTTCTGGTATAATAATCGACGCTCAAGCTGAGAGAGACAGCGGGGGCAGTACGGTAACAACTCAGGAGGGGCGCAAGGGACATCAAGACAAGTCAAAAGAGAAAGTGAGTTTTTCTCCCTGTCTTTTTGCCTCCGCCGCTCGCCAAAGATGGCACGGCGGATTTTGTTGTCGGTAGGGGTTAAGCAAATTTGCCCCGAGGGCATTGGGATCCGCAGGCCGCTAAAGGCACGAACCGCCGGGTGAGGAGCAGTTTGATCGCCGATTTGACAAGACGGACGAACTGGTTATAATCCCGCCCGCTGGACCGATAGACTAAATCGTCATGTCGGGCTGAACGTTAACAACTGAAGAGTGGAAGGAATGTGCGATTGAGTTCACGTTAATCTTTGAGGAAGAATGAAGGAATCAAACGGAGAGTTTGATCCTGGCTCAGGATGAACGCTGGCGGCGTACCTAACGCATGC
>JBAVQS010000168.1:0-9816 GCA_049694275.1 Anaerolineae bacterium | reverse complement strand
CTTGACGCTGATGGGTGAGGATGATAGAATGAAATCATCCGCTCAATGCTGAACGGCCAACCGCCGGCCTGTGTTACGCGTGATTTTGCATCCGGCGCCCCGGAATGGGATGCGGGATGCAGAGGAGCACCAAAATGAAAGACGATCCCGTCTTGCAAATCGCCGAGCTCTGCATGGCGATCGACAAACAAGCCGCCCAGGTCTATATGGGGATGGCCGCGTCGAGCAGCAATCCCAAACTGCTGCAATTCTGGCGGGGGATGGCCGAGGTAGAGCAGCGGCATCTGACCTTTTGGAACGGCGTGCAGTCCGTCGCAGAGGGGCACCCGCTCCCCACAATTTTTGATGATCCGGCGCGCACCCGCAAAGACCTCGAACGATTGCTCACCCGCGTGACTGAGGCCATCGCGCGATGGGAAAAAGCGCAGACCGTTCGCGCATCCTTTCTCCTCGCCTTTCAACTTGAATTGACGATGGCGCACCGGGCCTTTCCAACGTTTTACTATACCCTGGGGCCGCTAGTCCGGGCCGCGAACCCGGAAGATGATTATCAACTCCACATCGACGCGCTGGTTCAGATGGCGGCCTGGTACCAGGAAGAGGCGCCCGAACTGGACCTGTTGAGCGAAACGCTGAATAACCTCTGGGAAACCAACAAGTTGCTGACGCGGTTTTCCACCATCGACAGCTTGACCGGCCTCCTCAGCCGGTACGGTTTCTTTCTCTTTGCGCGACAGTTGGCCTACCTGTCCCAGCGCAATAAAGAGAGCGTTGGCCTGCTGATCGTCGAGGTGGACCGGCTGAGCGAAATCAACCAGCGGTATGGGCTGGACCAGGGGGACCAAGTTTTGCGGGCGATCGCGGAAGTGCTCAAAACCAACCTGCGCCGGTCGGACGTCGTGGGGCGCTCCGGCGGCGAGGGATTTGTCCTCTTTTTCCCCGAGATTCAACCGGAGGCCGTCGGCCGGCTGGCCGAACAACTGCGGGCGCAGATCGAAATGGCAAAGCCCGCGGGAACTCCCGTGACGGTTAGCATCGGCGCCGCGCACGCCAAGATGCTCCTCAGCCCCGAGGAGGACCTGGACCTGATGATCGCGCGTGCCACCCAATCCCTGGCGGCGGCGAGGGCGTCAGGCACGAATCGCGTCGCCGTGTCCGAATGAGAATGAAAGAATGAATCGGACGCTTGACATTTCGCCCGCGATATAGTACAAGTGGTCCGCACAATTGCATATCGTTCGTACTCTTATCCAGAGAGGTGGAGGGACCGGCCCTATGAAACCTCGGCAACCTGAACCGCATTAAGGTGCCAACTCCGGCAGAGATTTTTCTGGAAGATGAGAGGAGATACAAGGATGTTGAACCTCTTCAGTGTAAGAGGTTTTTTGTTTGCCCCGAAACTGCCTCTGGATATGCTTTTGTCCGAGGAGAAAAAAGCCATGACCAATCCGATCATTCCAACCCAGGCCGCCGATTCCGCGCCGCAGCCGGGCGGACCGAGCACCCGCGCGGTGCATGCAAGCGAGCGCCGGCCCAAACCGCAGCGCGCGCTCATCGATCCCCTTTTTCAGACGTCCACCTATACCTTTGATCACATGGCGGATGTGTGCGCCTATCAGGAAGCGCACGCCAATGGGCACGTGGACGACCGGTTCGAATATGGGCGCTATGGCAATCCCACCGTCGCGGCGGCCGAAGCGCGCCTCGCGGCGCTGGAAAATGCCGGCGGCGCGATCCAGGTTGCATCGGGCATGGGCGCGCTTACCTCGCTCTTTCTAACGCTCTTGCCTTCGGGCGCGCACATCATTCTCACGGATGACAGCTACCGGCGCACGCGCCAGTTCTGCGAGGAATACCTCACGCGCTATCACGTCACCCTGACGGTCGTCCCCTTTGGCGATTTCGATGCGCTGGAAGCCGCGATCCGGCCCGAGACCCGCATCCTGTTTTCCGAGACCCCGTCCAACCCCTATTTGCAAATCCTCGACCTGGAGCGTTTCGCCGAGATCGGGCGGCGGCATGGCGTGAAAACGGTGATCGACGCGACCTTTTCCACGCCGGTCAACCTGCGTCCGCTCGATTGGGGCATTGACCTCGTCGTTCACTCGGCGACGAAATACCTGGGCGGGCACAACGATCTCCTCGCCGGCTTTATCGCAGGTCCCGCCGAACTGATTGCGCCTCTGCGCGAAGCCATCGGCATCCTGGGCAACATCTCCGACCCCAATACCGCCTATCTCCTCCTGCGCGGAATGAAAACGCTGGGATTGCGCGTGGCGCAGCAGAATCACACCACGCAGCAGATCGCCGAATTCCTTGCCGCCCATCCCGCCGTCGAACGCGTCTGGTATCCGGGGTTGCCCACGCATCCCGGCCACGACATCGCCGCGCGGCAGATGCACGGGTTCGGCGGCGTCGTCTCGTTCACCATGCGCGGCGACCAGGCCGCCACCTTCCGGTTCATCGACCGCCTCCGCATTCCGTTCATCTCCCCTTCGCTCGGCGGCGTCGAGAGCCTGGTGCTGCACGTCGCCAAAATGGCCTATTACGACTGTACGCCCGAACAGCGGCGCGCGCTCGGAATTCCGGACAACCTGGTCCGCTTCGCCGTCGGCATCGAAGACGCGCCGGACCTGATCGCCGACCTGGACCAAGCGCTGCAATGATGATCTTTTGAGCAACCTCGCAACAAGCTGATGATGACGGACACCCCGGCCCTTTTGCTCTGGAGCCTGATCCTTGCGCCCGTTTTATTTCTCTCCTGGTTACTCGTCAGCCGGGTCATTACCCCCCTCTTTCGAGCCAAGCCCTCGTTGCGATTGATCCTCCAAACCCATCTGACCGTTTCCGAGTGCCAGGAGCGCCTCGCGCGGACCCTGGGCCAGGAACATTGGCTTTATATCTCAAACCGTGAGCTGACCGGGATGGTCGCAGGCAATCAATTCCGGATGCGCAAAAGCTACGATCCGTTCGGAATCCCGGTCGAACTATTGGGAGTGATCCAGCCCGCGGGTGAGAGCACACGCATAAACGGCTATTTTTATCCCATATATCCGACGCGCATGAGCTCGTGCTTGTTCACCTCGATGATGCTCTGGCCCGGTTTCCTTGTCCTGCTCCTTATCTCCAGTCAAGTTGTAGGCTTTCCCCCCATTCCAGCGATTGATTTGCCCAGGACCATATGGTTTTTTGTCGGATTGTTAATCGCCCTTGCCTGGATAAAGGGCGTCGATCTATGGATCACCCGGAAACGCCGGGCCACGGAAGAATCCCTGGTGCACGCCCTGCGGAAAATGCTTGAGGCATAATCCTCTACAATAACCGGACATTTGGCCTGCTGTCAGGGGCCTGGTGTGTGACATTTATCACATACTTTTAGCCGCCAATCGGGTATCCTGAGCATCAAGAATCCTGAACAGAAAGAGGGTAAAAATGAAAAACAAATTCTTGATGCTCACCGTCCTTTTGATGCTCATCGCCGGGGTCGCCGGCTGCGCGACCGCCGCGGCGAGCAGTTCGACGAGCGACATGGTGATGCCCACTCCGCAGGTGAATGCACCGCCAGCCGTCCAGCCGCACCAGATGTTCGACCCCGCACTGCCAGCCGCTTCCTCCGACAAGGTCAAGCAGGTGACGCTGACGGTCAAGGACGTGACCACGGAAATCGCGCCCGGCGTCCCGGTCGATCTCTGGACCTATGGCGGCACAGTTCCGGGAACGACGATTCATGTCAACCTGGGAGACACCATCCAGTTTACCCTTATCAATCAGGGAAGCATCGAGCACTCGATTGATTTTCACGCGGCGCAGACCCCGTGGAACAAGAACTATGTCTCGATCAAGCCGGGACAGAGCCTCTCCTTTGAATGGAAGGCCAACTATCCGGGCGTCTTTATGTATCACTGCGGCACCCCGCCGGTCATCCATCACATTGCCAACGGGATGTATGGCGCCATCGTCGTCTCATCGCCCGAGCTCAAGCCCGTGGCCAAGGAATACGTCATCGTCCAGAGTGAGTTTTACGTGAAAAAGGGCGATAACGGATTGAACCATACCGACAGCGCCAAGGCCAATGTGGCGGGCGCGCCCGATTACGTGGTCTTTAACGGCTATGCCAACCAGTACAAGGATACGCCGCTGACCGCGAACCCTGGCGAGCGCATCCGCCTCTGGGTGGTCAATGCCGGGCCGACTACCTTTTCGGCCTTTCACGTCATCGGGGCGCTGTTCGACACGGCGTATGCCGACGGCGACCCGCAGAATGTGCAGCACGGGATGCAGACGGTGACGATTCCACCGGGCGGCGGCTATATGGTCGAGCTCGTCATCCCTGAGGCGGGTATTTACCCCTTTGTGACGCACTCGTTCACCTATACCGGCAAAGGGGCGATGGGGCTCATCAAGGTTGGCGATGGCGGCGCAACCACCGGCGCCAATACGGACACGTCCACCATGTCGCACTGATCGTCGGGCCAGCGAAACGAGCGCGAGCGGGGGCGGATGTTTGACATCCGCCCCCGTCGTGATTTGTGCGCAGGGTTCCGGCAATGACCCGCGCGACTTGTTTTCACAAGCGCCCTGAACGCGATATAATAAAGAGCCATGTCCAATCATTCTTCCGGGGACGCTGCCACCGGCCCTCACAACCGGGAGCAAATTCGCGCGGCGCTCTTGCATGCACAGCCCTATCTCGCCGTGCTGAACGAGGAGGGACTGGCTTTTCTCACGGCGCACACCATCGAGCGGTCGTATACCAAAGGTGAGATCATCTTGCTTGAGGGGGACCCGGGCGAAGGCCTGGCCTTTGTAGTCGAAGGACGTGCGCGGATTTACAAGCTCTCGCCGGAAGGTCGCGAACAGGTCTTGCGCTATTGCGGGCCGGGGGAATCTTTTAACGAGGTGTCCGTTTTTGACAACGGCCCCAACCCGGCGAACGTGGTTGCAGCGACGAATTGTTTGCTCTGGATCGTCCCCCGCGCGGCGTTCATGGAACTGGTGCAGACCCGCCCCGAGCTGGCGCTGGCGATCATCCAGAATTTGGGCGCGCGCCTGCGCCATCTCGTTCGCCTGGTCGAGGATCTCTCCTTGCGCCAGGTGAGCGCCCGGCTCGCCAAGCTGCTGCTCGAAACGGCCGACGACCGGGAGGCGGCGCGCACCTTGACCCAGCACGAGATGGCCGCCCGCGTCGGGACAGTGCGTGAAATGGTTGGGCGCTCGCTCAAGCAGCTCGAGACGCGCGGCCTGATCGCGATTCAATCCGGGCGCATCGTGATTATCGATCGCGCCGGGTTGGAAAAGGTGATCAGCTAACGAAACCAGGTATGGAAAAGAAACGGGAACTGTGTTATCAATGTGGCTGGCTGGGGTTGTGCGCCATCGCCTGTCCCCTCTCCGACCCAGCGCGCATGATTCCGCCGGATTACAGCACGCATCCCGGGATGGATGCCGATGCGGATGAGGCGTTCGAGATTGTGATACGGGATTCGGATGCTCCGGAATCTTGCGCGGCCGACGCGGGCGACGCGCCCCCGGCCTAAATTGCACACCCGATCAAAGGAAAAGATGAAATCCAACACTGCGCGCTGGCTGCTGCTGCTCGCGTGTTCGTTCCTCATCCTCTCGGCCTGCCGCCTGGGCGATGCGCTTGAGCAGACAACGAGCAAACCGACAGCAATTGCACAAACCAAGAGAACGCCCACGCCGCGTGAGACGCATACGCCGACGGTGGCATCGGATACCATGATGGACCTGCCGACCGAGACGGAGGTTCCGACCGATACCGAAGCGCCGACCGAGACAGAGGCCCCGACCGACACCGAAGCGCCGACCGAGACGGACGTCCCATTCATCGTCCCCACCGATATGCCGGAGCCAACCGATACGCTGGAACCGACGGAGACCGCAGTCCCAACTCCAGAATTTCCCTTCATCGTATCCTCTTCCGATTGTCGTCCGAATGTGCGGACCTATATCGAAGGGACGGTCTATGAGAACGGGGTGGAAAAGAATGGCGTGCTGGCGCGGATTTCCCTGTCGCCGGGCGGCGACCCTGCTCCCAATGACGATTATGTGACGGGAACCGACCGCAGCCGCCCTGGCTATTATTTCCAGAACATTGATGTCAAAGGGCCGCGCGGCGGCGTCTGGTACATCTTTTTGTTAGACCCCCAAACCAGGAACCGCATCTCGACGATTGCGACGGTCAAGACGGATTCCAAGCGAGTGGAGGACAATGGAGAGAGCGCGGGCTCGTGTCAGAGCGCGGTGGTGAATTTCTCATCCGTGGGGGATGTGATAGACCCCACAGAGACGCCGGAGGCGACCGATACGCCGGCGACGACGACCACGGCCACGCCCTCCCGGACGGGAACCGCCGTGACGCCGACGCGAACCGGGACCCCAAGCCGCACCCCTACACCCACACGGACCCCGACGCGCACGCCGGCCCATTAAAAAATCTCCCGTCAAGATTGGAATCTTGACGGGAGGTTTTTATTTCGCGCGTATCTGGTTTTCGATACGGAGCAGAACCTCAATCAGGTGGGGGTCGAACTGGGTCCCGGCGCAACGCTGTACTTCGTCGCGGACCTGCTCCCAGGTGCGCTCCTCCCGGTAGTGGCGGTGGTCGAGCATGGCGCTGACCGAGTTGGCCAGGTTGAGGATGCGCGCTCCTAACGGGATGGCCTCGCCCGCCAGCCCATCCGGATAGCCGCTGCCGTCATATCGCTCCTGGTGATGGAGGATTAGCGGAATGACATCCCGCAGCCGTTGTACGGGCTGAATAATGCCGGCGCCGGTGGCAGGATGCCGCTTCATCACCTGCCATTCATGCGGCTCGAGGATGGCGGGCTTGAGGAGGATGGCGTCCGGCACCCCGATCTTGCCGATGTCATGCAGGTGTGCGGCCAGCCGGATTGTCTCCTGTTCTTCCGTCGATAGGCCCACCGCGCGCGCCAGGGCGAGCGCAATGTCGGCGAGCCGGCGGCTGTGATCTTGCGTATAGTTATCGCGCTCCTCAATCGCGTTCGCCAGGGCAAGCACCGTTTCGAGATAGGCGGTCTCGAGCGATTCATGAAGCCGGGTGCGATGGACTGCGCTCCCGGTAATTTCCGAGACCGTCCTGAGCAGGCGTATTTCGTGCGGCGCAATTTCGCGGGGCAGCGGCGTCGCGAGGGCGAGCACGCCCACAATCGCTTCGGCCGCGCGAATGGGTAGGATTGCTCCGCCCCAACCGCCCGGGATGACCGGTCGTCCCGGTTCGGCCATAGGAATCTCCGGGTTAAACTCGCGCGTGATCACGGCCTCCCCGCTGCTCAAAACACGACCCAGGAGGCCCTGGCCACGCGCGAGGGTCCGTGGAACCTGGTTGAACCAGCCGCGGGCGGCCCCCACGTGCAGCGCCTGCGCTCCGGCGTCGTCAAAGGCCATCAGCCCGGTGGTCGCATCCAATGCGGTGAGGGTCTCGTCCAGAATATGTTGCAGCATCTCCTCGGAAGAGGCGGTGACCCGGACCACCGTCGAGATCTTGTTGATCGCTTCCAGCTCGGCCAGCCGCTGCCGCGTCTCTTCATAGAGCCGCGCGTTCTCGATCCCGACCGCCGCCTGGTCGGCAATCGTTTCGAGCAACCGTCTGTCGTCCTCGCTATAGGCATGTGGGGCATATGCCTGGAGCGAGAGAATGCCAATGACTTTGGTGCCAAACTGCATGGGCGCGCCGAGCCACGAGCGCGGCGCGCGTGGAGAGCCCACGATGACCGGGAGCGGATAATCCTGCCCTTGCGCTTGCAGGTCGTCGACGATAAAGGCTTTGCGCTTGGTCAGCGTATAGCTACAGAGCGGCGCGGCATCTTTCGGCATGCGCTCGGCCGGCAGATGGCCTTGCTCGTCCACTCGAATCCGAAAATCCAACTCGTCGGTCTCTTCGTCGTACAGGGCGATCAAGAACCCATCGATCGCAAAAGCGCCCTGCACTTCGCGATAAATAGTTTCGAGCATGCCGTCGAGGTGACGCGAGCGGCTGACCGCGCTGGCGATCCGGTTGATCACGGTGAATTGGTCTGCGCGGCGCCGGGTCTCTTCCAGCAGGCGAACATTGCGGAGCGCCAGGGCAGTCTGATTGGCAAAGAGACGGAGCAACTGGACCTCACGCTCGGAGAACGAATGGGCCTGCATGTAATTGACGGACAGAATGCCCAGAACCTCATCCTCGCCGGGCAAGGGGAGCGCGACCCCGCATTGAACGCCGAGCGCTTGCAGGTGGGGATTCAATCGGGCCGGCTCGTCGATAATGAGGATCTGGCCTGTGCGCCAGGCCTCCATCGTAACGCCCTCCGCCCGTGGCTGCTCGCGATGCGGAAATCCTTCCGGGTAGCCAATCCCATAGTTGAAAATCGTCTGTCCCTGCGCGTCGAGGAGTCGGATGGAAGCCATATCGGCGGCAAGTCCTTCCCGGAGGATGCGGGTGGTCAGCCGCGCGGTCTCCTCGAATGTGGCGGCAACCAGCACCTGCCCGCTGAGTTGATAGAGGCGGGTCGTGGTGGCGAGGGATTGCTCCAGTTCGTTCAGCAGCCGCGTCTTTTCAATCGCAATGGCGGCCTGTCCGGCCAGCAGGCTGAGCAACTCGAGATCATCGGCGCTCCACGGGCGCGGCTTGGTATCAAAGACGAGCAAGTGGCCCATCGTCCGATTGCCGGCCAGCAGGGTGCTGCGCGCTAGCGCCTGGATGCCCTCCCGACGGCGAAATTGGGCCATCCGGGGTTCATCGTCCGTTACCTTTTCGGCTACGGTAATGTTCTGGTGGGGATGTATAAAACGATCTCCCAGGATTTGCTGTTCGGTGCGGATAAATTCCGGGATGACGAGCTCCGGCGCGATGAGTCCCCGAGTAGCCAGGATTTGAATCCGCTCCCCGTTGAGAATGGTCACGACCACTTTAGGGACGTGGAGCAGATCCGCCGTGCGTGCACAGAACAGGTCCATGAGGGCCGGCAGCTCGCTGATCGCCATGACCTGGCGATCGATCTCGGCCAGGGTTTGCAAAGTCCGAATCTTGTCGCGCAGCGCCAGTTCCACCCGGTTACGCTCCGCCAGCTCCTGCCGGGTTGCCGTATACAGGCGCGCATTCTCCAGGGCGATGGCGGCCTGGTTGGCAAAGAGTACCAGGAGACGCTCGTCCTGAATGCTAAACGCGGCCGGGCGCGTACTGAGAATAGCCAGAATCCCTTGAATTTGTCCTTCGTGTTCCACCGGCGTCCAAAGGCCCGAACGGAGCGAATCGTCCACCCGCATATAACGCGGGTCTGTCAAAAGATCCGGGATGTTGAGCGGCACCCGGTGCTGAAACACCCATCCGTGGAATCCCTCTTCGCGGGTAACGGAAAACCGCCGGTTGCTCAGCACGCGCAGCGCCTCTGGCGAATAGCCCACGCCGAGCTCGAGGGTGACTTGCTGATGGGCAGGATCGTAGCGAAAGAACTCGGCGCGGTCGGCATGGAGCGCGCGCATGGCGATTTTGAACAGGAATTCGAGTTGGGCGCGCGGCTCGAGCACGCTGTTTAACGTCAGCCCGGCATCGTAGAGCAAGGCCAACTGCTGAGCGCGGATGCGAGTCTCCTGTAACAGGCGGATGCTGCGGACGGCGCCGGCGGCCTGCCCGGCAAAGAGCGCGAGGAGACGCGCGTCGTCCTCGGTATAGCGCCGTTGCGAGTCGCCCAGCTCGGTCACACCCAGCACGCCAATCAACTCCCCGCCGGCCTGCATCGGGACCTCGACCACTGCGCCAAAGTCAATCCCTTGATATTGAGGGCTCTGATATTC
>JBAVQS010000167.1:0-2913 GCA_049694275.1 Anaerolineae bacterium | reverse complement strand
TGGACCGGTTTGAGATCAACATCTGGCTCTTTATGCGCATCTCGGGCGCGCTGCTCATCATCCTTGCGCTGCTGCACATGTTCATTCTACACTTTGTGATCAGCGTCGAGGCGATTACCTTCCAAACAGTGGTCGATCGATGGGCAGACGCGGCGACCGGATGGTTCTGGCGCAGCTATGATTTGTTGCTACTCATTATGGCCTTTACGCATGGCATTCTCGGCCTGCGCTATGTAATCCAGGATTATTTCCACGGCAAGAGCTCGCGCGGGTTCCTCTTGTTCGGCGCCGGCGCGCTCTGGGTCGTGCTGATCCTGATGGGCGCCTATATCATCTTTTTCTTTAACGGGGCAGCGTAATCTATGGCGACATTACACAAATTTGATGCGGTTGTGATCGGCGCCGGCGGCGCAGGGCTGTGGGCCTCCTACGAACTTTCCAAAGCCGGCGTCAACTCGGCGGTCATTACAAAACTGTATCCAACCCGGTCCCATACCGGCACCGCGCAGGGCGGCATTGCCGCGGCGTTGGGCAATATGGAAGAGGACCATCCCGATTGGCACATGTTCGATACGGTCAAGGGCGGTGACTATCTCGTCGACCAGGATGCCGCCGCGATTCTGGCAGAGGGCGCAGTCAAGACGGTGATCGAGCTGGAGCATATGGGCCTCCCCTTCGACCGCACACCGGACGGCAAAATCGAACAGCGGCGCTTCGGGGGTCACACCAAGATCGACCCGAACGACCCGAACCGGCGCATTCCGGTCATGCGTGCGTGCAAGAGCGCCGACCGCACCGGCCATATGATTCTCCAGACGCTCTACCAGCAGAACGTCAAGTACGACACGAAATTCTTTAATGAATTCCAGGTGCTCGACCTGTTGGTGGATGGCCGGAGCTGCCGCGGCGTCGTCGCCATCGAGATCGCGACCGGCGAACTGCACATTTTCCATACCAAGGCTGTCATTATCGCCGCCGGCGGCTTTGGCAAAATGTTCAAGATCACATCGAATGCGCACTCGCTCACCG
The DNA here is from genome assembly GCA_049694275.1 of Anaerolineae bacterium. Taxonomy (GTDB): domain Bacteria; phylum Chloroflexota; class Anaerolineae; order UBA4142; family SHND01; genus JBAVQS01. The sequence goes on along the minus strand of JBAVQS010000167.1, from coordinate 1,884 downwards.
GTGATCTCCCGGCCATCTGCTACCGCCACGGCATTCCGATGGAGGACATGGAATTCTTCCAGTTCCACCCCACCGGCGTCCACGGCAAGGGCATCCTCATCTCTGAGGCGGCCCGCGGCGAAGGCGGCATCCTCTACAATTCCGAAGGCGAGCGCTTTATGGATCGGTACGCGCCGACGATGAAAGAGCTGGCGCCCCGTGACATGATCTCGCGCTTTATCTATCAAGAGATTCGCGCCGGGCGCGGCATCGGCCCGGAAAAGGACGCCGTCTGGCTGGATGTAACCCCTGAAACGATTACCAAGCTCAAGAGCGCGGCTGGCGGCAAAGCGGTGACCGCGCACGAGCTCGAAGTCGCGCTCCCCGATATTCTCGAATTTGTCCGCCTCTACGAAGGGCTGAACCCAATGAAAGAGCGCTTCCCCATTCAGCCGACGGCTCACTATGCGATGGGCGGGATCCCAACGGACAGTGATGGCCGGGTCCTCGCCGATGAAAAGAATACGGTGATCCGGGGCCTGTATGCAGCGGGGGAATGCGCCTGCGTCTCTGTCCACGGCGCCAACCGACTCGGCACCAACTCGCTGCTCGACATTCTCGTGTTCGGCCAGCGCTCGGGCCAGCATGCCGCCGGCTATGTCAAAACGGTGGAATTCGAGTCGCTGCCGTCATCGCCTGACGAACCCGCCTATTCACAGCTCAACCAGGTCCGCAACGCCACCGGCAAGGAATCCGTCGCCGACATTCGCAAGACGATGCAGGTCACCATGGACCAGAACGTCAGCGTCTTCCGCAACGCCGCGGACATGCAAAAAGAGATCGGCATCCTGAGTGATCTGCGCGAAAGGTATCAGGGCATTTCGATCCAGGACAAGGGCAAAAAGTTCAACACCGACCTCCTCGAAGCGATCGAGCTCGGCTACCTGCTCGACCTGGCCTATGTTACGGCCACCAGCGCACTGAATCGCACTGAATCGCGCGGCGCCCAGGCGCGTGAGGACTATCCCAAGCGCGATGACGTGAACTGGCTCAAACACACCTTTGTCTACAAGGACAACAACGGGGTTCGCTTTGCTTACAAGCCGGTCGTGATCACAAAGTTCCAGCCGATGGAGCGGAAATACTAAAGGACTTGCCGGCGAAATGGGTTTCGAAATCCTCAGCGAAATAGCAAACATCGAACGTATCGCTGCGGAGCAGTCCATCCGAGAGATAGCACGTCTCCGTCGCTTTTACGGGACAGGCCGATGGAGAAAGTTGAAAGGCATCGCTACCATTCGCCTTCTCGATGGGGCAGTTTGTGAGGCGGAATCACAGTGGTATGAAGCACACGGAATAGGACGCAAAGAAATCAAGATCAAACGGATTTTCAGTGAATGAGCATGAAAAGAAGTGAATCAGAACAGGGATTTGCGGTCTGCCTGAAAAACGACGGCTATGCGGCGGCCCTGGAAGTGCGGAAAATCTACAGGGTCATCCAGGATGAGCAGGCAAAGCAGCATAACCTAATGAGCATTGTTGACGAATCGGGCGAAGATTATCTTTATCCCACTGATTTCTTTGCGGCCATTGAGTTGCCTGATCAGGTTGTCAAGGCGCTGGCGCTGGCAGCATAAGATCGAGTCGTGGAATATCAATGTGGCTTCTGGTGGGTCTCATCGTAGGATTAGTAATCGGCTTGATCGTAGGAGTTGGCATTGGCTTTTCGCTCTATGCGCGAGCCGGGACGTGGGATTGAGTGATCGAGATGCAGGCGCTGGAATTCTGGAAGACGGTGACGATGGATAAAGCGAACCTACTCGAACAGGTGTTGACGCTCCTGAATGAGCATGGGATTCGATACTGCGTGATCGGCGGTGTTGGAGTCAATGCCTATGTCGAACC
>JBAVQS010000166.1:0-37184 GCA_049694275.1 Anaerolineae bacterium | reverse complement strand
CGGCGGCGATTTCACTTTCTGTGCGCTTAAAGTGCACTTGGAACCGAGCCAGAAATTCGGTCAGTTCCGGAATTGGCCCGCTCGGAGCCTGGGGTATCCGAAGGGTTTTCTTCATCCCCTTCAGGATGCTCAAGTTTGGTCAATCTGACAAAGTAGTATTAATGAGCCCATTCGTTCTTGTTCTTCTATGTTGTTGCCTGATTCCAGGACTGGTCATTGTCGTTTCGCAACTGCACGGGATCAGTTTCCAGGGCAAGATTGCTGTGCAGGGGGAGATGCCCTATGACGCGGGAATCTTCTTGTATGATCGGATTTTCCACACTCTCAAAAGAATCACACCGCAGAATATGCTCGCCTTCTCTCCAGCCTGGTCCCCGGACGGGACTAGAATAGCCTTTGTTTTTAGTGATCGGGATAGAAAAGAGTATCATGTCGCCACCATCGATGTTGATAGTGGGAAGATCGAGGGATTGATCGACAAGGGGATTGATGACTTTTCGTTTAATGATAATACCGCTATCGCATGGTCTCCAGATGGGACCCAATTGTTACTTGATGGCACTCGGTTGTTTCCCGGCTCTGTTGCTGGCGGCTGCCACGCGCTTTTCCTCTATCAGTTCGATCAAAAAGCTGTGCGGCCTCTGAATATTCAGTTTTGCCAATCTAAAACAGGAGATGATGTCTATCGCCTGGCCTTATCTTGGTTTCCAGGTGATGTTCCCTTGATTGGGGTCTCTTCCACTTCATCACTGGGTTATACAGACGATATTTACATGTTAGATCAAGGGCTCACAAAGCCGGAATGGATTACTCTGGGCGGATACCCGGTTTGGCGCCCTGGTACAAAGGATTTCTCATTCATGTGTGAGCACCCTGGGCCGGTCTTTCCTAACTCAATTTGTCTCTATTCGATGCAGGGTGGAACAACAACGAAAATTGTGAAAGATTATAACGAGGACAAATATACTTGGTCGCCTGATGGTCAGACCATCTTGTACGTTGAGGGACCCTATAAAGAGCGCGATCCTATAATTCTCACTTTGGCGAATATTGCATCAGGGGATAAGTACCAGCTGGCGCTTCTTGAGACTATCATGCCGGATAACCTTTTATATTGTTCATGGTTTAATGGAAGTGCGATCTGGTCGGCCAAGTAAATTGGGGAATAACGACTCTGCCCCCAGGCTCCTCCATAAGAAACATGAACGGAAGGCAAAATCAATGAAGCGCAAACTACGATGGATATTTCTGGGAATAGCATTGGTATCCATATGGCTGGGTCTAGCTTTCTTCTGTCCTATGCAACTGTTGCACTCGGCCGAGTTAAAAGCCGATGTATTCAGACCAAGCATCCAACGATATTTCGATGTGATTGGGACCGTTGCAGGGTGGCAAGACCTCAATATCATGGCACAAGTTGCGACAGGCCAACGTCTCAAGGACATGATCCAATATCGCTGTATTAGTTGTTCCAGTATTGAGGTCGATACAAAGAACTATATTGCAAATATAGAGGTATTGGATAATGCAGATACTACTGCCCGCGTACGAGTTCGCGTTGAACACGGGTGGCATGAGGTAAATCCGTATATTGGTCAGTTAATCGGTCCATGCCATGCCCAGGCCGCGACAACCATACTCATTCTAGAGAAACAGGGTGATATGTGGAAAGTATCCGATATTGGAGACATAGATGCAGCCGACGTGGATTCAGTTGGTGATACTCCCGAGTTGCGCGCCAAGTACTGTTCGAACAACTGAGTGCGCATGAGAGATTCTCCTCGGTGAGCAGAGTCTCAAGCCTATGTCCGACTAACCAGGTAGACAAGTAACTCGACTGTTGTATTTTGAGGACTTATCGCAGACCCTTAATTTTGCGTCTCAAAGCAGTCGCATTAATTTAGCCATTCTCGCGCCGGCGAAAAGCGGATGGGGGCGGCGCGTCGTATCGACGACACTGTATAATCACCTGATTCGCAAAAAAGAGTAGCCAATGCGTTATGATCCCAAGGACCGCCCGCCCGCCCCCCCGGCGTGACCGGTTCGGCGCATGGACCGGGTTAAGATAGATTTGTCAGGGAGGGTGTAGCGATACAAACTGTGACCTCGCGGTGTTCTGCAAGGTAGAGCTATAATCATGCTGAACAGAAAAAGGACGTTGTTCGTGATGATCTTTTGTTTTCTGCTGGGCGCTTGTAGTTCAAGCAGGGATGGATGTCCCTTGCCCCCCAAAGGATTTCAGGAGTCCGATCTATTTGGGACTTGGGATGCTCTGGGAGAAAGCGAGGCTAATACGGTGATCATTAGGAAAGATGGTAAGTACAAGCAGAGCATGCAGGCCAGTTGGAAAGGACCAGCCTTTGAAAGCGATTGGCAATCTTGGCATCTTACATATGCAGAAAATGGCCACCCCTATCTTCATTTGCAGGGATTGCGAATGTGCGCCTATTGGGATCAAATGGATTGTTCGGGTAATACTCGGATTACACCCATACGAGTTGGAGACACCAAAGACCCATTTAGTGATGAGGCATACTGGTACAATTTCTGCCAGGGAAAATGGGTAGAGACACCTAGCGAGGGGGTGTTCATAGTTATGGGAGGGGCTACAGCACCGCCACGCGACATTCGTCTTGTCCCTTTCACAAAATCAGCTGATGGAAGTAGTGGCCCTTCGTTCTGGTTACGCGAGCAGTGAAAGACCGTACGAACCAGTAACATCGTAAGCTGGCAATAAACCACTCTACCGACGAGTGCGAGCCCTGCAAGACAGTAAGCTCGCCCCTGGCCTATGGCTATGATGCCGCGAACCGGCTGACGACGCTGAATGGGATCACGATCTATATCTGAGGCAATGATGGAAAATCTACACCTTTTTGGTCATTCCCGCTCCGGCGAAAAGCGGATGGGGGCGGCGCGTCGTATCAACGATACTGTATCATCACCTGATTCGCAAAAAAGGAGTAGCCAATGTGTTATGATCCCAAGGACCGCCCGCCCGATCCCCCCGGCGCGACCGGTTCGGCGCATGGACAGGACCTGGAACTGGTGGCCGCGGACGGAACCCGCTTTATGGCTTTTCTGGCCGAGCCGTCCAATCCCAACGGCGCGCAGTTGCTCATCTACCCCGATGTGCGGGGACTGCACGGCTTTTACAAGGCGCTCGCGCTGCGCTTTGCCGAGACGGGCGTGCGCGCCCTGGCCATCGATTATTTCGGCCGGACCGCCGGCGTGACCCCGCGCGACGAAACGTTTGAGCACATGTCGCATGTGCAGCAACTCCAGGCCCCACAGCTTTTCCAGGACGCGCAGGCCGGGCTTGCCCGTCTGCGCCAGGGTCCGCATGCCGATGCCCCGACCTTTATCCTGGGCTTTTGCATGGGCGGGGGGCTCACCCTCCTTTCGGCGACACAGGACTGGGGAATTGCCGGCGGAATTCCGTTCTACGCCGGGCTGGGGCGAGCAATGACCGGCGCCAAAGGCAGCCCGCTGGAGGTCGCCCACGAAGTGCGCTATCCGATCCTGGCGCTTTTTGGCGGCGCCGATCAGGGGATTCCCGTCGAGCAGGTCCAACAGTTGGACAAGGAACTGGACCGGGCGGGCGTTGAGCACACCATCGTGGTCTATCCCGGCGCGCCGCACAGTTTCTTTGACCGCAAGGCCGCCGATTTTGCCGATGCCTCGGCCGATGCCTGGGCGCGGGCGCTCAACTTTATCCAGACGCACTCACAAAAGCAGACGGTCTGAACCCGGGATCGATTCTTGTCAGGAGGAAACTTACCCAATGTCTGCGCTCCGCGAATTGATTGAACGTGCTTTCAAGACCGTCGAGACGATGGATGTCAAGGCGACCGTCGCCCTCTTTGCCGACGATGGCGTCCTGTTCGACCCACACTATCCCACGCCGAAGATGGTCGGCAAGGCCGCAATCGCCGATGGATTGACCTGGGGATTCGGCGCGATGAGCAAGATGAGCTTTCCCATCGTCAACTATTTCGAGGCGGAAGGGGGCGCGAGTGCGGCGATTGAGGTCGCCACCGCGCACGTGCTCAAATCGGGGATGAAGCTCAACTTTCCCCAGATGTTCGTGATTGAGACGCGGGACGGGCTCGTCACCCGCATGCAGGCGTACGAGCCGTACGGGCCGGAAGGGATCGTGAGCGTGATCCTCGGGCTGACGCGGTTACAACGCAAGCTAACCGGCAAGGGATAACGGGGAACAACTGACAGGGGCGGGGCTGAATGAGCCCCGCCCTTTATGTGACTCGCTGTGCGCGCCGGAGGCGCTGTGTATTGAGCGCGACGAGGATGGCGCAGAGCGCCATGAGCGCTGCGCCGATGACGGGTGAGAGGAGAATCCCCATGGGCGCGAGGAGACCGGCGGCGAGCGGCAAGGCGACCAGGTGATAGCCCGCCGCCCAGGCCAGGTTCTGGTTTATCGTCCGCTCGCTCGCGCGGCTCAATTCAATGACCCGGACCACAGCGAGCGGGTTCTCGCCGGTCAGGACGATACTGGCCGATTCGGTCTGGTCGCGTGCGCCGCCGCCCAGGGCTGGCGCCACAATCCCGACGCTGGCGGCCGCGAGCGCCGGCGCGTCGTCCCTGCCAGGGCTGACCATCGCCACATGCTTGCCCGCGGTTTCGAGCTCGGTCACCTTCTCACTTTTTTGCTCTGGCGATACCTGCGCAAAATAGCGGTCGATGCCGAGCCCCTGCGCAACTCCTTGAGCCGCGGCGTCGCTATCGCCGGTCAGCAGGACAACCTCCATCCCCATCTTGCCGAGCGCCTGCACCACCTGCTTGCTCTCGGCGCGGGGGACGCCGCCAGGGGCGAGCACCGCCTGGTCAAACATCACCACCTGAACATTCCGGGCGGCTTCCAGGGCGCGGCGATTGCGGATGAGGATGCCGTTCCGTGCGCCGAACGGGACGGCGACGGCGATAACGAGCGGGATGGTGAGCGTGAGCGCATCCGGGTTAACAATCACGAAAACGGCGGCGACGCGAAGGAGGATTCCGAGATTCCATCCCTGCGCGAGACCCCATGCGAGGGCCGTCACGGCGGCGACCGCGAGCGTCGCGTACACGAGCCACGCGCCCGCACGGTCGGCCTGTGCCTGCCGGGGCGATTTATTCTGCTGTGCTTCCAGCGCCAGGCGCGTGATATTCGCCAGCAAAGTCTGGTCGCCGGCCGCGGTCGCCTTGACCCTTAAACTTTTTTCCACATTCAAGGTCCCGGCGATGACGGAACTGCCCGGTCCTTTTTTCATCGAGAGGGTCCCCGTCACCTGCGCCTCGTTCACTTCCGACTCCCCCTCGACCACCTCACCATCGGCCGCGATGGCATCGCCGGGGCGGACGAGAATCAGATAGCCGGGGCGCAACTGGCGCACGCGGATAGTTTCCAGCGCGCCATCCGGCAGAATGCGCTCGGCGGTGTCGGGGAGCAGGCCGGCGAGTTCTTCCAGCGAGCCGGAAGCCTGGCGCACGCTGCGCATTTCGAGCCAGCGGCCGAGGAGCAGCATGTCAATCAGGCTGACCCATTCCCAGAAAGACCCGCTCCCCACGCCGGTCAGCAAGGAGGCGATGATGTAGACCGATGCGGCCAGAATCGCCAGCGCGATGAGCATCATACCGCCGGGCCGGCGCTCTTGCAGTTCGGGGATCGCTCGCTGTAAAAAGGGAAGGCCGCCGTACGCGAGGACGGCGATTGAAAACAGCGGCGCAATCCACACACTGCCCGGAAAGGGGGGCATGCCAAGATGCAAAACCATTTGCGGCAGGTCGCTGTAAAGCAGGACAGGAAGTGAGAGCGCCAGGCAAACCATCAGGCGCCGGCGAAATAGGGATTCGTCTCCGTGTTGACCGGCGTCCGCTGCGGCGCCCCGGCCCGGTTTCGTATGGTCGATCACGCGGCTGCGCTCTCGCGGTTCCGCCCCTCGCGCGGGAAGGGCCCCGTGCTCGGGAATACGCCCATAGTCCGAATGCGTAATTTCTATGGGCCGGTCCTCTGGCTGATTTCGAGATGACATCGGGTCCATGGCTTGATTTTACCACCGAATGCGCCGGGGCCGACTTTCCGGTCCTTTACAACAGCGCACGGCAGGTGCTAGAATAGAGCCATTGTGTACGTGATCGGCTAAAGGAGCGCGATATGTTTTTCGACCTGCCCCTCGAACAACTGCAAACGTACAGGCCGCCGCGAGACGAGCCGGCTGATTTTGATGCTTTCTGGAGCGAGACGCTGACCCAGGCCCGCGCGGTTGCCCTGGCCCTGCGCTTTGAGCCGGTGGACTATCAGCTTCAAACCGTCGAGACCTTTGATGTCGAGTTTAGCGGGTACGGCGGCCACCCGATCAAGGGCTGGTTCCTGCTGCCCCGCGCCCGGCGCGAACCGCTGCCGTGCATCGTCGAGTATATCGGTTATGGCGGGGGACGCGGATTTCCCATCGACTGGCTCCTCTGGCCGAGCGCTGGGTATGCGTTGCTGGTGATGGATACGCGCGGGCAGGGGAGCACCTGGCGCAAGGGGGATACGCCGGATCCTGGCGAGGGCGGCGCCAACCCGCACTACCCCGGGTTCATGACGCAGGGCATTCTCGACCCCAGGACCTATTACTATCGCCGCGTGTTCACGGATGCGGTCCGGGCGGTGGAGACCGCGCGGAGTCATCCGGCCGTCGATGGACACCGCATCGCGGTCACGGGGGGTAGCCAGGGCGGAGGCATTACGCTCGCCGTGAGCGGGCTCGACCCAACCGTCGCCATCGCCATGCCCGATGTCCCCTTTCTGTGCAATTTCAGGCGAGTCTTTCATGTGACCGATGGACATCCCTACCATGAGATCGCACTCTATCTCAAAACACATCGCGATCAGGTGGACACGGTCTTTAATACCCTCTCGTATTTCGATGGGATGAATTTCGCGGCGCGGGCCAGGGCCAGCGCGCTCTTTTCGGTCGGGCTCATGGATGAAATCTGTCCGCCATCCACGGTCTTTGGCGCGTATAATTATTATGAGGGCGCCAAGCAGATTCGGGTGTGGAGCTTTAATCACCACGAAGGGGGCGACTCGTTTCAAAACGTCGAGAAGGTGCGCTTTTTGGCCGCTCAGTGGCAGGGCTAGTGTGCAGGATAGTTGAGCAGTTATTGTAATCCGGGGTTTAGAATATGGCAGAACGTGAATTTCATTATCGTTGGGAATGGGATTGTAAATCAAGCCGGGACAAGATCTGGCGCTTGCTCGCGGACACCAATCGCTACAATCGCGATGTCGGCTTGCCGTCGGTCGAGGAGGATGTCAAGGTTAGCAGCGCGCTGGCTAACATGCGGCGGCGACTCCAGGCGCGGTTCCTGGGCGTTCTGGAAATGGACTGGGAGGAGGAACCCTTTGAGTGGGTTCGCCCGGAACGGTATGGGATTACACGGCGCTATGCCAAAGGGCCGATGACCGAGCTGCGGGTGCTGGTCAATTTTGAGCCGATCCCGAATGGCGGGACCCATCTGGTCTATGAGACCTGGGCCAAGCCGCGCGGTTTGATCGGGCTGTTCGGCATTCCGTTCCAGCTTGGATTCCTCCAGCCGCGCATTATCGACCGCGTCGTGCGTCGTTACGACGCCCTGCCGATGGAACAGATCGTGGCCGATTCGCGCAACCATCTCGCGCCCGGCGGGCATGCCCGGCTCGCGACGCTGAGCCAGTCGCTGATTCAGCAGGGGGGGGCCGCGCCGGAACAGGTCCAGCGCCTGGCGCATATCATCGAGCACGATGACGATATTACGCTCGCGCGGCTCAGGCCCTATGCGCTGGCCGACGAGTGGGGCGCGCCGCGGCGGGAGGTGCTCGAGCTCTGCCTCCGGGCCACGCGGGTCGGCATGCTCAACCTGGAATGGGACCTGCTCTGCCCCATGTGCCGCGGGACCAAATCGAGCGCGGATACTCTGGGCGATCTGGCGATGCATGGGCACTGTGAGATTTGCCACGTAGACTTTGAGGCCAATTTCGAGCGCCTGGTCGAAATCACCTTCCGCCCCAACCCGACCATCCGCCGGGTGGAAGAGCGGTTCTTTTGCACGGGCGGCCCGGAGGTTACACCGCACATCGTCGCCCAGCAAATCCTGGCGCCCCACACCGATCGCCGGCTGGCGTTGCCGCTAGAAGCAGGGCGCTATCGTATGCGCACGCCGCTGATCCCCGGCGGGCAATTCCTGAGCGCCGAGTCCGGCGGCGCGGCGAACCTGGAACTGCCGTTAAACGCAGACGGATGGCAGAATGAGGAACTCCGGATGGGGCTCGCCCCGACGCTCCATTTCGACAACCGGACCGACGAGGAACAACTGGTGATTTTCGAGCGGACGGCGTGGACGGATCAGGCGGTCACGGCGGCGGATGTGACGACGCTCCAGATGTTCCGCGACCTGTTTTCGAGCGAAGCGCTGCGTCCCGGCGAGCAGATCGCGGTCGGGAGCCTGACGATTGTCTTTACCGACCTGCGCGATTCCACGAGCCTCTATCGCCATATCGGCGACGCCCCGGCGTTTGGGCGTGTCATGACGCACTTTGACATCTTGCGCGATGCGATTGCCGCAGAGGAGGGGGCGATTGTCAAGACCATCGGGGACGGGGTCATGGCGGTCTTCCGGCGGCCGGTGGCGGCGGTCCGCGCCATGGCACGCGCCGAAAAGCTGCTCGCGTCGCCGCCCGACGGCTCGGCGCCCCTTATCCTCAAGGTGGGGATTCATCACAGCCCGTGCATTGCCGTGACGCTCAACGAGCGCCTGGATTATTTTGGCACGAGCGTCAATATCGCCGCGCGCATCCAGAGCCTGGCGTCGGGAAATGACATTGTGATTTCCGAGTCGGTCCACGACGACCTGGAAGTGTCCGAATGGCTGACCGATCCCCGCCAGCAATTACGGATGGAAGGATTCGAGGCCAGGGTCAAAGGGATCGAGGGGACGCTCAAGGTCTGGCGCGTGCAGCGCGCGGAGGCGGGCGCGCCCGCATAAAGGGTTGCGCTCGCGGGTCTCGTCCCTCTGGGGTCATCTTTTGCGCCGGTCGAGCTCGGCCTCTACCGCCGACCATTCGATCCCCCGGTCGGCGAGGAGGACGAGGAGATGATAGACGAGGTCGGCGCTCTCGGAAACGAGACGCTCGTCCGTCTGGCTGGCCGCCGCCACAATCACCTCGATCGCTTCCTCGCCCACCTTTTTCATGATCTCTTCCGGTCCCGCCGCGAAAAGGCGCGCCGTATACGAGCCGGGCGGCGGGTTGATCTTGCGCGACTCGATGGTCGCATACAGTTCATGAATCACATCGCTCATTTTGGCGCCCCCACGTCCAGTGTGCGATAAAAACAGGAGGTTTCCAGTGTGTGACAGGCCGGGCCAAGCGGATCGACGAGCAGGAGAATCGCGTCGCCGTCACAATCATAGCGAATCTCACGGACCCGCTGCCGGTTGCCGGAGGTCTCCCCTTTGAGCCACAGCTTGTTCCGCCGCCGGCTCCAGAAGGTTGCATAGCCGGACGCGAGGGTCGCCTCCAGCGCCTCGGCATTCATAAAGGCAAACATCAATACCTGTTTGGTGTTGAAATCCTGAACAATCGCGGGGACCAGCCCCTTGTCGTCAAATGTGATCGCTTCGCTCATTTCGATTCACCCCTCAGCTTGCCCGGACTGGAATACCCCGCTCCTTGAGATACGCTTTCACCGCGCCGATTTCGAGGACGCGATCGTGGAACAGCGAGGCGGCGAGCGCGGCATCGGCCTTGCCCTCGGTCAGCACCTGAACGAAATCGTCCAGCCGGCCCGCGCCCCCGGAGGCGATCACCGGAATGTTGACCGTCTCGGCGACCGCACGCGTCAGCTCCACGTCAAACCCAACCTGGGTGCCATCGCGATCGATGCTCGTCAAGAGAATCTCCCCCGCGCCGCGTTTCTCTACCTCACGCACCCAATCCAGCACGTCCCATTCCGCCGGTCGTCGTCCGCCGTGAGTATAGACCTGCCAGCGTAATTCCCTGGCCCCGTTGGATACGCGCCGTGCGTCGACCGCGACGACAACGCACTGGCTCCCAAAGGATTCGGCCGCTTGCGAGATCAACGCGGGCTGTTCGACCGCCGCCGTATTGATTGAGACCTTGTCCGCGCCGGCGCGCAGGAGGGCGCGGAAATCGTCGACATTGCGTACCCCGCCGCCGACGGTAAAGGGAATAAAGAGGGTATCGGCCACATGCTCGACCATCTGGATCAGTGTGCCCCGCCCCTCGACCGAAGCGGTAATATCGAGAAAGGTGAGCTCGTCCGCGCCGGCCGCATCATAGACCCGTGCCTGCTCGACCGGGTCGCCGGCCTGGCGCAGATTGACAAAGCTCACCCCTTTGACGACGCGTCCCTCCTTGACATCCAGGCAGGGGATAATCCGTTTGGCTAACATCTTACTCCTTTGCCCTTTCCGTCAAACCCGCCCCGGCGGCGCGGTTGACGATTGCAAGCGCATCCGCCAGCCGGATGGCGCCGGTATAGAGCGCCTGGCCGATAATCGCCCCCTCAATGCCGGCATCCGCGTACTGCATCAGGCCATGCAGGTCGTCCCGGGTGGCGGCGCCCCCCGAGGCAATGATTTGGAGGCCGGTCTCATGCGCCGTGCGGGCCAGCGCGTGCGCGTCGATGCCGGTCAGCATCCCATCACGGGCGATGTCGGTCACCAGCGCATGTTGAACCCCCAGGTTGCACATGCGCCGGCCAAAAGCGACGAGCGTGAGGTCCGAGACGGCTTGCCAGCCGCGCGTGGCAACCCGCCCCTCCTTGACATCCGCCGCGACGACTATGCGTTCTGCGCCCACCTGTGCGACGATCTCGGCAAACTGCTCCGGCTGTTCGACGGCGAGGGTGCCGACGACGACCCGGCGCACCCCGAGGGCCAGGGCGCGTTGAACGCTCTCCCGGTCGCGCAGGCCCCCACCGAACTGGATGGGAATATCGACCGCGTCGAGAATCGCTTGCAGGGCGGCGTGATTCGGCGCTCCTTCGCTGCCCAGGGCGCGGTCCAGGTCGACGACGTGCAGCCACGTTGCGCCCTCGGCCAGCCAGCGCCGCGCGACCTCCGCCGGCCGGTCCGAATACACCGTCTCGGCCTCTGCGCGTCCCTGCCTCAGCCGCACCACCCGCCCATTCCGCAGGTCCATTGCAGGAAAAATAATCATCTATCCAACCATTCGACTGAAATTTCTCAACATCGCCAGCCCGACCTCGCCGCTCTTTTCCGGGTGGAACTGCGCGCCCCAGATATTGTCGCGCTCGACGGCGGAGGCGTAGGTGAGGCCATACTCCGTTTCGGCGGCGACCAGCGCACGCTCGCCCGGTTCGCAATAATACGAATGCACAAAATAGACATAGCTGCCATCGGGCACGCCGGCCATCAGGCGCGACTCGCGGGGCCGCTGCACCTGGTTCCACCCGATCTGCGGGACTTTGCCCGAAGGGAACTTGACGACGCGCCCGCGCAAGAGGCCCAGCCCCTGGTGGTCCCCCATCTCGTCGCTGGTCTCAAACAAGAGCTGCATGCCCAGGCAGATGCCGAGAAAGGGAACCCCGCGCCGGATCGCCTGGCAGAGCGGCTCGACCCAGCCGCCGCGTACAAGGTTCTCCATGGTCTGCCCGAACGCGCCATCGCCGGGCAGCACAATCCCTCTCGCCCCATCCAGCTCGGCGGCCGTAGTCACGACGCGAACGGCGGCGCCAACTCGTTCCAGCCCGCGCTGGACGCTGCGCAGGTTGCTCATCCCATAGTCCACAATCGCAATCATGTGAGGGTTCCCTTGGTCGAAGTGACCTGTCGGCGCGCGTCCGGCGTGGCGGCGGCGCCGAGCGCGCGGCCCAGCGCCTTGAAAAGCGCCTCCGCCTTGTGATGGTCGTCGCGCCCATAGAGGACGCGGGCGTGAAGATTCAGCCGGCCGCGAAACGCGAGGGTTTCGAAAAAGTGGGCGACGAGCGTCGAAGGGAGCGTGCCGAGCAGCGGCGCGGTCAGTTCGGCGTCGATCACGGCATATCCGCGCCCCGACAAATCGATAGCGACGAACGCCAATGCTTCGTCCATAGGCACATAGCTGTGCGCAATGCGCGTCATGCCGGTTCGTTCCCCCAGCGCCTGGTCCAGCGCCATGCCGAGGACGATGGCGACATCTTCGGCCGTATGATGGGCGTCGATCTCCAGATCCCCCTGCGCCGCAATCTCCAGATCGAATAGTCCATGCACGGCAACATGAAGCAGCATATGGTCGAGAAAGGGGATGCCAGTTGCAATCCGGGCCTGCCCCGCGCCGTCGAGGTCCAGAGCGACGCGGACCCGCGTCTCGTTCGTTTTCCGTTCAACGGTGGCTGTTCGCGTCATCATGGAAGGTTACTCTTTATCTCGCAGAATGCGGCCAGCACCCGGTCCGTCTGGGCGGGAGTGCCGGCGCTGATCCGCACGTACTCGCGCAGCCGCGCCGAAGGATAGGCGCGAATCAGAATGCCCCGGGCGGCCAGCGCCTGCTTGAGCGCCTGCGGCTCGATGCCCGTGACCTTGCACAAGAGAAAATTCCCTCCGCTCGGCAGGGGCTGAATCCATCCCATACTTGCCAGTTCCGCGGCCATCCGGTCCCGTTCGGCAATGAGCGCCCTGACATTCGCCATCAGGTGCTCGCGGTCCTCGAGCGAAGCCATCGCGGCGACGAGGCCGGCGGCATTCACATTATACGGCGCTTTGAGCTTGAGCACGGCATTGGCGAGCGCGGGCGGGAGGAGCGCATACCCGACTCGCAATCCCGCGAGCCCGGCCCATTTGCTAAAGGTGCGCAGGATGGCGAGGTTGTGATGCTTGGGGAGCAGGTCCGCGGCGCTCTCGCCGGCAAATTCGGCGTAGGTTTCGTCGAGCACGACGAGCGATGGCAGCTCCAACAGCCGCAAGAGATCGGCGCGCGGCAAGCTGCCCCCGTCCGGATTGTTAGGCGAGCAGAGCATCACCACCCGCGCCGGGGCGCGCTGCGCCATCTCTAACACGGCCGGAACGTCGAGCGAGAAATCGTCGCGGCGGTGGACCTCGACGACGCGCCCGCGATGCGCGAGCGCCGTGATGCGATACATCTCGAACGCGGGCGGGCAATCGACGACGACCTCGCCGGGCTCGAGCACGGCGCGCAGGACGAGGTCGATGCTCTCGTCCGCGCCATTGGTCACCACCACGTTCTCGTACTGCACGCCCGCATAGGTCGCCAAGGCGCCGCGCAGTTCTTCCTGGTGGATATAATACTGCCATCCCTGCCCGTTCCGAATCGCTTCGAGAGCCCGCGGCGATGGGCCGTACGGATTCTCGTTCGTGTCGAGCTTGACGACCTGGGTTGGGTCGGGCGTAGAGGCAATGGTGTATTCGGGTAACCGGTCGAGGTCGGGGCGATGAATTCGTGGCATAGTCTTATTGCTCCTTGTCGGGCGCGCCGCGAATGATGGCCGCATTCGCGTGGGCGGTCAGCCCCTCGGATTCCGCCAGGATACGAGCGGATTGGGCGAGTGATTGCGATAGGGCCGGCGGGACATGCAGAATGCTGGTGATCTTGCAGAAATCGTTGACGTTCAGCGGCGAGCCAAACCGCGCCGTGCCCGCCGTTGGCATGACGTGGCTGGGACCGAGCACATAGTCGCCGAGCGCCTCGCTCGACCATTCGCCGACAAAGATGCCGCCCGCATTCCGGACGCGCGGAACCCATTCCCACGGCTCGCGGACGAGCAGGCAGAGGTGCTCTGGGGCAAAGGCATTGGACAGCTCGAGCGCTTGTTCCAGGCTCTCGATGACGATGATCGCCCCCTGACCGGCGAGCGACTGCTCGACGATTGCACGACGGGAGAGCGCTGCTGCCTGCTTTCCGATTGCCTGTTTCACCGCGTCGGCCAGCGTTTGCGATGGGGTAATGAGGATGCTCGTCGCCAGCACATCGTGCTCGGCCTGGGCGAGCAGGTCGGCCGCGACCCACGCCGGGTTGGCCGAATCGTCGGCAATCAGGAGGGTCTCTGTCGGTCCATAGAGCCCGTCAATACCGACGCGGCCATAGACCTGCCGCTTGGCGAGGGTCGTAAAGAGGCCGCCCGCGCCGACGATCTTGTCCACGCGCGGCAGGTTCTCGGTGCCGTAGGCCAGCGCGGCAATCGCCTGCGCGCCGCCGAGGGTCAAGACTTGATCAACGCCGGCAGTCCGCGCCGCCGCGAGGATGACCGGCGCGACGCGCCCATCTCGCCCCGGCGGCGTTGCGACGACAATCTCGGCGACACCGGCCACCTGCGCCGGAATGGCGGACATGAGGAGGGAGGAGGGAAGAGGCGCGGTGCCACCGGGCACATAGACGCCGACCCGGGCGAGCGGCTGGATGAGCTGCCCGAGCGCGCTGCCATCGGGCGCCCAGTCCACCCACGAGCGCGGTTTCTGCTTATCATGAAAGGCGCGAATCCGATCCGCCGAGCGATGCAGCGCCTCGCGCACCGCGACCGGCGTCTCCTGATAGGCCGCGTCAATCTCGTCCGGGCTCACTCTCAGGCGCGCCAGCTCGACGCCGTCAATCCGTTTCGTCCATTCGCGGCACGCCGCCTCGCCCCGCGCTGCGACATCCGCCAGGATGCGCGCCACCGCCTGGTCCGGCGTCAGGTCCGCGCCAAACAGGTTGCGAATGCGCTCGGCCATTTTCGGATCCAGGCCCTTGTCCTCCAGCGCCCGCGCCCTCGCGATATGGGCGCGGCCCGCCTCTATCCCATTAAGGATTGGTATCATACCTGCCCCCGCTCTGAAATCTCGCGATTCGCTCTTTTGCTTTTTCGACCAGCCGCCGCGGATTGGTCACGGTCGCGGCTTCGACCTCCGCCTCGTCCAGTCCCGCGCCGCGCGCGACGGCTTGCGCCATCCGTTGGTCCATGAGGTCGTCGGGGCTGTGTCCATCGTTATCGACCACGAGGAGCGCGCCCGCCTGTCGCGCGGTTTTGGCGACCCACCCGTTCGTGAGGGAATGCCCCCGCCGTCCGCTGATTTCGAGATGCACGCCGGTCCGCGCGGCGATCTGCGCCTCTTCCAACGTAATGAACCCCGGATGTGCGAGCACGTCCACGTCGGGGCATTCGACCGCGGCGCGATTCGTGCCGGGCGCGACCGGCTCGACAATCGTCTCACCATGAACGACCACCAGACCGGCCCCCAGCTCTTTGGCCCGGCGCGCGAGCGGGGCGATACGGGCGGGCGGCAGGTGCGTCAGTTCCATGCTCGGAATGACCGTCAGCGGAAAATCGTTTTCCTGCTCGCGCAAAAAGCGGTACAGGCGCTGCAGGACCTCTTCGAGGTTCGAGCCGTCGGCGTGATCGGCAATCGCCAGCGCGGCATAGCCGCGCACGACGCAGCGGCGGACCAACTCGCTCGGCGCGAGCTCACCGTCGCTGAAAAAGGTGTGAGTGTGCAGGTCAATGCGTGTCGCTTCCATGTGATTTCTCCACATTGCCCTCTCGGGGCGCAGCGCCGGGCTTGCCCGCGTGCGCCGCCATGACGGCAGTCGATTTGATTGAATTCATGAGCGAGGTAATCTCGGGTTGGCGCAGGGTATAGGCGGCGCGGTTGACGATGAGCGCCGCCTGGGATTTCATGACTTCGGCGTACTCGACCAGCCCGTTCTCACGGAGCGTGCGTCCCGAATCGACAATGTCGACAATCAGGTCGGACAGGCCCAGCGCCGGAGCAATCTCGACCGACCCATTCATGGCGATGGTCTCGGCCGACCAACCATGCCGGCTAAAGAACTGGATGGTGAGGCGCGGGTACTTGGTTGCCACGCGCAAGGATGGCAGTAGCCACCACGCCGTCCCCTTTCGCTCCTGCGCCCCTGCGAGCGCGAGGCGGCATTGCCCAAAGGGGAACGTGAGCGGCTCGAAGACATCCGCTTCCTGCTCTCGCAGCACATCCTGCCCCACGATGCCGAGGTCCGCCGCGCCGTACTCGACCGCCGTCAGCACATCCGCCGGTTTGAGGAGGATAAAGCGCATGCCGCTCGCAGGGTCGTGGACAATGAGCTTGCGCGAGCCATTCTCGGTCAGGTCCACCTGAAGCCCCAACTCCCGAAACAGTTGGAGCGCCGGTTTGAGCAGACGGCCCTTGGGCATTGCCAGGGACAGGGGCTTCATTCTAACACCTCGCTCTCGCCATCCGCAAACCAGACCTCACGTGCGCCGCGCGCACGCGCCTGCGCAATCAGTTCTTGTCGTGAACAGGATGCCAGCGCCGACTCGATTTGCTTTCCCTCTGCCCGCGCGCTTGCAATCCGAGCGGCCAGCGCCCGCGTCACCACCATCTCGGTCATGACCTGGGGCGCGAGATCGATCTCTATCCTGCCCGCCTGGGCCAGGCCCGCGAGCACGCGCTCGACGCCAATGGCAAACCCGAGCGCGGGCAGGTCGCGCCCAAAATGGGCGATCAGGTTGTCATAGCGCCCGCCGCTGACGACCGAAAAGCCAAGCCCGTGCGCGAACCCTTCAAACACGATGCCGGTGTAATACGCCATACCCCGGACCATCGCCAGGTCCCAGGTGACGACATCGGCGAGGCCCATCGCATCCAGTTGGTCGGCAATCGCCGTGAGCCGCTCTAACGCCGCCTGTGCCCGGTCGTTGACGCTGCAAACCTGCGCCGCTTCGTCCAGGATTGTGCGGTCGCCGATGAGCAGGGGGAGCCGGGCCAGCGCAGTCCGCCATGCGGCGGGGAGCGGCGCCTCGGCCAGCGCCTGCGTGAGCGCCAGTTCTTGCTTGCGCTCGAGCGTCACGCGAATCGATTCGATCAGGCTCGGGTCGAGGACCTGTGCATCGAGGAGCGCGGCGAGGAGCTGCATCGAGCCGACGCGCAGGCGAAAGCCCTCCAGCCCGGCGGAAAAAAGCGCATGGGCGGCGAGCGCAATGACCTCGGCATCAGCGGCCGGGGTGTCGACGCCGATCAGCTCGATGCCCGCCTGGGTAAACTCGCGCCGGAGCGAGGCTTTGGGCTCTTCGTATCGAAAAACATTGCCCACATAATAGAGCCGCAGGGGCAGGGGCAAATGATCGAGCTTGGTGCCGACGATGCGCGCAATCGGGATGGTCGGGTCGGCGCGCAGGGCGAGCATCCGCCCATCGCGGTCAAAAAAGCGATAGGTCTCTTCAAGGACTTGCGGGCTTGCCTCGAACGCCAGCGGCTCGTAATATTCAAAGGTCGGCGGGATGACCTCGCCATAACCCCAACTCGAAAAGGCCGTCCTGAGCCGGCTCTCGACCTGTGATTTCGCCGCCGCCTGTTCCAGAAAAAGGTCGGCGACCCCATAGGGTAACTGTCGCTCGACGAGCGATGATTGCATAAATCGATACTCCGCGCTTTTGTAGGGGCATCTCTGATGGATGCCCGCCGGGATGAATTCTCAAACAAACAAAAAGGACTGGCGACTAGCCAGTCCTGGGGTGAGTCTCTAGAATTTCAGGGCATACGCGACGATTCAGGTCAGTCGCGTCCGACTCACCCCGCTCGCGTGATGATGATACGCGGCAACGGCCGCCCCGGCCATGCCGGGACAACTGCTATTGCGGGACGAGTTCGGTCGGGTAAACATTGGAGAGAATCATATTCAAAAAAACGGGATTGTCAAATCAAGTTTGTTATTGCGCCACAAGATTCCGGCCGGTGGCTGGGGTCAATTGCATTTGCCATTAGACCACGATGGACCACGCTCGTACAGATCGGGCGTGTTGGTTAATTGATGCAATGACTTGTCGGCCACATTGACCATAAAGAGATCGTTTTTGGCAGCGCTGTTGGCGAGGCTCTGAAAGACAATCCAAGACTGGTCAGGGGACCATGAAGGGCTATCGTCTTGCCAATCCCCTCGTGGAAATGTTAACGGCTCAACGCCACTCTCGGTTCCGGTTGGCCGCAAGCGATAAATATGGGGATAACCGGTTCGGAGCGAAGTAAAGGCCAGCCAATCACCGCGCGGGGACCAAGCCTCTGCTCTTTCTGTTTGCGGCGCCAGTGTCAAGCGAATGGCTTGCCCGCTGGATAGATTGGTCATATAAACATCCGCATTTTTGCTTGGATCAGTCGAAGTATACACCACCCATTGTCCGTCGGGTGACCAGGCGACGCCGCCTGCTCCACGCTGAGGATTATCGAAAGCTGTATTGTTAAGATACTGCTCTGCCTGGACCGAGCTGATAATAAAAGCATCCGGGTCCGTATAGCTTGAGGCGCTCGTCTGGCTCGAAGACGAGACGACGAGGCGCGACCCATCCGGCGACCACGAAGGATGATAGGTATCCCGATTTTGAAGCGGCGAAGTCAGACGGACAGGTCCGGAACCATCGGCATTGACGACATAGATTTGTCGATGATCGCTTCCCTCCGGTTTCGCAGCAAAAGCCAGGCGCGTCCCGTTGGGAGACCACGCCGCGCCCTCGAGGGAAGACAAGCCCAACTGCTGACTGGTCAAAAGCGTGCGGCGGTTAGTCCCATCCGGATTGATGGTGTCAATTTCGGCAGGCACGGGGTCTCTATTGGGAGAAGAGACAAATGCAATCGGATTACAACCGAGAGCCGTCTGAGCGCGCGGTGGAACAACTGGCAGGGATGTGTTTGTTGGCCGCGCGGGCACAGGAGTCCAGGTCCATGTCGGCGATGGAAGGCTAGTCGGCGCAGGTGTTGCAGAAGGAACAACAATTACGGTGCTTGTATTCTCTGGCGTAGGCGAAGCCACATCTAGCGCGGTCAGTGTCTCGATAGGATTACGGGTCTCGGATACGGTCGGCGTAAAAGGCGGGGTATCGACGGGCGTGTCTGTAAGGGTCGCCGCGTTGGCGATAGCCACCGGGTTCGGGGTTAGCTTATTCAAAGCGAGCGCAATAATCAAAAAGAGCGTGGCGGCAATGAGCGCCAGCAATATAGGGATTACCCACGAAGGCGAGATTCCTGACGCTGACGCACGAGGCGATGGGCCTCCCGGAACCGGGATCGTGGACTTCTGAATAGGCTGATGCAACGCTGCACGAAATTCGCTCGCGCTCTGCCAGCGCTGCGCCATGTCTGTTTCCATCGCCCGCAGAATGGCCCCTTCTGTACCGGGCGAAATGGCCGCCACAATTTGCCGCGGGGGAATCAACGCCACCGCCCCGGAAGTTCGCAGCGGCGATTCCGGTGGGACCTGACCGGTCAGCGCCGTATATAGCGTCGCTCCGAGCGCATACACATCCGAGCGCGGGTCCGTGTGCAAGCCATACTGCTCCGGCGGCGCATACCCCGGTGTCACCGCTCGCGCCCCCGTCAGCGTTCCCAGCCGCGGGTCCGCCGTCTTGGCAATCCCGAAATCCACCAGTATCGCTTTCCCTTGCGGGGTGATCTTGATATTCGCCGGCTTGATGTCCCGGTGGATGACCGGCGGCTGCTGATTGTGCAGGTAAATGAGTGCATCGAGAATCTGGTCGATCCAACCGAGTACGTTTGCCTCCAGCCGCGGTCCGACGCGCTTGACCATCGCTTCAAGATCCTCGCCGTCGATATACTCCATCACGAAATACTGCGCGCCATTCGGCTCGACAAAATGGTCGCTGACGCGGGGCAAATTGGAATGGCGGAGGCGGGCGAGGATGAGCGCTTCCTGTTGAAACTGGCGCGGGTCGCCGCCCCAGTTCTCCTTGAGCGCGGCAACCAGGCCCAGGCGCAAATCCTGCGCCTGGTAGACCGCGCCCATGCCCCCCTGGCCGAGGAGCGAGAGGATGCGATAGCGATGCCCGAGAACCGTGCCGGGAGCGAGCAGTTGTCCGTAGGGTTGCATAGAAATCTCTCCAACGCGATTATTTCGCACAACGAAACCCGACATACTTGCTATTGCTTAAATTTGGTGCATAACTATACCGGCTGGCAGCATGGGTACTGAGCTTGTTGTACCAGGATCCGCCGCGAATCACCTTGGCCTGTCCAAATGCCGGCCCTGGCGGATTCGCAAAAGGCGAAATCGCATAATAGTTGCTGTCATACCAATCGGCAGTCCATTCCCATACGTTACCAAGCATGTTTAAATTTCCATAAGGACCGGTGCCACTTGGGTAGCTGGTCACAGTCGCCGTATCGACGCTGCCGTCATCCACCCCCGGTTCTTTATGACTGAATGGACAATTCTTGTCACAAAAGTTGAAGCGGGTCCCATCGACGTTGTTTCCCCATGGAAATAATCTACCATCCGTTCCGCGCGCTGCTTTTTCCCATTCCGCTTCGGTTGGCAAGCGTTTGCCGGCCCATTGGCAATAGGTCAACGCATCATTCCATGATACATAAATCACCGGATAGTTGTTAAATTGAGGATTGCCATAATACGATTTGCGCGTATAGGACGAATTATCGAACGGCAAAGCGCACAGGCCGGCGCTGACACATTTTTGATATTGCGCGTTGCTCACCTCGTGCTGATCCAGTTGGAAAGCGTCGACATACACGCGATGCTGTGGCTGTTCGCCAGCCCACTCTCCGGAACTGCAATCGCGGCATAGCGCCGAGATTTTGGCAATATCCTGGTCCGTGCTTCCCATCAAGAACTCGCCTGACGGTATAAATGTCATGGGTGTGCTGTCGATCAACCGGCCTGTGTCCACAGCAGGCATGGCCGTCGAGGTATCTGTCGGCATCGCGGGGATGCGTGTTCGAGTTAGAGTAGGGATGGCTTTTGGCATTATCGGGATGACTGATGGCGCTATCGTCGGCACGTTAGTGGGTAGCACGGTAGGCAAGGTCGCTGACGTTGCAGGAACCGCGTTTGTACGCGTGGGTAGAACAGCGGCCGCCGTCGTGGGGGACATCGCAGGTACGATCCCGCCTCCCCCGAACATGACTACGATTGCAATCAGGACAATAACACCGATGACCAAGCCGCCGAGCCAGACCCATGACAGTGTTGCAGCGGGAAACGGTTGAGGTGCAAAAGGCATCACAGAGGGGCGCTGCAACGCTGCACGAAATTCGCCTGCGCTCTGCCAGCGCTGCGCCATGTCAGTTTCCATCGCCCGCATGATCGCCTTTTCCACGTGAGGGGAAAGTGAGGGAACGAACTGGCGTGGCGGTGTTGCGGGCAGAATGTTGCCGGTCAACAGATTATACAGAGTGGCACCGAGCGAATAGATATCGGAGCGCTGATCGGTATGCATCTCCGGCGAGAACTGTTCCGGCGGCGCGTATCTCAGCGTGCCCATGTTGTGCGCCCCGGTCAATGTTCCAGGCCCACTGACTTTTGCAATGCCAAAATCGACCAACACCGCTTTCCCCTGCGGGGTGATCTTGATATTCGCCGGCTTGATGTCGCGGTGAATGATGGGCTGTGGCTGGCTGTGCAGGTAAATGAGCGCATTGAGAATCTGGTCGATCCAACCGAGCACATTCGCCTCGGGCAGCGGTCCGACGCGCTTGACCATCGCTTCAAGATCCTCGCCGTCGATATACTCCATCACGAAATGCTGACGGCCTGTATTCAAATCATCGAAAGAGTCGTTGACCTGAGGTAGATTAGAATGGGATAGGCGGGCGAGAATCTGTGCTTCGCGTTGGAACTGGTTTCTAATTGAAGGATCTGGATCAGTATTCTCTTTGATTGCCACCAACTTATTCAGCTTTACCAGCTTTGCTAAATAGACGCGACCCATTCCCCCCGCACCGAGCACCTTGAGGATTAGGTAACGACCTTCGAGGATTGTGCCGGGAGCGAGTGGTGATCCTAACGGCTGCATAGAAGCTCCTGAAAAGAAATTCACGCGAAATGGAACGGTTGGGAGGAGATTTTACCTCAAATCTTTATTCGCTGCAAAGATACTAACTTGAGTTTAGAGCTCAACGCGGAAATAGTTATTTTTCGCTTGTTGCTAGCGGGCGAATAGCCTATTTCTAACTGATTCCCAAAGTGAGCTCTAAACTCAAGTACTAACCACCCCTTTGGTTTCACGATCGCGCTTTATGAATTTCCTTCTCCAGTCGCGCAGCCCACGCTTGCAGCCCCTTGCGCTGGCTCCCTTTGAGGCGCGCCTGTGCGCGGTCCAGCGCTTCAAGCGCCGCCGCGCGTTCCCCGCGCTCGCGGTACAGCTCGGCCAGGTGCAGGTCGATCTTGGTCTGGAGGTGCGGCTCGGCGAGCTCGGCCGCTTCGCTGCGCGCCGCTTCGATGAGCATGACCCCGCTGTCGAGGTCGCCGAGCCCGCGCGCCGCCAGCCCTAGGTTGGCGCGATAGTTGGCCTGCTCGCGGCGGTTGCGGTTCCGCTCGGCTTCAACCAGCCCGCGGGTGAACCATTCTTCTGCCTCCCCCCACTTTTTTTCGGCCAGGGCGATCTCCCCGCGCGTGCTATAGAGATGCTGAAGCGGCAGGCGCAGCGCGCGCGCCTCGGCGATGGCCAACCCGGCGTCGATATGCGCATGTGCGGCGGCCAGATCCGCCATCAAGAGCGCGTGATAGGCCGCATTGTTGTGCCCGAGCACCTCTTGAAAATCGTTCCCGGCCGCGTGCGCCAACTCACTCGTCTGCTCATACGAGCGGATCGCCGCAGCCAGGTCCCCTCGTTCGGCCAGAAGGTTACCGCGAATAAAGCTCGCCCGCGCGCCAATATCGGGGAGCTGATGATCGACCGCCAACTGCACCGCGTGGTCCAGCATCTCCTGGGCATCCTCTTCCGGATCCCCGGCATTGACGGCGCTTGACCCGCGCAGCAAATAGAGCAGCACGCGCGATTCCGCATCATGTTCCTGGTCAATGGCATGAAAGGCGAGTTCCATCCAGCGCTGGGCATCGGCAAAGCGAGCGGAGGGAAACAACGTCTCGGCGATGCTCATCGCCGCACGAGCCCGGCCGCGCCGGTCGCCCTCCGCCTCGTACCCGTGCAGCGCCGTCTCGAACGCGGCGCGCGCCTCATCCAGTTCCACCTGCTGCAAGAGCACGCGCCCGAGCGCCATCGAGCGGCCGGGCGTCGGCGCCCATTCGAGGGCGCGGCGAAAAGCGGCGATCGCTTCCTCGGGCGCGGCAAGCGCCAGCGCATGCTCGCCCGCCATCTCGGCATATTGCGCGGCGCGGACCTTGTCGCCCGCTTCGGCGTAATGTACCGCCAGCCGCCCTGCCATGGCCGGCAAGTGCCCGGCGCGAGTCGCTTCCAGCGCTTCGGCGGCGCGCCGGTGCAAAAATACACGCCGGGCGCCGCTCAGTCCCTCACGCACGACGGTAGCGACCAGGGGATGCGTAAAGGAATAGCTGCTATCACGCTCAATCAACACGCTCGCGTCGAGCAGGGTGTCCAACGCATCCAGCGTCTCTTCTTCACCGCGGCCGCTGGTGCGGCGCAGCGCGGCAAAATCAAAATCCGCCTCGAGCATGGCTGCCGCTTGCAGCACCTGGCGCGCCGTATCCGAAAGCAGGTCGAGCCGCGCACGCACGAGGTCTGTCAGCACGGGGGGGACCTGGCCCGGCTGGGCACGCGCCAGCTCGATGAGAAAATAGGGGTTGCCGCCGCTCTGGGCCTGGGCCTGCAGCGCCGGTTGCGATTGACCAGCCAGCGCGGCGACGAGCAGGTGCGCCTCCTCCTGTGTCAAGCGTGCAATCTGAATGCGCCGCGCCAGTCCCTCGCGGCCCCACCGCGCGGTCATCTGAATCAGGTGCGCCGGCGCATCTTCCGGGCGGTACGCTGCGATCAACAAGAGCGGCTCATCCTGCAGGCGGTGGACAAAATAGTCGAGCCAGTCGAGCGTGGCGTGATCGGCCCAGTGCAGGTCGTCGACAAACAGAACGAACGGGCGGCCATGCAGCGCGAGCAAGCACTGGGTAAAGGCCTCGAAAATCCGGCGACGTTCCTCTTCCGCAGGCAGCCCGGCCAGCATGGGCAGTTCGGGAAGGACGACGCGAATCTCGGGCAATAGCCGCGCCAGTTCCGCCAGCCAGATGCGTGGCACGGACGAGCCCGGCGTCACGAGCCGGTTCAGAACGGCCCGGTTGCCGAACAGTTCTGTGAGCGGCGCAAAGGGGAGGCTCTGCGTCGCTTCGAGACAGCGGCATTCCAGCACGACCGCTCTGCCATCCAGCGGCGCGGACCATTCCTCCCAGAGGCGCGATTTGCCAATGCCGACTTCGCCTGTCAGCAGCGCGACCCGCGCATGGCCGCCGGTCGCGCGCAGGTATTCGGCGTTGAGCGAATCCCGTTCCTGTTGGCGTCCGACAAAGGGGGCGCGGCCCGCGGCGCGTTTCGGCTCGCGCAGGGCCGCCGGCGGCGCGGGCAGGGGCGCGGGGAGCGTCTGCGGGCGCTCAAACTCGCCGTTGGCAATCGCATCGCGCAGGGCACGAGTCGCGGGCAGCGGCTCGACCCCCAGCTCTTGCGCCAGCGTCATGCGCAGCGTTTCATACTGTCGCAGCGCTTCGCTGCGCTCTCCCAAACGCGCTTCCGCTTCCATGAGCGCGCGGTACAAGGGCTCTTGTAAGTTGTCTTGCGCCAGCGCCTTGCGCGCCAGTGCGCCAACCTCCACCCAGTTCTCCACCTGTCGCGCCACCTGAACCCGCAAGCTCAACGCATGCAAATACATCTGCGCCAGCCGCTCGCGGGTTGAATCCGCCCAGATCTCGTATTCGGGCGAGTCCGGCAGCGCAAAATGCGGCAGAAACTCACCCTGGTAAAGGTCCAGGGAAGCGTCCGGCTTTTCAAACTCGCGCACATCCACCCATACATTCTCGTCGAGCGCCAGATGCTCTTCATCCGCGCGTAGAATATGATCGCCGAAGGCCTTGCCAATCCCCCAGAGTGTATTGCGGAGGTTCTTGCGGGCCGCCTCCTGCGCGCTGTTGGCCCAGAGAAGCCCGAGCAGGCGCTCACGCGCCTGGGGCTCGCGTGTCGCCGCGAGATAGGCGAGGAGAGCAATGGCCTTGGCGGAGGTAACCTCGACCGGGCGCCCATCATGCTCGAACTTGATCGTGCCGAGAAAGGCAAGCCGCAACAGTGACATGGTAGTTTTATTATACGCAAAGGGGCCATTTATGCACAGCCACCTCACGGGTCGTGTATCGCCTTTACGCTTCGGGGCCGTTTACAGGCGATCGTGTTATAATCGCGACATGCTGAACACGAACCTGCGCGATGAAGTGGTCGCGTTTACGCAAGAACTGGTGCGCCTGCCCAGCCTGCCGGGGCAAGAGCGCGAGGTCGCGCGTGCGGTCGAGGCCAAGATGCGCGCCCTTGGCTATGACGAGGTATGGATTGACGGATTTGGAAGCGTCGCCGGCATCCGGCGCGGGACCGAACCGGGGCCCACGATTCTATTCGACAGTCACAGCGATACGGTCGAGATTACCAGTCCACAGGACTGGACCTATGCGCCATTTGGCGGCGAGCTGAGCCAAGGCAAAATCTGGGGGCGGGGCTCGACGGATATGAAAGGGGCGCTGGCTGGAACGGTCGTTGCGCTCGGCCGGTTGCCGCGGACCGAGTTTCGTGGGACGCTGGCCGTCTCCGGGAGCGTGGGCGAAGAGGTGCTTGAGGGCGCGGCCCTCTCGCACGTCATGGCCCGGATTCATCCCGATTTTGTCGTGATCTGCGAGCCGAGCGAGTGCAAGCTCGGGATCGGGCAAAAGGGCCGGACCGGCGTCTGGGTCAGCACAACCGGGCGCGCCGCGCATACCTCCAACCCGCACCTGGGAGATAACGCCGTTTATAAAATGATCCCGGTGATTGAGCGACTGCGCGCCATGCCTCTGCCGCAGGATGAAATTCTGGGGCAAGGGGTCATGGAGCTGGCCGAGATTCAATCGTTTCCCTTTCCCGGCAAATCCATCGTGCCGGATGGGTGCCGCGCACGCTTTGATCGACGGCTGATGCGCGGCGAGACGATGGAGAGCGTGCTGGACTCGTTCCGCCGGGCCCTGGTAGGGCTCGATGGCTGGAGCGTCGAATATACGACGGCACGCGTCGATTGCTATACCGGCCAGGCGCTGGAACAACCCGACTTTTTCCCCGCCTGGGCGCTCGACCAAACGAGCGAGTGGTATCGCCTGGCCGTGCGCGGGCTTGAATCGGCCGGACTCGCGCCAGAGCATTTCGTCGCGCCCTACTGCGCGAACGGCAGTTATAGCGCCGGGGTCGCCGGCATCCCGACTCTGATCTTTGGTCCCTCCACCATCAAGCTCGCGCATGCCGTGGACGAATATATTGAGGTGGAAGAGCTGCTGCGCGGCGCCGCGGGGTTTGTCGGACTGGCGAGGGAACTGAGCGCACATCCTTCGCTGACATCCGGAGCGCCGGGGGGCGAACCGCAAAAGGGTTTGTAAAAAGACATGGGCCCCTGGCGGCCTGTCGTTAATCCTATGCTCAATCTTTCGATCTCTGAGGTTCCGCTCGTCTTTGTCGATACCGAGACGACCGGGCTGAATCCGCTGTACGGCGACCGCATCGTCGAAATTGCCCTTGCGCGCTTTCGGGGCGGGGTGATGGAAAACTATTATGAGACGCTGGTCAACCCACAGCGGCCCATCGGGGCCGCCGCGGCGCGCATTCACGGCATTAGCGATAGGGAGGTGAGCGGCGCGCCGGCCTTCGCTGAGATCACGTCCCGGTTATACGAGGAATTTGCAGATGCGGTCGTGGTGGGGCATAACGCGCCGTTCGACCTGGGCTTTATTGCCAACGAGTTCAAACTGGCCCGGCAGCCCTACCCTGACAACCTGGTCCTCGATACGCTGACCTTTTTGCGGCAGTATTTTCGCTTCCCGTCGAATGGCCTGCAGCGCGTTGCCGAATATCTGGGCATTCATCCCGGCCGGGCGCACCGCGCGATGGCCGATGTACTGACCACCCAAAAGGTATTTGCTTATATCGTCAAGAACCTCCAACTGCGCGGGGCGCTCACCCTGCAGGATTTTCTGGAATGGCAGGGGGGGACGATTCCCTGGCAGGCGCCCGCCGCTTCCGAAATCCCCGTTCCGCCCCTCGTCGAAACGGCGCTGCAGCGCAACCTCCGGCTGTTCCTCCGGTACCGCGATGAGAAGGGGACCCTCTCCGAGCGCTGGGTGAGCCCGATCGGCGTCCGCGCGGAAGGGAGGATCGTTTATCTCCGCGCGTTTTGCCACCTGCGCAATGGGGAACGCTATTTTCGACTCGACCGGATCGTCGAAATGGGCATCGAACAGTAACCTTTACCCATTTCGCTCTTTGGCGGCCTCGTGCTAGAATAGGGCAGTAAGATGGACCTCGGAATTATCATCCTCAATTACAATACGCGTGAGGTTTTGCGCGATTGCCTCAAATCGCTTGAAAGCGCCCGCGGTCTGGAATTTGAAACCATCGTCGTCGACAATTGCTCCAGCGATGGCAGCCTGGATATGATGCGGCAGGAATTTCCCGCGGTGCGCGTCATCGCCAGTCCGCGCAACGGCGGCTTTGCCTATGGCAACAACCTGGGCCTGCGTGAATTTCTCGCCGGCCCGATCCCGCCCCGCGCGCTCTTGTTGCTGAACCCGGATACCGTCGTGCCCCCCGATGCACTGCGCGGTCTGATGGATTTTCTGGACGCCCATCCCAGGGCCGGGGTCGTCGGGCCCCGCCTGACGCTGGCCGATGGGTCGCTGGACCTTGCCTGCCGCCGCAGCTTTCCGACGCCGGAGGTGTCGTTCTATCGAATGACCGGGCTGAGCAAGCTCTGGCCTCGCTCACGCCGCTTTGGGCGCTATAACCTGACCTACCTCGACGAAAATGAGACCGCCGAGGTCGATTCGGTGGTCGGCGCCTGCATGTTGATGCGAACTCAGGCGCTGCAGCAGGCCGGGCTGCTGGACGAGGCGTACTTTATGTACGGCGAAGACCTTGACCTGGCGTTGCGGTTCAAGCAATGCGGCTGGCAGGTCTATTACTATCCCGGCGTGCAGGTGCTGCACTATAAACGGGTCGCATCGAAACGCTCGCGCAAGGCGCAGTTGGAATTTAACCGTGCGATGTATATTTTTTACCGGAAGCATTACGCGCGCACGACGCCGTTCTGGTTGCATGCAATCGTCGTCGGCGGCATTGCGCTGCGCGGCGGGATGACGCTCGCGCGCGAGATCGTGTGGCCCCGCCCGGCATCCCCCACGGCCTCGCATTGATTTTCGCTTGGGTCCAAACATTTTATGAAACCTCGCGCGACCTGGATTTTGAGCGTATCGCTCCTGCTCACGGACATCATCGCCGTCCTCGGCGCCTTTTTCATCGCCTACAAAGCCGTCGCGTTTTTCAGCAACGGCAGTTCGGTTTCAGGCCGTTTTCAGGATTATGGCCCGGTCGTGCTCCCGCACCTGCTGGCGATTATCGTCGTGCTGTTCTTTTACCGCCTCTATCACCTGCGGCGCGGCGAGTCGCGTATCGACGAGATCTACCGGCTGATTCCTGCGACCGCCATTGGCGTCCTCGGCGGCACCGCGCTCACCACCCTCTTTTTCCGCGATCAGGAATACCCGCGCCTGTTAATCGTTTTCGGCTGGGCGAGCACGTTCCTGTTCGTCAGCCTCGGCCGGCTGATCCACGGACTGTTGCGGGGGCTGCTTTATCGACAGGGGTGGGGTGAACTGCGCGTGCTGATCGTCGGGGCGGGTGAAGCCGGCAATATGATCCTGGAAAAAGTGCGCGGCTCGCCCCACCTGGGGTATCGCCCGATCGGGTTTCTGGACGACGAGCACATCGGGCAAATGATGCTTGGGCTCCCGGTGCTGGGCCGGCCCGCGGACCTCGGCTCGGTCGTTCGCAACATGCACATTGACGAGGTCATCATCGCGCTCCCGGACGCGTCGCACGAGGAACTGCTCTCGATCGTATCCCGCTGCGAAGAAGGGAGCGTGAGCATCAAGGTGTTCCCGGATGTCTTTCAGATCATGGCGGCTGAGGTCAACATCGGCGATCTGAATGGACTCCCCCTGCTGGCCATGCGCGATGTCGCGCTGCGCGGCTGGCGGCTGACGCTCAAGCGCATCGTGGATGTGGCCTTTAGCGGCGTTGTGTTGATCGTCATCTCCCCCGTCATGCTGCTGATCGCGCTCCTGGTCAAGCTCGACTCGAAGGGGCCGTCGCTCTTTTGCCAGGAACGCATGGGCCTGGACGCCACCCCCTTTCCCATGTTTAAATTCCGGTCCATGGTCCTCGATGCGGAAGCTCAGGCGCGCTGGACTGTCAAGGACGACCCGCGCACGACCCGGCTGGGCCGGTTCCTGCGCAAATACAGCCTGGACGAATTTCCCCAGTTCATCAATGTCTTTTTGGGACATATGAGCCTGGTCGGGCCGCGGCCCGAGCAGCCGGTTTTCGTGGAGCAGTTCCGGCAGATGGTGCCGCGCTATATGGAGCGACACCGCGAAAAGGCGGGGCTTACCGGCTGGGCCCAGGTGAACGGACTGCGCGGCGACACCTCCATCTGGGAACGAACCAAATATGATTTGTACTATATCGAGCACTGGTCGATCTGGTTTGATTTCAAGATCATGCTCCTGACCGCGCTCAAATTCTTTCGTGACAAAAGCGCCTATTAGATTTGACACTGACCACCAAACGATTATACTAACGAACGGATGGCGACGTGGCCAAGTGGTTAAGGCAAGGCTCTGCAAAAGCCTGATCGGCGGTCCGAGTCCGCCCGTCGCCTCAAAACAAGAACCAGGTTTCAATACGAAACCTGGTTCTTTTATGACGCCGTTTTCCGTTTTGACCGCACGGGAATTACCTGGGCATAATCAGCCGCAGTTTTTCCAGGCCCAGCCGTGCGCGTGTGTGAATCGTCCCCAGCGGCGCCGAGAGCTTTTTGGCAACCTGGCGATGGCTCATCCCCTCAAAATAGACCAGTTCGATGACCTGGCGCTGCGCCTGCGGCAAGGTTTGAATCGCCGTGCGCACCTGTGCGCCGTCGATATCACGCACCACTGTATCGTCCATGTCCTCGCCGCCCAATTGCGCTTCAATCGTTTCCGCCTGGTCCGGCTCGTCGAGCGAGATATCCCCGCGGCGGCGCCGGATCTGATCGATTGCGAGATTATGCACGATCGTAAACAGCCAGGTGCTAAACCGTCCCTTTTTCTGTTCGTACTGAGCCGCTTTGCGCCATACCCGCCAAAAGGCATCCTGAATTACCTGCTCGGCCAGGTCGCGATCCTTGACAATCTTGAGCGCCAGACCCAGGGCGCGCGGCGCATAACGGTTATACAAGACTTCAAGCGCCTGCACATTCTGGTCACAGACCTGCATCAACAACTGTTCATCCGCCATCTGCGACAGCCCAATCTCACCACCAGGCGCTAATTTCAGCGTATTCAACCGCAAAGCTAAAGTGCTCATCCCATTCCCTTTCCTGTAAAGGCCATTTCTTTCCGTTTGGTTCCACTATGAAGGGTACCCGCGCGGCGTCCTTTCCAGCGTCCTTTCCAGCGTCCTTTCGGTATTAAAAAAGCCTATGTACGGAGAATAGCGGCGTTTTTTTGGCGATTTCTGTCGTATAATAGAGATGCACTTTTGCCCTGACCGGCAGGAGAGTCAAACGATGGGCTCATCGGAGTTTGCTCAACCCGATCCAATCGAGATGCTGACTCGCATCAACATCCAGGACATGCTCGATAATTTCGGACTGGGTGAAATCCAGCGCGGGCGCGGCGCGATCGACCTTACGTTGAAATGGCCGGCCAGACTGCTCGCGCGACAGGTGGTGCAATTCGACGCCCGCGTTGGCGCCATCGGCCTGCAGGCAGCCGCGCGCGAGTTGATCGTCACTTATGTCAAGCGGCTGAGCATCGTTGGGGCCCGGAATGTGCCCAGGACCGGCGGCGCGCTTTTAGTTTCGAATCATCCGGGGATGACCGATACCCTGGCCTGTTTTTCCGCCATCCCTCGGCCTGATCTGCGCGTGGTCTCGAATGACCGGCCCTTTCTACGTGCCCTCCCGCATGTCTCTCAGTACCTGCTCTATGTTTCCGAAGAGCCGGGACAGCGCCTGGGAATCGTCAGGCAGGTCGCGCGTCACCTGCAAAAAGGAGGCGCCGTGATGATCAACCCGGCCGGACAGATCGAGCCGGACCCGGCAGTGATGCGCGGCGCCGTCGAATCGCTGGCCACCTGGTCCGACAGTCTGGCCCTCTTTGTTCGCATGGCGCCGGATGCGGTTATCGTGCCGGTCATCATCAGCGGCGTGATCGATGCGCCTTCTCTGCGCCATCCCCTGACGCGTTTGCGCCGAGCGCGAAAAGATCGCGAAAAGGTGGCGGCCAGCATCCAGGCTTTTCTACACGCGACCGGCCGGGCCAGGTCCCGCATGCACCCTCGGATTGAGTTCGGTCCGCCCCTGCCGGCCGGGGACCTGGCGAAACAGGGCGATGCCGCCGCAATTACGTGCGCCATTACAGGGGCCGTCCGGGAGTTGATCATCCGCCAGCCTGTGCGGCGCTGAACGGGCGAGCTACATCCAAAAAGAATCTTTATTCGTATCATTTATAAACTCTTATTGCGCAGAGGAGCGTTGCCATGACACAAGCTAATCAACGGATCGGACCGATGCAGATCGCCATCATCTTGCTGACCCTCTTTACGGCGGCGGTCCATCTCTACCTGGGCGTTTCGACCGTCGACCCCATGTTCCTTGCAAACGGGCTGGGGTACCTGGCGCTGGTCGCCGCGCTCTACCTGCCCATCCCGCAGCTCGCCGCGCGCCATGCTCTCATCCGCTGGGTGCTCGTCGCCTTTGCCACCGTGACCATCATCGGCTGGGTTTTCATCGGCGATAAAACCCTGGCGATCGGCTATCCGACCAAGTTGGCCGAGATTGCGTTAATTACACTGCTGGTCCTCGAAGCGCGACAAAAGTAGAGCGTGCGGTTCAAACCGACCCAGACGCGAGCACGATTATGACAGACTATGAGCTCTTACGCATGGCTGCGGCGCGCATCCCGACGCAGTTCGGCGAGTTTCAGTTGTACCTCTATCGCAACAACCAGGATACAAGCGAGCACCTGGCGCTGGTGATGGGCGACGTAGGCGGCCGGGAAAACGCGCTGGTGCGCGTGCACTCGGAATGTTTCACCGGCGATGTCTTGGGCTCGCTCCGCTGCGACTGCGGCGATCAACTGGAACGGGCGATGGAGCGCATTGCCGAAGAGGGCGCCGGCGTCGTCGTCTATTTGCGGCAGGAGGGGCGCGGCATCGGCCTGCTCAGCAAGCTGCGCGCCTACAACCTGCAGGACGAGGGCTATGATACGGTGGACGCCAACCTGGCGCTCGGGCACGGCGCCGACGAGCGGGACTATACGCCCGCCGCGCTCATCCTCAAGGACCTGGGAGTTCGCTCGGCGCGCCTGCTGACCAACAACCCCGACAAGGTCGAGCGGCTGACGGAAAAGGGTATTCTTGTCACCGAGCGCGTCCCGCACCAATCCACCGTCCATCGCTTTAATCAGAGCTATCTGGAAACCAAAGCGCGGCGCATGCGCCATGTGCTCGATCTCCCACTGGCCGCCCGTCCTCATAACGGAAATGGCAATGGGCGTCACAAGGGGAACGGCAAGGGGGGTCATGCTGCGGGGGCGCTGGGACTTGATAGTCGCTGAGCCGCGTCCCCGCCCCTTTGTTACACTCACCTTTGCATCGAGCCTCGACGGCTCGATTGCCGCGCAGCCGGGCCGGCCGCTTGCCCTCAGCGGCGCCGAATCCCTCCGGTTCACGCATCAATTACGCGCCGCCCACGACGCGATTCTGGCCGGCATTGGTACCGTACTGGCCGACGATCCCCAGCTCAACGTTCGCCTCGCCGCCGGCCCCAACCCCCGCCCGGTCATTCTCGACAGCGAGTTGCGCTGCCCGCCCCGCGCACGCTGTCTCGACGCCGCACGGCAGACCATCCTCGCTGCGACGCACTCCGCGCCATTGGAACGCGAACGCGCGCTCGTCGCAGCGGGGGGGTGTGTCTGGCGACTTCCATCTGCCGGCGCGGATTCGTCCCGGATTGATCTCGCCCCCCTTTTAGAACGACTGGCGAGCGAAGGCATCCGCACATTGATGGTCGAAGGGGGCGCTCGCGTCATTACCTCTTTTCTGCGGGCGCGGCTGGTCGATCGCGTCATCCTCACTCTGGCGCCAACCTTCATCGGCGGCGTGCGCGGGGTCGTCGATCTCGTATCCGAAACCGGCGCTTTTCCACGCTTGCGAAATATGTCCATCGAGCGCGCCGGCCAGGACCTGATTGTATCGGGCGACCTGGATTGGAGTCCCTGATGGAACGACAAACGCTCTGGTTTCAAGCCCCCTACGAAATCGTCGTTCGCGCGGAACCGCTCCCCGCGGTCGGTTCAGCGCAGGTGTTGGTCCAGACCCTCTTTTCGGCGATCAGCGCCGGAACCGAGCTCTTGTTCTATCGCGGGCAGGCGCCGGCCGGCATGGCGGTCGATGCCGTCCTCCCCGGGCTTGCCGGCCAGATTCATTATCCCCTCCAGTATGGGTATGCCTCCGTGGGGCGCGTGATCGAGGCCGGCGCGGCGGTCCCGCCAGGCTGGCTCGGCCGGCTCGTCTTTGCCTTTCAACCGCACGCCAGTCATTTCCTGGCCGCGCCCGCCGACCTCATCCCATTGCCCGACGACATTGCCCCTGAGCACGCGGCCTTGCTGCCCAACATGGAGACGGCGGTCAATTTCGTCATGGACGGCGCGCCGTCGATCGGGGAACGGGTGCTCGTGTTGGGCCAGGGGATTGTCGGCCTCTTGACAACGGCGCTCCTGGCGCGAATGCCGCTTGCCTGTCTGTTGACCCTCGACCGGTTTTCGCCACGCCGCGAAGCCTCGCGCGGGCTGGGCGCGACGGCAGCCTTTGACCCCTCCGATGCCGCCCAGGTGCAGCAAGCCCGCGACCTGTTGGGGCCTGATGACGCGGACCTCACGTACGAGTTGTCGGGGAATCCGGCTGCGGTCAACCTCGCCATCGAGTTGACCGGTTTTGCAGGGCGCATCGTGATCGGTTCATGGTACGGACAAAAACAGGCGCCGGTGAACCTCGGCGGCTCTTTTCACCGGAGCCGGATTCGCCTCATGAGCAGTCAGGTGAGCACCCTCGCGCCGGAACGGATGGGGCGCTGGACCAAGGCGCGGCGCATGGATGTCGCCTGGGAGATGCTCCGCCGCATACCGGTCGCCCCGCTCATCACGCATCGCTTTTGCTTTGCCGACGCGGCGCAGGCGTATGCCCTACTCGACCAGGCGCCCGAGCAGGCGCTCCAGGTCATTCTTACTTTTTGACTTACCTTACGCATGTCATTCGACCGTAGGGAGCCGATTAGGTCTCCCAAGGGGACGTTCCGCCTTTGGAAAAATCTCACTTCCAAAAAATTGACGCACGGGGAGGTTTCATGTACACCACCGCAGTCCGACGCGACTTTGTCGCGCAGCATTTTCTCTTCGGCGGCGACTGGGGCGCCGAGAATACGAAACACGCGCATCATTACCAGGTCGAGGTCCAGTTGAGCGGCGAGCGTCTCGACGCGCACGGCTATATGGTGGACATCGTGGACATCACGCAGGCGCTCGACGAGGTCGCCGCCTATTTCCGCGACCGGACGCTCAACGACCTCCCTGAGTTCGCCGGGCTAAACCCCAGTATCGAGCACCTCTCGCGCATCTTCCTGCACGTCTTTCTGCAGCGCATCCATGCGACCAACCTCACGCGGGTCCGCGTGCAGGTTTGGGAGAATGACATCGCGTGGTCGGCGTATGAGGAAATGATGGGGTAGACAGGGAAACACGGACACTGGTAGGCAGGGATTTGAAGTCGGGTAGCCGGATAGTCGGGGGCAGGGAGTGAACCACTAATGGCTTTCGCGGCTTTCGCGGCTTTCGTGGTCCACAGCTTTGCTATACACCCGCCAGGGCTTGCGCACTTGTCCCAAGCAGCGCTGTCACCCTGAGCCGCACGCTTGCCTCAGGCAGCGCTGTCACCCTGAGCCGCGCGAAGGGTCTCGCTAACGCACACACGAGGCGGCGGATAGCGGGCGTCAACGGACACCGAACGGATAGTGGAACTCAATGGCTTTTGCCGGCGAGTGATTTGGCAAAGGCGATCATCGCATCCGGCACGCCACACCCACGCAGAAAGGCTTCGGGGATGTTGCCGCCGGACTTGTAGAGGGTGTCTATGCCGAGGGTGGAATAATTCTCGTGATTGACGGCGGCAAGCCCTTTGACTTGGCTGAGGTCGACGTTGGCGAAAATCGTCGAGTCGAGGTATGCCCCGGTGAGGTTCGCTTCGAGCCAGTCTGCCTCTGCGTCGAGCATTGCCCCGCTAAAGATCGCTCCGGTGAGGTTCGCCCCAGAAAAGTTGGTCTCAGTGAGGCTCGCTCCGGTGAGATTTGCCCTGGTGAGGTTTGCGCGGGTGAGGTTTGCCCCGGTAAGGTTGGCACGGGTCAGGTTTGCTCCGGTGAGGTCCGCCCCGCGAAGGTTCGCCTCGCGGAGGTTCGCTCCGGTAAGGCCCACCCCGGCTAAATTCGCGTCATGCAGATCTTGATTATCAAGAGCTTGCAGGTTCGCCTTAACATTGACAATCTGCCAAATGAGTCGCCACCGCGGGGCCACCCGCGTGCTCTCATCAATATTCATTTGTCTGAGGTCCACGCGCTCAAGGTTCGCCTCTTCGAGAATTGCCTCGCGGAGGTCTGCACCGGCAGAATCAGCGCCGGTGAGGTCTGCGCTGGTAAGGTCTGCCTCCGTGAAATCTGCCCCGCGAAGGTCTGCGCCGGTGAGGTCTGCATTGGTGAGATCTGCCTTGATAAAATCTGCACCGCCAAGGTCCGCATAGATTGGCGCCAGCGTTAAAGAACGCCCCTCATCGGATTCCTTTTCTACGAGGGTTGCCCCGATGAGGCATGCCCCGACGAGGTTTGCCTCGCGGAGGTCGGGACGAAAGCTAGCGTCGGCCTTTCGCCAGGTGTTCCACTCGGTAAAGTCGTAGGCCGCGCTGCACTTTTTCAAGAGCGCAAGCTGTTCTGCATTCGCCATGTGTCCTTCTCCCTATACTTCCTTTTCCCCCGTCCCTCGCTCCGCCATCCGTTAAATCCGTGTCGCGTACGCGGCTCAAGGCCGTCGGACCCTAGGTCCCCATGGGGCTGTGGACAATCCGCTTGAAACCCCCATCCGCTGACCACTCTCTCCCCCCAAGTTCAGTGTCGGGCGAGAGACACCGCCACCCGAAACCCCTGAGCGTTGTCCTGGGAGTTTGGGAGAGAGTTGAGACGGGCCGCACAGCGGGTGTCATCCTGCAGATCGGTGAAGGAGCCGCCACGCGCCACGCGGTAATCCCCCGCGCGGGGGCCGGTCGGATTCTGGGCCGGCGAATTCTGGTAATATTCCTCCGCAAACCAGTCTACGCACCACTCCCAGACATTTCCGGCCATGTCCAGCGCGCCATACGGGCTCGCGCCGCCCGGATAACTCCCGACTGGCGTGGTATCCCCTTTGTCACCCTCGGAGGAATTGAGCAGATTCTCGTCAAAGGCGTCTCCCCAGGGATAGATGCGCCCGTCCGTCCCGCGCGCTGCCTTCTCCCACTCGGCTTCGGTTGGCAGCCGCACCGCGCGCCCGGTTACCTGGCTCGCCCATTCGCAAAATGCCGCCGCGCTGCTCCGATTCACGCCGACCGCCGGATGCTTCCCCTTTTTCTGCACATCGGCTTTTCCTGTCGTCTTGTAATGGGTCGCCTGAGCAAATACGGCGAACTGGGCCACCGTCACCGGGTACTTGCCGATGAGATACTCGTCCAGGTACACCTTGTGCTGCGGCTTTTCACTGGGGTCTGCTTGCTCGTCGGCATCTTTGCTCCCCATCAAGAACTCCCCCGCCGCCACGCGCACAAGCTCCAGCGTCACGCCCGGCGCGAGCTCCAGCGCAAGTGGGTTCGCTTCTTTGATCGCTTTATCGGTCATCCAGTTCCTCCTTCGCTTCCCCCATTATATCGCGCGAACGCGATTCGACAAGCACGGCCTCAGGGAGCGCTGTCACCCTGAGCCGTGCGAAGGGTCTCGCTAACGCACATGCGATCCTTGGGTCCGCGTTCGCCACCGGGCCGGCGGCCAGCGGGGACCCGCGATTGAAATCGCCGTCTGACCAAAGCGGGGCTATCGAAAAAAAAGGGGGG
>JBAVQS010000165.1:0-57693 GCA_049694275.1 Anaerolineae bacterium | reverse complement strand
TGCTGAGCAGCATGATGAACAACAGCGCGTTCCACGGCACACGGCTCGACGTCAATCATATTGCGCAGGTGATGGAAGACCTGGTGATGAGCGCCGAACGCCGCTTTGGGTTGAACCGCTATGCCATCGCGCCCGAGACCGTATTCATGTCGCACGAGACCTTTACCCCGGCGCGCGGCGGCAGCGCCTCGGCCGAGGTGGTCGCCTTGCGCCAGGTCTTTGGACACACGGCGAACCAGATCATCGTCGCAAATACCAAAGGTTTTACCGGCCACCCCATGGGCGTCGGCATCGAGGATGTCATCGCAGTCAAGATTCTTGAATACGGCATCGTCCCGCCGATCCCGAATTACAAAGAGGTGGACCCCGATCTGGGC
This sequence comes from Anaerolineae bacterium, assembly GCA_049694275.1. Lineage (GTDB taxonomy): Bacteria > Chloroflexota > Anaerolineae > UBA4142 > SHND01 > JBAVQS01. Next base: position 57,316 of record JBAVQS010000165.1, on the reverse strand, counting down.
GCCTTAAATTTCTCGCGCGGGGGCCACTATCCGGTCCGGTATGCGCTGCACCTTGCCGCGGGCTTTGGCTCGCAAATCGCCATGACCCTCACGCGGCGCGTGCCGGGCGGCGCGGACCGTGTCGAGAACAAGCCGATGTACGACCGCTGGCTGGCCGACGTGAGCGGCTATGATCGCGCCGAGACCGAGGTGGTCAAGCGCGTGCTCCGCATCCAAACGCAGGGCGCGCCAACGCGGACACCCGCGCCGAGCGCCTGGCGGCGCGGTACAGGGCCGACGGTAAGGACAGTGAGCGGCGATGGCCGTTCGCTGGCTACCCCCTACGCGCCGGTTGTGCAATGGCCCGCCCCGATGCCATCCCCCATCCCGGCCCCTGCGCCGGTTGAGCCGGCCGGTGGGAATGGACACAAACCCGCCGGTGAGCCCTCCCCGATCTCCACGCTGCCCGTCTCGTGGAATGGCAAGACAGCGCAAGTGACTGCCGACCATCCAATGGGCGGGGCCTTCTCCGGGGAGACTTCCGATAGCCGTCAACAGCAGGCCACAGACAAACAACCAACAACGGTAGAAATACGACCACAAAGCACGGGCAACACACTGCCAATCACTTCCGCGAACATTGCGGAAAAGGTACTCGATATTGTCGCGGAAAAGACCGGTTATCCCAAGGACATGCTGTCGCTCGATCTCGATCTTGAAGCGGACCTCGGCATTGATACGGTCAAGCAAGCAGAAACGTTTGCCGCGATTCGAGAAGAGTTTTCCATTCCACGACGCGACAATCTCAAACTGCGCGATTATCCGACGCTGGCCAGGGTGATAGAGTATGTCCGCGAAAGCAAACCGGAATTGAGCGCGCAGCCCTCCCCGGCGCGCCTGCCTTCGCCGGCAAGTAACGGGGCGGGGTCTACAGTTTTCCCCCAAGAACCGGCATTCGCCGGAGAGCAACGAACCGTTGTGGATAGCAAACAGAATACAGAGCCGGACAGGTCCCAGCTTGCAGTCGTACCGGCTGACCACCGACCACCAGCCGCTTTTGATTCGATTGCCGGAAAGGTGCTGGAGATTGTCGCGAGTAAAACCGGGTACCCCAGCGAGATGCTTGATCTTGATCTGGACCTTGAAGCGGACCTGGGCATCGATACGGTCAAGCAGGCCGAAGTCTTTGCCGCTATCCGCGAGGCTTTCAACATCCCACGGCGCGATAATCTCAGGCTGCGCGATTATACGACCCTGGCCAGGGTAATCACATTCGTCAAGGAGGGAATTGGGACGCAGGCAACTGCAACCGCCCCTTTAGCTCCCACCCCTGACGTCCAGGTGGAGTACAAGCCGGGACCGGGAGTGTCGAGGCCGCTGCTGGGATCAATCGCAAAAGCGAACGAGGCGCCACGGCGCGTCCCCATCCCCGTATTACGTCCCGCGCTCGACCTGTGCAAGGCAACAGGGGTAATGCTGAACGGCAATAACCGCGTCGTCGTCATGCCCGATCAGGCGGGCATCGCGCAGGCGCTGATCAGCCAGCTCCGAGAACTGGGCGTGACGCCGCTGATATTGGACCCACACGCGACAGCCGGTGCGCTCGACACGCAGATCAAGACATGGCTCAGCGAAGGTCCGGTCCACGGCGTCTATTGGCTTGCCGCGCTGGATGTCGAGCCATCCATCGAGGCGATGAGCGTCGAGAATTGGCGCGAGTTGAACCGGGTTCGCGTCAAGAATCTTTATACCGTCATGCGCGGCCTGTACGAGTCTATCGCGACGCCAGGCACGTTCCTCATCTCGGCGACACGCCTGGGCGGTCTGCATGGGTACAACCCCGAAGGCGCGACCGCTCCGCTTGGCGGCGCCGTCACCGGTTTTACAAAGGCGTACAAGCGGGAGCGGACACAGGCCCTCGTCAAGGTCGTGGATTTCGGCGACAACGCCGAGATCGCCCCGCTGCTGATCGCCGAGACCCTGAGCGATCCGGGGGTAGTCGAGGTAGGCTACTGGAACGACTCGCGTTTCGGCATCGCGTTGGAAGAACGGCCGGTGAACGACGCGGCGCCGGGGATGACGCTCGACCGGAACAGCGTAATCGTCGTCACGGGCGCAGCGGGCGGCATTACAAGTGCAATCATCGGCGACCTTGCGGCGGCAAGCGGCGGCAGTTTCTATCTCCTCGACCTCGTCCCCGCGCCCGCGCCGGGCGACCCGCATGTCGCGCTCTTTCGCACCGACAAAAAAACGCTCCAAGCGCGGCTGATCCAGGAGGCCCAAGCCGAAGGCGACCGCCCAACGCCGGCCAGGATCGACAAGCAGATCCTGGACATTGAGCGCGAAGAGGCCGCGCAGCGCGCCATCGAATCGGTCGAGGGCGCCGGTGGAACGGCGTACTATCGCGCGGTCAACCTGCTCGACGGGCCTGCTGTTACGGCAATCGTGGATGAGATTCGGCAGCGGCACGGCCACATCGATGTCATTGTGCATGCGGGCGGTCTTGAAATCAGCCGCGCGCTGCCAGACAAGGACCCCCAACAATTCGACCTGGTCTTTGATGTTAAAGCAGATGGCTTCTTCCATCTCTTGCACGCGGCGCAGGGCATGCCGATTGGGGCGACGGTTGTCTTTAGCTCGGTCGCCGGGCGATTTGGCAACAACGGCCAGACCGACTATAGCGCGGCGAATGACCTGCTCTGCAAGATCACGAGCAGCCTCCGCCGCTGGCGGCCCGAGACACGCGGCATTGCCATCGATTGGACCGCATGGGGCGGTATCGGCATGGCGACGCGTGGGTCGATTCCCAAGCTCATGGAACTGGCGGGCATCGAGATGCTTTCGCCTGAATCGGGTGTACCGACCGTACGTCGCGAGCTCACGGCGGCTGGCAATTTCCGCGGCGAGATCCTCGTCGCCGGGCGCCTCGGCATACTTGAACAGGAATGGGATGCGCACGGCGGCCTCGACCCGAACAAGGCCACGAACTGGCGCTGCGGCTGTTCGACCACCTCACCGATGATCGGCAACGTCAAAGCACACAAACTCTATGGCGGACTGGAGGTGGAAACGATACTTGATCCCAGCGAGCAGCCGTTCCTCTATGACCATCAAATGAACGGCACGCCCCTACTGCCGGGGGTGATGGGCATTGAAACGTTCGCCGAATTGGCCTGCATGCTCGCCCCCGATTACGAGATCGCGGCAGTGGAAAATGTCGCCTTCCAACGACCGTTCAAGTTCTTCCGAATGCAGCCACAGACCCTGCACCTGAACGCGACGGTTCACCCCGCAGCCCAGGGCGAACTGGTCATGCATGCGCGTATCAACTCGGCGACCACGCTACCCCGCGCGGAAATGCCGCCGCAGGAAAAGGTGCATTTTATCGGGACGGCCAGGCTTACCCGTCGCCCGATTTTTCCCCCTACCCCGGTCACTGCGCCCACACTGGAAGGAATGCCGGAATTGGTAGATCGAGAAGCGATTTACAGGCTTTATTTCCATGGTCCCGCCTACCGGGTATTGGAACGAGTTGGCCTCAACGGTGTTCAAGTAATAGGCTTGATGGCCGAGAACCTGCCGCCGGATGTCAGCCCCGCCGATACCACCATGGTCATGGCGCCACGCCTCATCGAACTCTGTTTCCAGACGGCAGGGATCTGGGAGATCAAGCGTAGGGGCGTCATGGCTCTGCCGCTGGCGATTCGCACAGTCTGTGTCTACCGCCAGCCGGAACCGGCCGCGGGCCAGCATTTTTATGCAACCGTCGAGGCCGTGAATAACGGCGCCGAATTCAACGCCCGGGTGTTGGATCAGAACGGCAACGTCTATGTGATGCTTGAAGGCTATCGCACCATTGCGCTGGGTTAGAACAGTGATCAGTGGGCGGTGGACAGTGAACAGTTCGAGCTGTTTCTGATCACTGCACACGGTCCACTGACCACTCGTACATGATTCACTGGTTACTGGAATCGTTCACTGCACATCCTGAGCTTGCCCATGGGGCGCCGCCGACAGGATTGCTCAGCGCCGCCGAAGAGGCAAAATGGGCGACGTTCAAGGTGGGCAAGCGACGACGCGAGTGGCTGCTAGGACGCTGGACCGCCAAACAGTTAGTTCAATCCATCATTACTTTAGAGAGTGGCGACCGGATCGATCTCCAGGCGCTCACGATCGCCAACGACGCCGACGGCGCGCCATTCATTACTCTTGCCTCACCCACCGGGCCGGCCGGGAATGGCACAACCGCTTCCGTGGCTCTGCCCGGGCTGGTTCTATCCATCAGTCATCGCGGCGACTATAGCCTGTGCGCAGTTGTCGAGGATGGGCGTCGTCTCGGCGCGGATATCGAACAGATCGAACCACAATCCGAGACCTTTATCGCCGATTACTTGACCGCCGAAGAACGCGCCCTCGTCGCGCGTGCGCCGATCGCGGCGCGGGATCGCACGGTCATTGCCATCTGGAGCGCCAAAGAGGCGGCGCTCAAAGCGCTCCGCGTCGGGCTGAGTGTGGATACGCGCGCTGTGACCTGCCTGATCGAGCCCGAGCTGGAACCAGCTCGAATTTGGAAGAGCTTTGAAGTTTATTGTAATATGGAGTTTTTTGCGTCAGCCCCCAAGTTGTGCGGGTGGTGGCGTGCGATTCCGAATTATGTGCTGACACTGGTAGCCGAGACGCGGACCGATGGAAAAGAGAACGGACCCGATAGGGAGCCGATAATCAAGAATAGGATCGAGGGGAGCCCCGAATGATTCGAGAGATGCAGACCTATATTCAGGAATTGCGCCGGCGTAAAGAGATCTCGCAAGGGACACCGGAGGATGTCACCGCCCAGCACAAAAAGAATCGGCTTACGGCGCGCGAGCGCATTGACCTGCTCTTTGATCCGGGGACCTTTACCGAAATCGATTCACTGGTCACGCCGCGCTATGAGAGTTATATGGGCGGCAAAGGCTCCCGCCTCGGCGATGGCGTCGTCGCCGGCTATGGTCTCGTCAATGGGCGGCACGTCTGCGCGGCTGCGCAGGATGCGAGCGTGCTCGGCGGATCGCTCGGCGAGATGCACGCCGCGAAAATCGTCAAGATGATGAAGATGGCCCTTGAATATGGTTGCCCTTTTATCGCACTGAACGATTCGGGTGGGGCGCGTATCCAGGAGGGCGTGGACAGTCTGGCGGGCTACGCCAAACTGTTCGACGCTAACTGCGAAGCCTCCGGCGTCATTCCACAAATCTCGATCATCATGGGTCCCTGCGCGGGCGGCGCCGTCTATTCCCCTGCACTCACCGATTTCGTGCTCATGACCGAGAACAGTTATATGTTCATCACCGGTCCCGACGTCGTCAAAGCCGTCATGCGCGAAGAAATCAGCCAGGAGGACCTGGGCGGTGGACTCATTCACAGCCAGCAGAGCGGCGTCTGTCACTTTTTGACCAAAGACGACCGCCAGTGCCTGGAGACCGTGCGGACCCTTCTGACCTACCTCCCCTCGAACAACCATGAGGACCCCCCCTATGTCCGCCCTACGGACGACCCCGAGCGCCAATGCCCGGAATTGGAAGAGATCGTACCAACCGCGCCGCACAAACCGTACGATGTGCGCAAGGTGATTTCCTCGCTTGTGGACGACGGCAGATTCTTTGAGGTCCACGCCCTCTGGGCTGAGAACATTGTCGTCGGGTTTGGCCGGCTCAACGGCTATGTCGTCGGCTTTGTCGCCAACCAGCCGATGGTTCTCGCCGGCTGCATTGACATCAAGGCGTCGATCAAGACGGCGCGCTTTATCCGCACCTGCGACGCCTTTAACATTCCCATTGTGACCCTGCAGGACGTTCCCGGCTTTTTGCCGGGCAAGGACCAGGAATACGGGGGTATTATCCGCAATGGGGCGCGCATGATTTACGCCTATAGCGAGGCGACCGTGCCCAAGCTCATGGTCATTCTTCGCAAGAGCTATGGCGGCGCGTATTGCGTCATGAGCAGCAAGGGGCTCCGCGGCGACCTACTCTATGCCTGGCCCAACGCCGAGATCGCGGTCATGGGCGCAGAAGGCGCCGTCAACATCCTGTTCCGCGGCGAGATCAAAAAAGCGACCCATCCGGAGAAGCGCCGGCAGGAACTGGTCGACGATTACGAAAAGAAATTCAATAATCCCTACGTCGCCGCCGCCCGTGGGCTGATCGACGACGTCATCGAGCCGGCGGACACGCGCCGCGTGCTCATTCGCGCGCTCGAGTTTACGCTCAGCAAGCGCGAGCACCACGTTCCCAAGAAACACGGGATATCACCCATGTAGGTCTACCCATATGTTTTCCAAGATACTTGTTGCCAATCGCGGCGAGATTGCAGTGCGTATCGAGCGGACCTGTCATGAGATGGGAATCCGGACGGTCGCACTCTATGAATCGGTTGACCAGGGCTCGCTACACGTTCGCCTGGCCAACGAATGTGTCCTGCTCCCGTCGCGGCGCGAATTTACGAATCATCAGACAATCCTGCGGATCGCGCAGGAGAAGGGGGTGGACGCCATTCACCCCGGATACGGGTTCCTAGCCGAGAGCCCCGCTTTTGCCCGCGCCTGTGGGGATGCCGGCATTACTTTTATCGGTCCACCCGCCGCCGTCATGGAACAGGTGCTGGACAAGACCGTCGCGCTGGCGCGTGTCCGTGCAGCCGGCTTTGCGACCACCGAGCATTCCCCCCGGGCGTATGACGAGAATGAACTCCAAGAGCTCAAAACCGAGGCGGATCGGCTCGGCTATCCCGTAGCTATCAAATCCCACCAAGGCGGGCGCGGGCGCGGTGAACGTCTCGTAAGGTCGGCCAATCACCTGGAGGAATGGGCCCGCCGCGCACAGGCCGAAGCCCAGGCGGTCTATGGCAGCCGCGCTATCTATCTGGAAAAGGCGATTCTGCCTGCGCACCAGATCACCGTGCAGATTGTCGCCGACCGGTACGGGCAGATAATTCACCTGGGAGAGCGAGAAGGCGGCCTGATTCAAGGGAACCAAAAGCTCGTCGAAGAATCGCCTGCGCCCTGCCTGACCCCGGCGCAGCGGCAAGAGCTATGGCAGGCCGCGCTCGACATTGCGCGCCTCTTTAACTATGAAAATGTCGGCGGGGTCGAGTTCCTCATCGACGAGAACGGCGCGTTCCATTTCACAGAGATCAAAGCGCGCATCCACATGAGCCACCCGGTGACCGAGATGGTCTCGCGGGTCGATCTGGTTCGCGAGCAGATTCACATTGCCGCGGGACGCCAATTGAATCGCAAACAGCAGGACGTTCTGCTCCAGGGGCACGCGCTGGCCTGCCACCTGCGAGCGCAGGACCCCGCCATGAATTTCATGCCCAGCCCGGGCCGGCTCCGCCGCGTGCGGTTGCCCAGCGGCCCCGAAGTTCGCATCGATACCTATGTCTATTCCGGCTGCGATGTTCCTTCGGGCTATGACCCCCTCATCGCCAAGCTTCACGTTTGGGACGCCGAACGGCCGGCCTGTCACGCGCGCATGGAACGCGTCCTGAGCGAAATCAAGCTGACGGGCACAGCCACCAACATTGCATTTCTGCAACAGGCGATCCGCGACCCGGAATTTGCAAACGCCCAGTACACGACCGAGTTCTACGCCGGTCCGGTCAAAGAAGAACCGCTCGCCCCGACGCAACTGCGCGACCTAGCCGTAGCGGGCGCCATCGCTTTTATGCGCGTCAACCAGACTTTCCGGCCGATCGTACCGGACCGTCTACACAGCGGCTGGCACCGCGCGAGCCGGCGGCTGCCCCAATAGAATCGCAGAATAGCTGGGATTATGAGCAAACTTGCCGTAACGATTGAAGAGCAGACCTTTGAGATCGAGGTAGACCTGTCTCAGGCCAATGAGAACGAGATGGTGGTCAAGGTAGATGGCCAGCCCGTGCATGTGCGCATGCCCGACCGCGAAGCGCCCGTGGAACAGATGGAGTGGATTGTCGTAGACGATAAACCCTACGAGATCGTCCTGGACCGCGACCTGAGTTGGATACACTCCCAAAGTCGCAATTTCAAACTGGAGGTACGCAACCGGCAGGACGCGGTCACGCGCCCCCAGAGCCGCGATAGCCGGGTCAAAGCCCCCATTCCAGGCCAGATCACGCAGGTGTTTGTCGCGCCGGGGCAGGCGGTTAATGCCGGTCAGCCCCTTATGATGCTCGAGGCGATGAAGATGGAAAACGAAATTCGTTCGCCCCGCTCGGGCACAGTCTACGCTGTCCACGTCGCCGCCGGCGCAACAGTCTCACTCCATCAAGTTCTGGTCGAGATCGGCTAACTCACATCCCGGCGCGTTAGTATCGTCGCCGACAGGCAACCGTCATCGACTCGTATCATACGAACGCGTCGCAGCCCCATCGCCTTTGAGCTGCATCAGCAGATCGAGCTGCTGCTCAATGTGCTGCGCCATCTCCTCTTGCCCGGCGCTGCGCGCATTCGCAATCCCCGCGCGGATCGCCTGAATCGCCTCATCGCTCGACAGGATGGGATAGTCGCGCAGGGTTTCCTGCACCTGCTCGGGCGAGCCGGCCTGGAGCAACGCGGCGAGGGCCTGGAGCATCGGGTTCTCTTCCACCATCGCACGTTCGATCAATTCGCGCAGTTCCGGATGCTCCTGCACGGCGCGTTCAAGATCGGCCTGGGATTGGATGCCCAGCTCACGCATGCGCGATTCGAGCTCGGCCTGCGCCTCGGTCTCAGCGCCATCCTCTGCCGGATACTGGGCATAGGCCGCGTCAATGCCATCGCGCCGCGCGGCGGCGAGCAGATCGTGGCGATTGCTCAGGACGTGAACTCCCTCGACATCCCCTTGCAAATGCGCCAGGTCGAGCAACGCGCCAAACACACGCTCCGCATCGTCGGTCAAGAGCTCCAGATGCTCCTGAAGCATGGTTTTCGACCGGTCCCAGTCTCCGGCGGTAATCCATTCTTGCAGCGTTTGCGCCAGTGTTTGATTGTCCTGCAGCAGGCGGAGCGCGGCAGAGAGCGTAGGATTGTTCTCAATCTCCGCCTGCGCCTGCGCAATGGCCTCCTCCAGCTTGCCGGCAATTGCGGCAGGGAGCAGTTCGGACGGAACCGCTTGCGGAGCGTCGAGGTACTCGCTCCCGGGCAGAATGAGAAGCTTGCTCTTGAGCTGCCCGATGAGCTGTCCTCCGGCTTCCTGCGACTGCTTCCGGTCCATGCCGGGTGCAAGCGCGAGCAGCAGTTGTTTTTTTGAGCGGTCGTGATATAACAGCGGCGCGGCGAGCATTCCCTGGTGCCCATTCGGGCAGGTAATGACGTGAATGGTCCCCTCGGTGCAGCGCGCGGCGAGGTCCGGGCGCTCGCCCGCATCGACAATCAACCAGACTTCTGTTGTGAACGGCGCCTTACACTGCGGGCAATTGAGCTGCGCCGTTTGAGAAAAAGAAATAGCCATGAATCTCCCGACGAACGAATTGGTAAATAGGGTGCTATCATACAGGCTACGGGCGAATGGGTCAAGCCGGCCAATGACACTTGTCTGACATTGCCGAACACCTGTATCAGACACTTGCGAGGAAGTAAATGTCAGATAACCCACTGGGTCATCCACAACACTCAAGATTGGGCGGCAAATCTTGGGGTTGACGTGTGACCCGCGATAATGGATAATTCGTGGAAGATTTGACGACGGAAAAGGCGCCATGAATACAAACAGTGACGAAAACCAGACTTTGAATGCCCAGGTCCAAGCAATCTGGGAGCAGAACGCGGCATACTGGGATGAACGGATGGGCGAAGGCAACCTGTTCCAGCGTCTGCTCGTCGGACCCGCGAGCGAACGCCTGTTAGAGGTCCGACCGGATGAATATGTGCTTGAGATCGGTTGTGGGAATGGCGTATTCGCCCGGCGGATGGCCCAACTCGGGGCACGTGTCCTCGCCACCGATTTTGCAGAGCAGATGCTCGTGCACGCCCGCGCCCGCTCGACCGAGCACGCCGACCGCATCGAATACCGCCAGGTGGATGGAACACAAGCCGAACAGCTCGCGGCGCTGGGCGAGCATCGCTTTGACGCAGTCGTGTCCAACATGGTCATCATGGACATGGCGGCGATTGCGCCGTTGATGAATGCAATCCCACACCTGCTCAAGCCGCGCGGGCGCTTTGTCTTTACCCTGATGCACCCCTGCTTTAACCACAGCGGCACGGGGCTCGTTGCCGAGGAGTGGGATGTGGAAGGCAACCCGGTGACAACCTACTCGGTCAAGGTATCGCGCTACAAGAGCGTCGGAACGACCAAAGGGCTGGCGCTTGCAGGTCAGCCGCGCCCGCAATTCTATTTCCATCGCACGCTCGCGGATTTACTCACTCCGGCCTTTGCCGCCGGGCTGGTAATCGATGGGATCGAGGAACCAACCTTTGAATCCCGTGAAAAAGGGAACCGCTGGCTGGGCTGGGCCGATTTTACCGAGATTCCGCCGGTGCTCGGCGTGCGGTTGCGCGTCGCGGGGTAACCATGAACGAACGATTGGTATGGGCCATTGGCTCGCCCAATGGGCGACCAGAAGATCTGATCGACAACAATCGCGCCCCCAATCAGGTTGGCGCGGTCACCTGGCGCGTTCCGCGCGCCGGCGAGACCGTTAAACAACAGTTGCCTCGCTTTCATCCGAGCGAAGCAGACCCGGAGGGCGGCTACCAGCTACACCCCTATACCATCGAATTCAGCCTGGACGATGCGCCAGACAGCGCGTATCGCCTGAGCATCAATTATATGATCCTCGCGCCGCGTTTGGCGCATCTCCAGATAGGCATCAACGGCGTGACCGGTTGGGCCTATTTGCGCCCTACGCCGCTTCTTTCGCACGACGTCCGTGTGGCCGACGGGTTGGGCACTTGTATCTATGCCGAGGGCGTCGCCCAGATTATTATTCCGGCCGGTCTGTTGCACCCCGGCGAGAACCGCCTGGTCCTGACCGCGCACGATGGCGGCCCAATCATTCGGGCGACGAGCGCCAAGCGCGAGCGGCTCGGTCGCCTCGCTTCCAGCGCAGGGATCCTCTATCAAGCGCTCACATTGACGCGCCTGCCCGTCGAGCCGGTTGCCCCGATCGCCCATTGCGAGGTCCTGCCCTCCATTCTCTATTATCAAAATCAAGAAGGCGAATTGGTCGAGCGCGCGCACGTTTATATCGAACTCGCGCGCGGCATCGCGGGCGTTGATCTCTCACTCCGCCTCAGCCAGGGCGGCGAGAGCGAATGTTGCCAGTTCACCCTTCCGCCGCTCTCATTCGGACACTGGCATGAAACAATTGAGGTTGTAGATGGTAAGGGCCCGGTGAGTTACTCCCTCTTTGGCGATATTGAAGGTCACGAGTTTCGCCACGACGGCGTCCTGCACCGCCGCCGCAAGTGGAAGGTCTATGTCAGTTCGCAAGTTCACGCCCACGTTGGCAACACCCATCGCCAGTGGGAGACGGCCGAACGTCTCTGCCGCAATATCGACGCGGCGCTCGACCTCGTGCAAGCGGATGAGGCCGCCGGCGGAGACCCTGCGTTTGCCTATCATCTCGACTCGGCGTGGACGCTCGAAACCTATCTCACCACGCGCGACAAGCAACACCAGGCGCAGTTGCTCTGGCAGATCGAAGCGGGCCGCCTGAGTATCCCTGCCAACGAGGCGAATCTCTCGACCCAGTTTGCCACACTCGAAGACCTGATTCGGAATGGCGAGTTGAGCGAATCGTTTTTGAGGCAACTCGACCGGCCGGCCGAGTTTGCCGCGGCGGTGAACGTTGCCAGCCTCAGCGGCTCGCTCCCCGCAATTCTTGAAGGGTCTGGCGTCAAGTACCTGGTCCATGCCAGTGACCCGGCGCGCGGCCCCTTTCGCCTGTTCAACAGATTGCACCTCACCTCCCCTTTTTACTGGGAAGGGCCCAACGGCGGGCGCGTTCTGACCTGGCTGGCCAAGACCTATGGCGAACTGCGAAAGGTGTGCGGCAGTCCGCCCCTCCTTTCGGCCGCCGAGCGGGGGCTCGCCCTCTGGCTCGACGAATACGAGCGCGCCGGTTATACGCCCGATGCCATCCTGCTCTACGGGCAGGAAGCCGACAATATCGACCTCGACCCACAGCCGATCGATTTCATCCGCCAGTGGAACGCAACCTACACTTATCCCCGGCTGATCCCGTGTGGGATTAGCGAGTTCTTTCAATACGTGGCAGGCCACTTTGACGACAAGCTCAAAACGGTCCGAGGCGATGAGGGGGCCTATGGGGAGGCCGGCATCATGTCGAGCCTCGCGCCGTCAATCAGCGTGCGCCGGGTACAGGCCATGCTCCCCGCCGCCGAGCGCCTCGAAACCCTCGCGGTCCTCCATCATCCCGGCTGGGCCTTTCCGCAAACGCAGTATGATGCCGCGTGGCGTTCAGTCCGGCTCTATGCCGAGGACGCCTGGAACGCCGATCTCATGGGCCGCGTCCCGGACGCGCGATTGCAGGAAGACCGGCGAACAGGCAAGGAACAGATAGCCCGCGAGGCAGAGGCCTGGGGCACGCGCCTCTTGCACGCCGCCGCTACACGCCACAGCCTCTCCTGGAACACAGATGGACGTGAGGTCGTCGTCTACAACCCACACAGCTGGTCCGCCGGCGGCTCATTCGTCGTCGAAATCGCAACAAACGAGCACATCCTCGACCGCATAAGCGGCCAGTCGATTCCGATGCGCCTGCTCCAGCAGTTCAACTCCTTATCGATTGTCGAGGTATGGCTTGACCCACTGCCGGGACTCTCCTACCGGCGGCTCAGGCTGACCGCCGAAAAAGAACCTGGGGCCAATTCAGAATCCAGAATTCAGAATTCAGAAGCAGGAGTTCTGACGCTGGAGAATTCTTTCTACCGCCTCGCCATCGATCGGCACCGCGGCTGCGTCACCTCCTGGTTTGACAAGGAGCTTGAGCGCGAGCTGGTGGACGTGCAAGATGCGTACGGATTCGGCCAATTCCTGTACGCACGGGGCGGTGACAAGACGCGGCTGGAGGAGTACCGACCGGATTGGCCCGCCGGCAACCCGGAGGTGCTAGCCGAATTCGAGTTGCGCGATCACCGGATCGAATCGCATGCGCTGGGGGCTACCCTCACCTTGCGCGGCCGCGTGCCCCAGGGCGAGCTTGACGTCGAATGGACCCTCCCAGCACGCGCCAAACAGGTCGATGTACGTTATACCTACCACCAGGCGAAATGTCTCACCAAGGAAGCGGCCTATATCGCGTTTCCCCTCGCGCTACCCCACGCCGGTGTGAGCTCGGATTCGCAACTCGGTTGGGTGAACTGGCAGCGCGATGCAATGGCCGGCGCGTGCAAAGAATGGCTGCCGCTCCAGACGGGGATTCTGGTCGAGGGAGAGGGAGCAAGCGCGTTGATTGCCTCTCCCGATATTTCACTCTGGACCGTTGGCGATGTCGTGCGCGGGCGCTGGCCGCGCGAGCTCGACCTTACCGGTGGGCGAATCTTTTCCTACGTCCTGAACAACTATTGGAGCGCCAATTCCAAGGCCTCGCCGGGCGGCCCGCTCTCGTTCCATTATCGCCTGACCACCGCCCCTACAATCAGTCGGGAACGCGCATACAAATTTGGATGGGAGGCGCGCCGCCCGCTCTATGCTCAGCGCATCAACCTGCAAGAGTTTCGTTCCGTCGCGCCTCCCTACGCGGATTCCAACAGCGGGACCCTCGCGCAGATTGAGCCTGCCACCGTGATTCTCTCCACGATAAAAAAGGCGCGGCGGGCAGATGGTTATATTGTGCGGTTGCAGGAAATTTCCGGCGCCGATCGGCAAGCGACACTCCACTTGCCCGGACATCTCATCACACGCGCCTGGCAGACCGACCTCCTGGAACGCGAGCAAGGAGAAATACCGGTCGAGCCGGATGGCCGTCTCCGTGTCCCCGTCCCTGCCTGGGGACTGGCAACCGTACGGGTGATGCTGGACGAATAGAGCTGGCAGACCATGCCGTCTTGGCCCCAATCGACGATCTCACAAATGATACAAAACTCGATGGGAACCACGCTCAGATGATGGAATAAAATCGGTCGGGTGGTGCTATAATCATTGTCAGGGACAGACGGCATCGCATACTATCTCCACCTAAATGCGATACCATTATCGCACCACCCACACCCTGGAGGTCAGACTATGAAACCGCTCGCCGCCATCGTCGTCGTGATCTGTCTTGCCGTGCTCTCGCTGGGCATTGCGGTCGCCGCAGCTCCCGACGCGGCCCTATCCACTTCCCCTGGCGCCCCCCCGGTTGATGCCCCTGGCGAGCGACTGACGAACGGGCATCTTGAAGAAGGTTTTACGGATGGCCTGGGCCGCGGGTGGCATTCATTCATGGCGGGCAATGCCGTCTCAGCCTTTTATGACGATACCTGGCCTGCCGTGGTCTATGACGGGGCGCACTCGCAGCTCATCGAAGTCAATAGTTTTGTCACGCGCACCCCCTCCCCTACGCCAACCCCGCATCCGGTCATTCACCCCAAGGGGCTGACCTATGACCCAATCAGCCATCGTGTCTTTGTCGCCAGCCGCGATACCAATACGGTCGAGGTGTTGAACGAAGAGACTCTGAACCGGGTCCATGATCCCATTCCGGTGGGCAAACAGCCGTTCGATGTGGTCCTCGTCGGCACGCAGCTCTTTGTCGCCAACTTCGTCAGCAGTTCCGTCAGTGTAATCGACTCGATCACCCTGGCCCGACTTCCCGATATTGACATTTCTTCCTGCGGCGGCGAGGCCTCGCACATTGCGGCCGACCCCACTATGAACCGCGTCTACGTCACGCTGCACGCGAGCGGCCGGGTTGCAATCGTCGATGCCGCGGCGCGGGCGCTTGTCGCCTGCGTGGGGGTAGGCGTTGGAACCTTTGGCATTGCAGTGGACACGGATCAGCATCGTGTCTATGTGGGCAACCGCGATTCAAACGATCTCTGGATGATCGATGGTGCAACCAACGACGCACGCCAGGTGTACAAATTTGAACAGGGCGGGGTCCGCGGCAGCCCCTATTACGTTGCGTTCGATACGGCGAGCGGCCGGCTGCTGGTGATGGGCGCGCTGCCCGAGCCGGTCGCCAACCAACTGTTTGTCTTTCAGCCCACGGCGAATGGGGTGACGCTCGTCCAACAAATCAAAGTGGGAGACACGGCCGATGGGGGCTGGGTCATGACGAGCCCCTGCTCCGGGCTCATTTATATTGCCGCATCGGCGGACAACACCCTCTGGGTGCTCAACCCCGACTTGACGGTGAATCGCGTGCTCTCCGCCGATACAGTGGGGAACGATCCCTTTGGACTTGCCGATAACCCGGCACTCGGCTATGTCTATATCGGGAACCGCACGCCGGGGGACATTCGCATCCTGCGTGAGGCGTGCGTGGCCACCGCGCCAACACCGGGCCAGAGCGCGAGCCCTGCTTCGGTCCCGTTCAGCACCGGCGGCGGCATTTATCAGACCGTAGCTGTCGTGCAAGGCAGCAGCTATACGCTTACCCTGCACGGCATGATGCGCGTCAACCCGGGCGACCCAGACCAAAACACGGACCGGATCCGTATACAGTGGGGCATCGATCCGCAGGGCGGGAACGACTGGGCCGCCGTGACCGATTGGCATACCATTCCATGGAATGTACAGTATCTGCGATTAAAGGCGGGGCCGATGCTCGATTACACGACCGGGATCGTCGCGCCGTCGGGCAAGCTGACCCTATTCCTCCGCGTCTGGCGCTCACACTATGCGCCGGATCTGGAACTGGATACGAACCTCGATGGCCTATCGCTGGTCGGGCCGGTCCCAGCCAAGACCGGCGCACCGGTGGTGCAACTCGACGTTCCAAACGGGGTACTCGTCAACCATTCGTATCTGGTGCGCGCGACCGCGTCGGACGCGACGGGGATCGCGCAGGTGAGCCTGAGCGACAACGGGATACCGGTCGGAACCTCCGCTTTTGCGACCGGGCCGGCGGAGCAGGTGGCCGAGTTCGCCTGGACACCAGGGCTGGTGGGAACACACGTGCTGACCGTCACGGCGCGCAACACGGCAGGGGTCGAGGTGCAAGCTTCGCAGACAATAGTCGTGAGCGCACCGGTCGAGTTTCTGCGGAACGGGAATTTTGAGCAGGGATTCGGCGCAGACGGACTGGCAAACGAATGGCACACCTTTAACAACAGCGGCGCCCAGGTCCAGTATGCCACACGCGACGAAACCTGGCCGCAAGCGGTGCTCGAAGGCAATCACGCCCAATCGCTCGTTTTAAGCACGGTCGGGGCGAGCGGGGCACCGGGTGATCGCATCACGGGCCTTTGCCAGGATGTGCGCGGGCTGGCCCCAGGGACGGATTATACGCTGGCGCTGAACGGGCTGATCCGCCTGACGGAAGGGGCCAAGCGGCCGGATAATTGGAGCTATATGGTGCAGTGGGGTTCTCTGCCCGGCGCGGATGTAAACTGCGCGGGCTGGGCAAGTGTAACCGAGTGGCACACTATTCCATGGAACACGCTCTACTACAAAGGGTCACCCGGTCCCTACAGTTCGTACACCAGCACGCTGACTGCGCCGGCCAATCAGACAACCCTCTATCTTCGCCTCTGGAAAAAATGGCCGACCGATGGGCTGGAGGTCAACCTGACGCTGGATGCGCTGAGCCTGCACTGATAGCTCATGCTGATCAAACCCCAGGGGTCTCGGAGATCCCTGGGGTTTTTGGTGAAACAGCCATTGAATTTGCCTATCGTCCATGCTATAATCCGCCCATCTCTAAACGGATGTTTCACGAAAGGAATGATATGCGCCATATACTACTTGTCTCAATTGCCCTGCTCCTCATCCTCGCCCTGATCGGCTGCCAGAACTCAACCGCCAGCACCAACAAACCGACGGTCGTCATCAATTCGCCGCCGAGCGGGAGCACGTATCACGTTGGCGACGACGTGCCCGTGAATTCCACGGCCAACGACGCGCAGGGCGTGACACGGGTCGAACTACAGGTGGATGGCGCAACCGTGCGCATGGACCCCAGCCCTGTCGCACAAGGACAGGCGCAATTCTCGTTGATCCAGACGTGGAAGGCCGCCGGCGCGGGGACGCACAACATTATCGTGCGCGCGTACAATAGCGCCGGCGCGTTCTCCGATACAGGCCTCACCATCACGGTCGCCGAGGCTGTTGCCGCGGCAGAGCCATCCGCCACCACATTCATCGCCACGGTCGTCCCGCCGCCGACCTCCGCGCCAGCGTCGACGAATGCCCCAACGAGCATCCCGCCCACCGCGATTCCCACAAACACCAATACACCGGCGCCCATTTTTTGCACGCCCAGTTCGCAATATATCGCCGACGTCACCATCCCAGATGGCACAGTGGTCTCACCGGGCGCGAGCTTTACCAAAACCTGGCGCGTGCGCAACAATGGCACCTGCGCGTGGGACAACTCGTATGCGATTACTTTTGTCGGCGGGACACCGCTTGCAAGCGGCGCAGCGCCAATCCCCACCACCGCGCCGGGCGCGGTGGTGGACATTTCCCTCACCATGACCGCTCCGAACTCGTATGGCACATTTAGCGGCAGTTGGCAGCTTCACGCGCCGAACGGCGCGCTCTTTGGCACAAACCTGACCACCGTCATCAATGTCCCTAATCCGAATGCGCCCACAGCCACCAGCACCCCGGCAGCGACGAGCACAAACACCCCACTGCCCGGCGCGCCGAACATTAGCTCTTTTTCCTGCTCCCCCTGCACCATCGTCAACGGCAATTCAGCGACGCTGAATTGGGGCGCAGTGACCAATGCGACAAACGTCTCTATCGATCCGGGAATCGGCGGCGTTGCGACGCCAGGGAACAAGAGTTTCCCGCTCTCGACAACCACCACCTTCATCCTGACCGCCAGTGGCCCGGGCGGCACGACGCAGGCCTCGGTCACCATCACTGTCGTCGGTAATTTTGCCGGGCACTGGAACCACAACTTTGGGTTTATGGATTTGACCCAGAATGGCGCAAACGTGACCGGCACCTATTACAACGCACTCGGCGCGGGCAACGGCAGCATTGCCGGCACCGTCGCCGGCAACACGCTCACCGGCACACGGCAGTATGGAGCGACCGGCACTATTCAATTTACCCTTGGCAGCGGCAATACTTTCACCGGCAACTGGAATGGGTCGAATCAATGGTGCGGGGCGCGATCGGGGGTCTCTTTCCCGAGCGGGTGCGGCTTTGATGGACAATGGAATACAAAGTACGGGCCTACCCCCTACACGGCCTGTACGATGAACTTGTCGCAAGTGGGGAACACGGTCACCGGCACCTATTGCAACGGCCAGATTCAAAATGGGGTCATCACGTACGCGGGCGCGTATGCTAAATTAGCAGGCACATGGTGGATTAGCGCCATCAATAACGGGCCTTTCGTTTTCTACTTGCTCCCGTTCAGCAGCCAGCAATTCCAGGGGGATTACAACACGACGATCGATTGGTGCGGCTGGCGCAATGGATCGTCGGCGCCCACACCATGTGGAAAGTAATACACGGCGCGTTCGGGGCGCCTACGGGCGCCACGAACGCGCCAAGGGGTAAAATCCGTATCAGCCCCACGAGAGAAAAGAGGACATGCGCAAAATCACAATGATCGGCGCGGGGAGTACCGTCTTTGCCAAAAACCTGCTCGGCGATATTTTTAGTTTCCCAGAACTGGCGGATTCGACCATTAGCCTCTTTGATATCGATCCCCAACGGCTGCAAGAATCCGAATTGATGGCACGCCGGCTGGCCCAGGCCCTGGGTGTCCATCCGGTCATCGAGACGACGACCAACCGGCGCACGGCGCTCGATGGGGCGAGCTATGCCATCTGCATGATCCAGGTCGCGGGATACCGCCCCGGAACGATCATCGACTTTGAAATCCCAAAGAAATATGGACTCCGCCAAACGATTGGAGATACCCTGGGCATCGGCGGCATCATGCGGGCATTGCGAACGATTCCTGTCCTGCTCTCCATCTGCCGGGACATGGAGGAACTGTGTCCCGATGCAACCCTGTTGCAGTATGTCAATCCCATGGCGATGAACTGCTGGGCCATCCAGCGCGCCACTAAAATCAAGACGGTCGGATTGTGTCACAGCGTACAGGGGACCGCCGAGCAGTTGGCGCGCCAGATCGGGGTACCGGTTCAAGAGATCAATTACGTCTGCGCCGGCATCAATCACATGGCGTTTTATCTGCGGTTTGAGCGCAATGGAGAGGACCTCTATCCTTTGATCCGCCAAGTTGCAGCGGAGGGGCGGACGCCCAGTTGGGATCGGGTGCGGTATGAGGCCCTGGCGCGGCTGGGTTATTTCGTGACCGAATCGAGCGAGCATTTTTCCGAGTATGTGCCCTGGTTTATCAAGCGCGACCGGCCTGATTTGATCGAGCGATATCAAATCCCACTGGACGAATACCCGACACGATGCGAGGACCAGATCGCGGGATGGGAGCAGATGCGCGAGCTGGTGGCAGACCCGCACGGGGTCTCATTGGAAGAGGCCGAAGCGCGCCTGACCGAGACCCAGTTGCAGCGGCTCGCACGGCGCAACCCGGCTTATGCGGAATACATGCGACAGGCATGGCAGGAAAAGGACCGGACGGATTCACAGCACCGGTCAGCCGAGTATGGCGCATATATCCTGCACGCGATCGAGACCAATGAGCCGCGGGTCGTTTACGGCAATGTCTCGAATCAACACCTGATCGACAATCTGCCGCAAGGATGCTGCGTCGAAGTGCCGTGCCTGGTCGACCGGAATGGAATTCAACCGGTACGGATCGGGGCGCTGCCTCCACAGCTTGCAGCCTTGATGCGAACCAACATTAACGTCCAGGAGCTAACGGTCGAGGCCGCGCTGACAGGCAAGCGGGAGCATATCTACCACGCGGCGCTGCTGGACCCGCATACGGCGGCGGAATTACCGCCCGATCAGATCTGTGCGCTCGTCGACGACCTGATCGCCGCGCACGGCGACTGGCTGCCCGCCTATTCGTTGACACCCCATTGATCGCGTGCTAGAATCAATTCGACTATTGAATAGTGCGCGTCCGGTCCAAACTGGAGGGCGCGTGCGAGTGGCGCATCCAACCCGCCCTGGTCCACCAACCGGGACGGGCTTTGTTTTTTGTTCGCTCTCGTTCATGCGGTACAGCACATCATTCACATCGCATCGAAAGGAGAAACATGAAACTCAAGCTCCTGGCGCTCCCTCTTCTCCTGTTCATTTTGATGACGGCGGCATGTGCGGGCAACACAACGCCCTCACCCAACATTTCGCTCGCGCTCGCCTGGAAGCCCGGCGCGTGCAGCGCGAGCTGTGCGGACCACAGCCTCCTCGCCACGGTCTTTGCTCCTGCAGGGAGTACCCCACCGACCATCGTTTTCTACATTCCGGCAACGAAATTGGTGTCCGTCTATTTCCCGCCAAGCTATATGTCCGTGAGCGCAGTCGATTTGCCAAAGAATTACCAGTTCATGCAGTTGCAGAGCCATCTCGCGGCCCGGATGCTGCCTGTAGCGGGACAACTCGGCATGTATCGCGCCGAATTCATGCTGAATCGGGATGATTATGATTTGACTCGGGACGATGTCCGCACGGAGATCACCGAGATTCGCGTCGTGGCGACGGTCGTCGTCAACGGCCAGGTTCAGGCAACTGACGCACACCTCACCGCCGCCGACCTGGAAGACAACTCGATCACGGGCAACATCGTCAAACCCAAACCCCAGGGCGGAACCACATCCCCGACATCCAACGGTTCCATCCTGACCAGTCTGGAACCCTTTGCATTGACGCAAACAGATGTCGATACGGTGCGCCCGTGCAAAGATATGTGGCGCTATGACTTGTCAGGCCAGATTCAAGATGCTCCCACGAAACCGCAGACGGACGCCGACAAAGCAAACATCGAATGGTTCGGCGACGCGATCCAGATGGGCTGGTGGGGGATCGGAGAGTATTACAGTGGCAGCACCAGCGAGAATACCGGCGCAACCATTTCGAATACAGCCCTTCGTTTTCCCAGCACGGCCACGACAATTCAGTGGATGCAGGATTTCCGCGCACAGAAAAAACTATCGTTGCTGTTTCCTAATGAAAACCGCTCGACCTTCCAGCCCCTTTCTGCTCCGGCCGTTGGGGAGGAAAGCACCGCATTCCAGGTGGGCTCAGCGCCGGTAACCTATCTCCTTGCCTTGAGGCGCTCGAATGTAGTCGTATTACTGACCATCCGTTCGCCGGACAGTGGACGCCAGTGCAGCATCAAGCCCAGCCTAGCGCTCCTAACATTGCTCGCGCAGGCGATTGACCAACGGGCGCGCAATCCGCAGCCGCCAGCGCCGATTACGCGTACCCCAACCGCACCGCCACCGGTAACTCGCACGCCGACTCCTGCCAGCTCAGGGCTAACCCGGCTCCCCTTTGCAGATGATTTTTCAAGCGACAAGGGCTGGACTAACAAAACTTCCGGCCATTTCGTCCGGGATGCCGGCAAGGGCATGCTTGCGTGGCATGTCGATCGCTCGACCGACGAAAAATACTATCTCCCGATCGAGCCTTATAGCGGGGATTTTACGGTCGCAGTCAGGATTCAAGCGACCCGGTGGGCAAACAACTGTGAAATCTATTTCGGGCTTGCGGAGGAATTGGGCGGGTCCGGGGGCGACCCGAATTGGCCTACCGGCGTCTTTGCCGCTTTCGGCTGGTTCGGCGCAGGCGTGGGCAATCGCATCCGACCGGCCATTATGTACGCCGACGGAAGCAAGAATGTGGGCTGGGTGGTTGCCGACAAATCCACTTATATCCAGTATAACCTCAATCAATGGTATGTGGTCACGCTGGCCAAGCAGGGCAACCAGTGGAAGATACAGATGGACACCGAGGATGGCAAGCTGCGCCGGGAGATTTCGGGCCCGCTCCCCGCACAGCACCGTGCGTACAAGTATATCTTCATCGGCAAGCCGCGCGATGGCGACTGGCCGACCGGAGACGGGTTCCTAGATTCCATCAACGTCAGCCCATTCTAATGGACCCTGGAAGGAAAATGCAGACTCTGAAAGGGACTGGTGGCACGAATCGGTTTCGTTGGCAGCCGCACACGCTGATCCTGGTCCTGACAGCGGCCGTCTTTCTGGCCACGTGCGGGGGACGCGGCGCCCGTAGCGCCGTATCCCCCACGCCGGCCGGCGATTACAGCGACTCGATGACCGTCGGCGCATTAGAACGGACCTACCTGCTCCACATTCCAACTGGATATACGGCCGCGCGGGCCTGGCCGCTGGTCATCCTGCTCCACGGCGGCGGGGGAACGGGCAAGGAAATGATGACGCACACGCGAGGGGGCATGAACGCGCTCGCCGACCAGGAGGGGTTTATCGTCGCCTATCCCGACGGCATCGACAAGCAGTGGAATGATGGCCGCCAACTCGACCAGGTGCGGGCCATGCGCGAGAACATTGACGATGTGGGTTTTCTTTCCGCGCTGATCGACCGGCTCATCGACACGCGCAACGTCGATTCCCACCGCGTCTATGCAGCCGGAATCTCGAACGGCGGCATGATGACGGAGCGCATAGCTTGCGAGTTGACCGGCAAGCTCGCCGCGATTGGAATTGTCGCCGCGCCCCTGTCGCTCGAGCTATCCACCACCTGCAAACCGACCGGGCCGATTCCGGTTGTGCTCATGGCCGGCGTCGCCGATCCACTCGTTCCGTACGGCGGCGGGGAAATCAAGTTGTTGAACATCGAGCGCGGCCAGGGACTCTCGATTCCAGACACCATCCGGTTCTGGACGACGAACGCCGGCTGCGCGGGCGCGCCCACCATTCTCGACCTGCCGGACACGGACCCGAAAGATGGCACGCGGGTTCGCCGAGAAACATACGATTCGTGCCGCGCTCAGAGCGCGGTCATCCTCTATACCATTACCGGGGGCGGACACACCTGGCCCGGCGGCGCGCAATACCTGCCGGAGGCCATCGTCGGCAAGGTGAGCCGTGATATGGATGCCAATCTCGTCTTGTGGGAATTTTTCAAACGATTCGAACGCTAGGGGCGCAGCACCTGCGCGGACGGTTGGATACCGCGCCCCTACCCCATGCGTTTTCAGGCCGCAAGGAGCGCTTGCAGTTTCGCGCGGGACTGCGCCTCAATCTCGGCATGCAGGCTCGCGCCATGTGCATCCATCGTCACCACCGCCGGGAAATCCTTGACCTCGATCACCCACAGCGCCTCCGGGACGCCAAACTCGTATTTGTAGACGCCGAGCACCCGCTGTACGGTTTGTGCGATGAGCGAAGCCGCGCCGCCGATGGCATGCAAATAGACGCCCGGAACTTCGCCGCAGGCGGCAAGCGTCTTGCTCCCCATGCCCCCCTTGCCGATGACTCCTTTGACATTGAAATGGCGCATCACATCACCCTGATAGGGCTCCTCACGCGTGCTGGTCGTCGGACCGGCGGCGACAAAACGGTACTGCTTGGTATCCAGTCCCGCCACCACCGGACCGCAGTGGTAAATCGCGCCGCCGTTCAGGAGAGGCTTGATGGCCTCATAAACGGCCAGGTCATCCCCGCGCGGCTCGCGCGTCTTTTTGATAAAGGTCTCGACCATCCATTTGTGCGCCGCATCGCGCCCGGTGAGCATTACTCCGGACAAGAGCACCGGGTCACCCACCTTGAGCTCACGAATCACCTCATCGCCGATTGGCAACAACACTTGTCGCATTTTGGCCCCCGCCTTTCAAGAGTCCTTATTGGTAAATGACCTGCTCGCCGCGCACGATCATCCGGCGGCGGCGATGCGCCCAGCACATGTACGAGACTGAAACGTAAAAACTGGCGGGCAAGCGGTGCATCCCTTTCATCTTGGTCCCGAGCACCGTCGTTTTACCCCCGAAACCCATCGGCCCGATGCCAAGCTGGTTCGCCTCGTCCGTCAGCCGCTGCTCCAGCTCGTTCAACTGCGCGTCAGGATTCGGCTCGTCCATCTTGCGAAAGAGCGTCTCCTTGGAGGCGTAATACGACGAGCCGCGATCGCCGCCGATGGCGACGCCGAGAATCCCCGGCGCGCACCCCTGCCCCTGCGCCTTTTGCACCGCATCCAGCACGACCTTGCGCACGCCCGCGAGGTCGCGGCCTGCGCCCAGCGCGCTGTTAGGCAGTGAATATTGCGCCCCGACATTCTCGCACCCGCCGCCCTTGAGAATGAGGTCGACGGTCAGCTCATCGCCCTCGACCTCTTCAAAGTGAATGGTCGGAAAAGCGTCGTCGCCGAGATTGTTGCCACTGTTCTTGTCGCTGATTGCGTCCACCGCGTTCGGGCGCAGGTAGGATTGGCCCGTCGCCGCGACGATGGCGGCGCGAATCTGCTCGCGGAGCTTGCGCGTGCTCCACCCTTCGGGATGTTTGACGTAAAAGATCGGGGTTCCGGTATCCTGGCAGATGGGGGTCGAGTTCTGTCGCGAGAGGGCGACATTTTGGAGAATCGTATCGAGCGCGCCGCGCGCCGCCGACCCCGGCTCTTCGCGCACACGCGCCTCGGTCAATGCCTTTTCGACATCCGGCGGCAGATCGGTAGAGGTGCGCCGCACCAATTCGACAAAGGCTTGGGTCAAATCACGCATCGGAAACCTCCAATTCGGTTTTCTGACATGCGAATGGCTATGGCACCCAGTATACTCGATGAGGCGCACTTTACAAAAAGAGGGCGCCTCCCCCGGCCCGTCGCGCGGGCGACGGAAACGCCAGGGCAGGCAATGCATCCAAGAGGATTCCCGAACACCCGGGTTCAATCTGCATAAGTACGATGAATCTCGACGACCTGCGTCTCATGCTGGAGGAACAAGTTGCCCAGAGTGGAATCAAAGTGATGACCAAGCTCCTGGCGTACGAGGTCCAGGGCCTGCGGCAACGGCCACGCCTTTTTGTAAGGGCGGTTGGAAGTGACAGCGTCGAACACGTCGGCCAGCGCCACCAAGCGGCCAATCAGTGGAATCTGCTCCCCGGCCAGACCGCGCGGGTACCCCTTGCCATCCCACCGTTCATGATGGGTCAGACAGGCCATTTTCGCCGTACGGAGCAGATCGGCCGGATAATCGCCAATAATCCGCGCGCCCAGCTCGGCATGTTTACGCATCACCTGCACCTCTTCCGGGGTCAGCGGACCGGGCTTGAGCAGAATATGATCGGGGATTCCAATCTTGCCAATGTCGTGCAGAGGCGCGATGGTGAAATAGAGTTCGGCGCGCTCGCTCTCGACGCCGGCGGCCTGCGCCAGCAATTTGACATAGTGACTGACCCGTTCGACGTGACGATGGGTCCCCTCATCACGCACTTCGGCGGCGCGCCCCAACTGGCGGATGACCTCCTGATGCGTGAGCTCCAGTTCGCGGGTACGCTCGCGGACCCGGTCCTCGAGGGTAGAGTTGAGATCCATCACCTCCATGTTCAAATCGGAAAGGCGCAGCACCGTTTCTTGCAAAACGAGCCGCTGGTTGTACAGCTCGAGGAACACGCGGACTTTGCTCAACAGGATTCCGGGAACGAACGGCTTGCTGATGAAATCCACCGCGCCCGACTCGTAGCCCTTGCGGTGATGGTATTCATCGGAATAGACCGCCGACACAAAAATCACCGGCAGCGTCGCGGTGTTGTCAAAACCGCGCAGCAATTCGACCAGTTCATAGCCGTCCATCTCTGGCATTTGCACGTCGACGATGGCCACGCAGAAATCGTGTTCGATGGCAAGCCCCAACGCCTCGTTACCCGAAGCAGCCGAAAAAACTTGTACCGGCAACTTTTGTAACAAACGCTGGAGGGTGTAGAGATTTTCGGGACGGTCGTCCACGATCAGGATTTTGGGCAAAGGGGCCATCAGACTTTTCAATTCCGGCGCGTTCTCATCATGATTCTCGATTACAGCGGAAACGCCAGGGCGGGCGATGCGCCCAAGGGTGTCCCGAACACACTATTCACGCGCCGGTTAACGATAGAGCCAGACGCGCAACATGGAAAACAGGCGCTCGGGATCAATCGGCTTGGCGAGATAATCGCTTGCGCCAGCCTCGATGCACTTGTCACGGTCGCCCGGCATGGCTTTGGCCGTAATCGCCAGGATGGGCAATGTGCGCAAGCGCGGCTGGGCACGAATGCGCCGCATCGTCTCGTACCCGTCCATTTCCGGCATCATAATGTCCATCAGCACCAGGTCAATCTTCGAGGTTGCATCCAGTTGGTCGATCCCCTTTTGCCCGCTGCGGGCCAGGCTCACCTTGAAACCCTTGGCGCCCAGCAGGCGCGAGAGTGCGAACGCATTCCGCATATCGTCGTCCACCACCAAAATATGCTTGCCGACAAAGCCAGCGTCCTGGTCGTACAGGCCTTTGATGGCCTGCTGGTTTTCGGGCGACATCTCCGACACCACCCGGTGCAAAAAGAGCGCGGTCTCGTCCAGCAGCCGCTCGGGTGATTTGGCCCCCTTGATAATGACGCTGTCCGCGTACTTGACCAACTCGGCATTCTGGTCCTCGGTCAGCTCCTGGCCGGTATAGACGATAATCGGGCACCGATTGATGGTCGGGTCGCCGTTGATCCGATTGAGCAATTCCATACCGGTCATATCCGGCAGCCGCAGGTCAAGAATCATGCAATCAAATACGCGCGCCCGCAACAGATCGATCGCCGTCTGGCCCAGATCGGTTTCGGTGACGCGCACATCCGAGCCGCCGAGCAACTGGCGGATGCCGCGGCGCAACCCGGCGTCATCCTCGACGATGAGCAGGTTCTTGATATCGTGCGCAACCAGGTGCGTGATTTTGCCAAAGAGCCCATCCAGGTCCTGCGCGGTCACCGGCTTGGTCAGAAAGCCGACCGCACCCATCTTGTAGGCGTCAAGATTTTCGGATTCCGCCGAGAGAATATGCACCGGAATGTGCCGGGTCGCCGGGTCGTGCTTGAGCTGTTCCAGCACCTCCCAGCCGCTCATGCCAGGGAGCCGGAGGTCCAGCACAACAGCGTCAGGGCGATAGACTTGCACCAGGGCGAGACCGGTTTCACCGTCGCCGCCGATAATGCATTTAAAATCCTTTTTATGTGCGTAATCATAAATCGCTCGGGCAAACGCCAGATCATCTTCGATGATGAGCAAAACCCGATCCCCCGGTTTCAGGCTGTCCCGATCATCCGCCGCGGCTTGCAGAGTCGCAGCGGGAACGCTGGCCGGCGCGGGCGCCGGGGCGAGCGATGGCGCAGGCTCAACCGCCGGCGCAACCGCCTCGCCGGCAGCAGGCTGGCGCTCGGGCAAGTAAAGGGTAAAGGTCGAGCCCTGCCCATGTTCGCTTTGCAGTTCGATCTTGCCGCCCAGCCGCGCCACCATCTCGCGCGAAATCGTCAACCCCAGGCCCGTGCCGCCATATTTGCGGCTGGTGCTGCCGTCCGCTTGCTGAAACGCTTCAAAGACAATCTTTTGTTGCTCGGGCGTCATGCCAATGCCCGTATCGACGACTCGAAGGGCGATGGCCTCCGTCGGGGGAACCCGAATCGGGCCCAGGTCGGCGTTCGCGGCCGGGCGTTCCACGACCACGCGCACGCTCCCGGCCGGGGTGAACTTGAACGAGTTGGCCAGTAGATTTTTGAGCACCTGCAAGAGGCGCTGCTGGTCGGTCACGAATCCGGAGGGCAAGTTTTCCGAGACGGCAACCTCGAACGCCAGGCTGCGCTCGGCGGCGACATGGTCAAATTGCGCATGCAGCGCCTCGACCAGGCTTGCAATTTGAACCGGCTCGAAGTGAAACTGCATCCGGCCGGACTCGACCTTGGCGAGATCGAGAATCTCGTTAATCAGCGCGAGCAGGTCGTTGCCCGAATTGTAGATGATCCGCGCCGACTCGATCTGCTCGACGGATAGATTGCCTTCGTCGTTGTCGGCCAACATCTGGGCTAAAATGAGCAGGCTGTTGAGCGGCGTCCGCAGCTCGTGCGACATGTTCGCCAGAAATTCCGATTTGTATTTGCTGGCCAGCGCCAACTCTTCCGCTTTGCGCTCAAGCGCTTGCTGGGCCAGCACGAGATCCCGGTTCTGCCGGTCAAGCGTCGCCCGCTGCTCTTGCAGGATACCGGCCTTTTCCACCAGGTCCACATTCGTCGTTTCAAGCGCCTTTTGCTGCGCCCGCAACTGTTGTTGCGAAACGGTGAGCGCCTGCGTTTGCTGCGCCAACTCGGCATTCATGCCCCGCAGCTCTTCTTCGCGCCGTTTCAAATCGCGCGCCTGTTGTTGTGTTTGCAAGAGCAGCGCGTCAATCCGAGCGCGGCTCTGGGCGGTATTAAAGCCGACGGCAACGCTCTGCAACGCTTTATCCAGGTATGCGGATTGGGCGGGCGTAAATTCGGTCAGGGTCGCCAGCTCGACAACGCCCACGACATGGGAATCAAATGTAAACGGGATAGCAAGAACATGCCGGGGTGACGCCTGGATCAGGCCGGAACGAATTGCAATATAGTCGGGTGGCACATCCCTGAGGACAATGAGTTGCTTTTCCAGCGCGGCCTGCCCGACCAGCCCCTCACCCGGGCGAAACTGGTTGGACAAGTTCTTGCGATAGGGGTAAGCATACGCGCCGACCAGGCGGAGTACCCCCTCATCCAGAAGGAACAAAGCCCCCATCTGGCAATTCAGGTCGCGACAGAGTTGGCGTATGACCTGCGCGGCCAGGGCCGGGAGCTCCTGCTCACCGCTCATCACCTGGTTGAGCTGTGACAACGCCGAAGCCTCCCACGCTTGCTGCTCGACGGCCCCCCGCGCCTTTTCAGCCTCCTCTCGGGCTAATTCGGCGGTCCGGGTACGCTCGGTGACCTGCGCTTCGAGCGAGAGCATCACCTTTTGCAGAGCCTGGGCATTTTCCTGCGCCTCTTGCGCGTTCCGTGTCGCCCGCGCAACCGCCTGCGCCAGCCGTGAACGCACCAACGCCAGAAAGCCCGCAGCCGTGATTGTGTTGGCAATCGCCAGAGACACGTTCAGCACCGGAGTCATCGGCAAGAACGGGTGAAGCCAGCCGTTCCCCTCCCCCAGGTATACCCCGACAAGGGCCAGCACGCTCGACCCTGCAACGACCCAGGCCGTCTTCAAGTCGACCAACAAACCGGCTATAGTCAGGATCAGTAGAAAAGCGCCTACCTCGGGCGTCTGAATGGTCCCCATACCGACAATCGAGCCGGTCGCCACGAGCCACAGGGCAATCACTAACCCCAACGCAACCTGCTGCACATGTCCCCGGCGCAACATGACCAGAGCAACCACATCCAACAACATGACAACGCCGATTACGGACAGGCCCAGGAGCGGCGCCGGCATGAACGGCATGACGCCGAGCAAGAGGACCCATCCTACCAGCGCAACCCATAGCACGCCGTTCAAAAGCCCGGCAGTGGCAGTTTTTTCGGCGGCGTCCGAAAAAACCGGTGGGCGGATCAGATGACGCACAGACTCAATGCGGCTCATATTTCCTGTCCTCGGAATCAAGCGAGTGGTCTGGACAAGTGCAGGCTTTCGGCCTGCGCATGCAGCTCTTCGTTAATGGCGCGCAGTTCCTCTTCCTGCGCTTGCAGTTCTTGCGTTTGCCGCTGCGTCTGTTCCAGCAGCTCGTTCACACGCTGGCGCGCCGCGGCCGTCAACAGGGCGCTGGCGAGCGTCCCTTCCACCTGCTGCAAGAACTGGCGCTCCTGCGCCGATAGCGGTTGGAAGGCGGCCACCTCCAATACCCCCACCGGCGCATCGCCGTTCAAAATGGGCTGGACGAGCACCTGACATGGCGCACTCTCACCCAGGGCCGAGCGAATTCGGAGAACGCCCGTTGGAACCGGACTCAACAGGATGGGACGCTTGTCCAGAGCAGCCTGGCCGACCAGCCCTTCGCCCAGCTTGAAGGAATCAGCACCCTGTTCGACGCCTGCATAACTGGCTACCCTACGCAGTACGTCCCCATCAAGCAAGAACAAGGTCGCCGAAGGCAATTGCAAATAGGGGCAGAGCATGTGCAGCGCGTTCGCCGCCAACGTATGGAGATCCTGCTCGCCGCGCAGCGCCTCGCTCAATTGCACCTGCCCGGTTGTCTGCCACATTTGCACTTCCAGGGCGCGACGAGCCGCTTCGGCCTCGCCCCGCGCCGCCTCAGCCCGGCGGGTGCGCTCGGCGACCTGCTCTTCCAACGATGCGCGAATAGCCTGAAGTTCACGATTGCTTTCGGCTAGTTCCCTCCCATTTGTTCGCGCCATCATGAGACTGTTGGTTAACCCGTCGATAATCACAAAAATCAGAGCAGCCAAAAGCACCATAAAGCCGAGGACGAATAGCGTACTGGACACATCTACCGTTGAGCTTGTTACTGAATGATGCCAACCGTTCATATCAGCAAACGCACTACCCAGCACAACGAGGGAGCTCAGGAGGGTAGCAAGGAGCATCGCACGCCGGCCCAATAACAGGCCACTCAGGGCCATGCAGACTGGAAACAGAAGCATGGCCTCATCGCGGATGCCCAGGTTGAAAACCACCAGAGCCGTCGCCAGGATAAAAACAAACGGAGGCAACAGCACACGAGGATAGTTCAAGCGACCGCGCCTGATCATCGCCAGCAAGAATAACACCACCGCCAGGCCAATCGCCGCCGCGCTGGCCGAGTAAACGCCATGGCTAATCAGGCCATTGACGAGCAGGCCTACCGAGATCATCCCGGCAATAGTCAGAATGATGTACAGGACACGGGTTATATATTTGGGATCCGCTGTTTGCATCTTGACCTCACATCCGGCGCGTTCTCATCATGGTTGCCAATCACGATGCGCCCAAAGATGTCCCGAACGCGCCTCAAGCTCGCATTTGCCCATGAACGCTCTCGGCCTGCGCCTGCAGCTCTTCGTTAATCGCGCGCAGTTCCTCTTCCTGCGCTTGCAATTCTTCCGCCTGTCGCTGCGTTTGCATTAGCAAGTCATTCACGCGCTGGCGCGCCTGGGCAGTCAACAGGGCGCTCGCGAGCGTCCCTTCCACCTGCTGCAAGAATTGGCGCTCCTGCACCGATAGCGGCTGAAGCGTCGCCAGTTCCAACACCCCTACCAGCGCATCGCCATTCAAGAGCGGCTGGATAAGCACCTGGGAGGGCGCACTCTCGCCCAGGGCCGAACGAATTCGAAGAACGCTGGCGGGGACCGGATCTAGGAGAATGGCGCGCTTGTCCAGAGCAGCCTGCCCGACCAGCCCTTCGCCCAACTGAAATGTGTCCGGCGGTTCGGCATCGATAGCATACCCGCCCACCCGGCGCAGCATTTCGCCGTCCGCCAGATACAGGAGCGCAGATGGTAGATTCAGGTACGTGCAAAGCACCCGCAGGGCGTTCGCGGCGAGGCTCTGCGGCGATTGCTCGCCGCGCAGCACTTCATCCAACTGGACCTGCCCCGACGCCCGCCACGCCTGCGCCTCCACGGCGGCGCGCGCCGCTTCAGCTTGCTGGCGGGCAACCTCGGCCTCTCGGCGCGACACTTCGGCTTCCTGGCGGGCCGCCTCGGCCCTGCGTGTCCGCTCAGTCACCTGGTCTTCCAGTGAGATGCGAATGGCCTGCAGATCACGATTGCTCTGCCGGGCATCGACGAGCGCCGCTTGCAAATTACGTGTGGCAACATAAAGGGTGGCAATGCCAAGCGAAAAGAAAACAGAATAGGTTGCCAGAGCGGATTCCACTGTCACCGTCGCCAGCCGCGGTGATAGCGCATTATGAGAGCTTGCATAAACGATATAGACGCCCATTCCCAGACTGACGAGCGCAAGCAAAACGGCGCCGCGGAAACTGACCAGCAGACCGGCGACCACCACCAGCAAAACATTCGCCGCATAATCGGCCGAAAAGATGCCGCCGGTAATCAGCGAAGAGCCGTTGTACATGATCCAGAAAATGGCGAGCATGAACAGAGAGGCCGCGCGTACACGCCCCGAATGATTGATCAAGCGAATGACCAGGGCAATTCCAAAAAAACCAGCAGCCGACGGCCAAAACGCCTCAGCCACAACCCCGGAGTTTTGAATCGCCGTCACGACAAGATACAAGATATTGCCAATGACAAAACCGAGCGAGATCACATCAATCTGAAAAGCCTTTCGGCTTTTATCCATATCCGGCCAGACGGGGGTCCGGATGAACCATTCCCACCAGCCAGACCGGGACCCACGCGTGCTCATATTCGCTCCTTGATAAAATCCTGCTTCGCTATAGGCATCTCAATTCTCCGGCGCGGAGACATCCGGCGCCAGAACCGGCCCGCTCAAGAGGCGGGCAATTTCAAGCGGCGATAGGATGTAATCGACATCATTCTGAGTAGCCGCCAGCGCCGCGCGCGGCATATACGGCGCCTCTGCCGTAGCGGGGTCCTGAACAACTGTCAGACCGCCGGCGCGCTGGATCGCTCGCAATCCCGCTGCGCCATCCTCGTTGCCGCCACTCAGAATGACGCCGACCAGCCGTTCCCGGAAAACAGCGGCTGCGCTCTCAAACAGCACATCCACCGAAGGCCGGGTAAAATTCACCCGGGCGTCAATCGAGAGCGCCAGCGTCCGATCCGCTTCAATCAATAGATGATAATTGGGCGGGGCGAAATAGACCACTCCCGGATGAAGCGGTTCTTTTTCATCGGCTTCTTTGAGCGCGAGCGCACAGCGTTCCAACTGGTAGAGCATCGCCGCGCTCTGTTGGAGCGGGTGAAGATGCTGCACGACGACAATCGGAAGCGGGTAATCGGCAGGCAATCGGGGCAAGAGCTCGAGCAGCGCGGCCAGCCCCCCCGCCGAAGCGCCTATCACAATCGCGTCATAACGCCGGAGCGAGGTCATAAGCTGCTTTTGCCGGGCCGCTTGCGATAAATCTTTTCCGCCGCATCAACCACCGTGAACTGGTCGGCCACTTCTGAATAATCGATGGTTTCTTTGGCGCCCAGACACAGAAAACCGCCGTTGCCGAGGCTGGAGGCCAGCACGCGCAGGACGCGGTTCTGCAGCGCGCGGTCAAAATAGATGAGCACATTGCGACAAAAAATCAACTGGCTTTCGCCAAAGTCACTGTCGGTGACCAGATTGTGGTTGGCAAAGGTAATGTTCGGCTTGATGGCGGAATCGAGAATAGCCGACCGGTATTCCGCATGATAATAGTCGGCAAAGGACTGCCGTCCACCCGCCTTTTGGTAATTGAGGGTATACTGCTGAATGTCCTTGAGCGGATAGATTCCATCCTGGGCGCGCTTGAGCGCGGCGTCGTTGAAATCGGTCGCAAAAATCTTGGCGCGCTCGTACACCCCTTCTTCTTTTAACAGAATCGCCAGCGAATAGACCTCTTCGCCGGTCGCGCAGCCCGCCACCCAGGCGCGAAAAAAGGGATAGGTGGTCAAGTAGGGAATGACCTGAAGCCGCACTGCGCGGTAGAAATCAGGGTCGCGGAACATTTCGGTCACGGTGATGGAAAACTCGGCGATGAGCGCCCGGCCCACCGATTCATCACGCAAAATGGCGGGGATGAGGTCGGCGACATGCGCATAGCCGAGTTTAGACCGGGCGTGCAAGATACGGCGGTGCAAAGAAGCGCGCGCATAATGGCCAAAGTCATAGCCATAGCGCTTGTGGATCGTATCCAGAAGCAGATCTATTTCGACCCGTTCAATCTCGGCTTCATTCATAGCATTTATCAGGCGTGCAGCATGGTACACGCTAGCGAACGCTTCGCCAAACAGGCTTACCTTCCAGGATTTGGGATAGATCCTGAATAAAGTGGTCCCGCTCGATCGGTTTGGTAATATACCCATTAAATCCGGCGGCCTGTGCTTTGGGAATTTCTTGCTCTGGATCGGCGGCAGTAAATGCGACGACGGGGATATGCGCCAGGTTGGGCTTGGCCCGAATAGCCTTGAGCACCTCATACCCGCTGATGCCATAAAAGAGTTTCAGATCCAGCAGGATGAGATCGACCTGGGTCCCGGGCTTGCTCAAGATTTCGAGCAGGTTTTGAGTCGTCCGACTGCCGATGGGGTCAAAGGGGACATGGGCCCCTTCTTTTTGCAGTAGCATCCGAACAGCCGCGAGGTTGACCACGTCATCTTCGACGATAAAGATTGTCTTGTCTATTAGAGTCATGGGTAAATGCTCCACAGTGCAATCGATTCTTTTTTCCAATTATACCCCAAACAGCCCGTAAGCGCATTTTGCTTGACGGTCGTCTGGGGTTATTTATGATGGATATTACGCCGGTCTGATGTCCAGCTGACGAAACAACCTGTTCGGACCAATCGCCAATGATGTTCAAAGCAGCATCACGACGTCCTTGTGCCGGCCAAGCTCGCGATAGAGCGCGTCGAGTTGCTCCTGGCTCGCGGCGATGAAAGAGATCGTCACGGCGAGGTACCTGGCGCCCGCACTGCGCCGGCAGGAGACCTGGTCATCGCGCAGGTCAGAGACATGGTCTCGAACGATTTTGACAACCGCCGCCTGAAATTCGTCGGCATCCCAGCCGATTACCTTGAGCGTGAATGGGGAGGGAAATCTGAGCAGTTCCTGGCGTTCTGGCATCATCAGCTTTTCGTATACCCTCGTACTAACAAGATGATCCTACTGGTGATTACGCACAAGTAGGGGCGACGCCTTGTGTTCGCCCAACCAGGGCAGGGACAAGCCACTGCCCCTACGAGATGTGAGGAACCACCACGATCCTATTATACTTGATGCCCAGGGGTTTGTTGTTACGATTTTGTTACGGTGTCGTCTTATAATTGGATACAAGAGTGCGCCCGGCAACAGGCAACCGGCGCCCGTGGATTCTATAAAGGAGACCCAAATGGCGACTGTATCCTCAAGCACGACTATCAATCGACCTGTCGATCAAGTATTCGCTTATGTCATCGACGTCCAGAATCAAAAGGCATGGCAAACCGGTATTGTCGACGCCAAGGTCACCCCCGCCGGCCCGATCGGCGTCGGCTCGGTCTACCATTATACGTCCGAGGTGATGGGACGGAGAGTCGAATCGCAGATGCAAGTGTCGGCATTCGACGCGAACAAAAAGTGGAGCGTCAAGACTACCGGCGTCCCCAAGCCCGTCGAAACAGTTTATCTGTTCGAGCCCGCCGGGAACGCGACCAAGTTGACCATTACGATGGAGCTGGCAGGAGGGTATCCGGCGGTAGCCGAGGGGATGATCAAGCAACAGATGGTCAAATCGCTCGAAGACCAGGGAAAAAGGCTCAAGCAGATCGTCGAGAAATAAATCAAAATCGGCCAGGCTCTTCCGGCTTTTCAGGGACCGACCACGCGACAGGTCGGTCATTGTCTTGTACCCCGTCACGCGAATCCAACAGGAGAAACCGGGGCCCGCAGGCCGAATTGCAAAAATGTCTAACTCTATGTAAAATTCCTTATTCGAATACGGAGGTCCAAACGATGTATTCTCCCGGTTTTGAAAATGCCAATGGCCATTCCACACCCCCTCCCCTCGGCCTTCCCGGCGTTTTCACCATTTCAAACCCGCTGCAACAAGCGCTCGTCGCCGCCGCCCGGGACCTTCCGCCCACCCAGTCAACGCTAAACCGGGCCAACTTACTTTTGGCAATCGCGCGGGGCAAAGGATCAGGGGCGAACTTTATGCGCTATGCCCTGACCATGACAGTTGGCGAGAACGGGAATATTTACAACCCGAAGAGCCTCGCCGACCTTGCGGCCAAACTTGAAGCCTGGCAGGGCAACGCAAGCGCGGAGGTGTCCGGCGGTGACCTGACTCTAGATGGCCGCGTTTTTCCGATCAGCGTCTCGTTAAGGGACCTTCTGGCCATCAGCAGACAGTATGCCTCGGCCCAACCGATCGAAACAGGCGATGTCGTAGCGGCCGATGCTAGCTCGCCAAACTCGATCCTGGTTCCAATTTTTCAGGCCTGGGGAGCAGAAGCCGCCGGCCCGCTCCTCCCGCGCTATGCCGGATCGGATTTTTCCAAAAGACTGGACGACCTGGAAGATGGCGCGGTTGCCCTTAGTTTTCAAAATAGCGGCGCAGTTGCAATCCCTACCGCAGAGCACGCAGTGGATCACGCACCGACGCCCGCCGCAACCGGGCGCCAGACCCTGCGTGACCTCCTGGCCGAAGCGAAATCAAGCCCGGACAGGACGGTTGTCCGCCCGGAGCTGGCGGATAACCTGATCGAGGCGCTGGATCAATCCGCCTTCCTTGTCATTGTAACGCCCAGAACCTACGAAAGTGAGGCCGCAATTCGAGATTTGGCCGCGCTGATTGCCTCCGATGACGGAGGCGTTCTGAGCTACAAAAATCTGCTCGAACCGGACGGCAGCGACCTCAATGCGAGTCCGTACAGTACGCTTTCAGCCGCGTTAGGTCAGGGCGCGGCCGGCATCGTCTATGTCCCCAACCTGCAAGATTATCTGGACGATGGCAACGTTTCAGGTCTCGTTCAGAAAGCATCGGCCGGCGGACAGGTCAAGCTGATTACCTGCATGTCGGACACCGCCTGGAAAACCGAGCAGGGCAAGCCGATTTACCGCCGGGCGCATGCGATCCTGCCCCCTGCGCCCAGGGTGGAAGAAATCAGGCAGATCTTTCTCCTGCGGAAAACCGACCTCGCAAAGCAATACAGCCCGGGCAACCTGCAAATTGCCATCAGCGATCAAGCCATCGGGGAACTGGCAAAATTGACGGCCAAGTATCCGGTTGACCCATTAGAGCTTTTATCTACCGCCTTTATCGGAATACGAATGAGCGAATCCCAGGGGCTCAAGAAAATTCAAACGGTCCCGTTCGAGCCCGACAGGAGAGTCGATCCGGTGGACATCGACCTGGCCCTCCGGAAATTAACGGGGATTGTCGTTTCCCCGGAAGATCCCGAGAAATACCTCCACATGGAGGAGGAGCTCAAGAAATGGATCATCGACCAGGACCAGGCCATTCATGTCGTTTCCGAAGCAATCATCACCGCCCTGGGCGGCATCAAAGATCCCAAGCGGCCGACCGGTGCATTTATCTTTATGGGACCGACCGGGGTTGGCAAGACGGAGATGGCCCGCGCGCTGGCTCGTTTCCTTTTTAACGACGCCAATGCGATCCTCCGCTTCGACATGTCCGAATACATGGAGAAACATGAGGCGGCCAGACTGGTCGGCGCCCCACCCGGCTATGTCGGCTATGAGGAGGGGGGGCAACTGACCGAGGCCGTTCGCCGAAAACCGTATAGCATCGTCCTGTTCGACGAATTTGAAAAAGCCCATCCGGACGTGATGAATACGACTCTCCAAATTTTGGAGGAGGGTACCTTGACCGATGGGAAGGGACAGGCAACGGATTTTAGCAACACGCTCATTATCTTTACCGGCAATGTCGGCGCCGAGGCGTACCAACTGATCGGGCAGACCGACAGCGATGGGAAAGAGATTACCGAAGCGCGGGTCAAGGATCTGGTGCGCGCAGATATCCGAAAAACATTTCGACCCGAGTTCTTGAACCGCATTGGAGATGAAAACGCGGAGCAAGATGAGAGTAATATCGTTATATTCAACACGTTGAAACGCGAGGACATGCTGCCGATTGAGGAAATCGAGCTCGCCAAGATGAACCGGTTACTCGCCGAGAATGGCATCACGGTGACCGTTTCGGATGAGCTCAAAGCGCAACTCGCCCAGGAAGGATATTCTCAGCAATATGGCGCCCGCCCGCTGGTCCGTCTCATCAAGCGCAAGCTGGGATTCCCGCTGGCGCAGAAAACCTTGCGCGGTGAATTCAAATCGGGCGACAAAATCACGGCCTCATTGGTAAACGGCCAGGTTGTCCTGGCAAAATGACCCTTGCCCCCGTGGAATAAAGAATGCCTTCAGAAACGCCGATGAGCACAAGCCAGAATGCAACAGCGACCGCATCCGACCCCCGGCTGCCTCAAGTCAAGGCCGAGGTATTACGGGATCAGATGCTCGCGACCACCGGGTTGAGCGGCCTGAACCCGGAGGCAACGTTATATGTCCTGGCCGCCGCCCTCCTCGCGGAGAGCGAGGACGGTT
This sequence comes from Anaerolineae bacterium, assembly GCA_049694275.1. Taxonomy (GTDB): domain Bacteria; phylum Chloroflexota; class Anaerolineae; order UBA4142; family SHND01; genus JBAVQS01. The sequence goes on along the minus strand of JBAVQS010000165.1, from coordinate 19,190 downwards.
ATACCCGCGATTCGGCCCTGGGGATTTTGCAGCGGGCGCGGAAAGTGAGCCCGGACATGCTGGCAACCGCCGTGCAGCAAGTCACCGGGCAACTGGCCGGGAGCATGACCACTTTCTGGAGCGAATTCATCAAGGAGACCTGGCAAGGCCCGGGCGCGCCCCCGCAGTATGTCGCGCCGAACGTTGTGGCTCAACGCAAAGAACTGGAAGAAAAAGAACAGGATGACAACCGCAAGAAAGCCGTCCAGTACATCAATCATGTCCAGATGGCTATCACCGCGCTGACCATTGACGAAAACGAGTTTCCCAAGAACGCCCCATCGCCGGTCAAGAAAGCGCCCAGAATCGATGTGGGCAAGATGGTGCACAATCTGATTTATAAACCCGCCGAAGCGACGCCGGCTCAACAACCCACCACCGCGCCGGGATGGCTAACGCCGCCCCTCATTAACAAAGATAACGAAGCGATCACCATCTTTGACAACGATATTACAGAGATCGTAGTCAACAAGAAACTTGCCGGGGAGCAAGCCTGGAAAAAGCTGGAAGACCGTGGTTACGACCGGCAGCGGATCGTTCAGACTCTCGACGCAGTCCGTAAGACCGCGCAGGACCAGATTACCCAGTGCGATCAGATCCTCTCATTCATCCGGACTGATTATGAGAGCCATATCGAACCGGTGGTCAAAGCGGCTGTACTCCTGGGACACGCCATATCGGTTGTCAATACCTTTTACGCGCCGCTCCCCTCATCCTATCAAAACGAGACGCCGAATCCACCACCCAGTTTCCCGCCAACCCGAAACAGGGGGCGGAGTTAGCCCATAGAACCTATGCCACCGACGGATTCCAGTAACAGAGGACCCGGCGCACCAAACCCTGATTCATCAGGGCATAGTGGGCGCGGGGCAGCCCTCCCCCCCCCACAGGTCATCGTCGATCAACTGACAACCGTTGTTAAAAGTAGAATCGGCGATCAAATCTATATCGGCTGGGGCCCGGATGGCAACGCAGCGGCGACGCGAGACCGGCGGGAATTGTCTTTGGCCGGACAGGATATCCTCAGGGTCTACGACCGGGCCAGGAATTTGCAGATTCCCGAGGCGCCTTTTACGGGAATCATTCCCGTGGAATACAGCTACCTCAAGCTCAAAGACCTGGACAGCCCCGCCGAAGACTATTTTTTCCTGAACGTCAAAGACGCGAAGGGCGAAGGGAAACAGTATCGCGTTGGAGAATTGGAACTCCTGGAAGGGATTGTGAATGCGCGGAACTATTTCCAGGATACCTCGACCACCGGCGGGATGGGGCAGCAAATCGTGCATTCTGAAGCGATTTATGCCGTCATTGCGCCCTGTTTCGAGATTGACGATCCATATACCGCATTAGCCATCCTGTTCAAGCCGCCGTTGAAAGATGCGCCCCAGGAAACCACTTTTCAATACTTTGTCGTTTCAGTGCTGCGCTTTCTCTGGCAAAACGACAAAAAGGACGCCCCATCAATCCGCAAGGGTTATTATGACGCCGTTCAAACCGGTCTCGACGACAAACCCAGCCAGGTCCCACTGCTCCTCCGCATGACTTTTGCGAATGAAGAAACCGCCATGGAAAAATGGCAAGCTCTCAGGCGCTTGCTTTTCAAGTCACCTGAGAGCTCCACGGCGCGAGAGGAGATGGACCACCTCAATCAGTTGGGTCTGGATAATCTGTTTGCGCTGGCGACGGTCATGCGCGATGCGGCCCGCGCCTATTTTGGTAGAAACTCAAGACAACGTCCCCTGCCCCATCCACGTTAGACATTCGGTTCTAATACGCATTCGTCGTCACAATATCCAGATCGTCACGGCGTTGCGCCCGATTCGTCACGCTGTTCGGATCGGCGTCACGCGCGTCCGGGTCGTGCGCCTGATTGGGTGTGATGATGCGTCCCGTCGGGATTCCCAGGCCCAGGGGGACCCCTTGCTGATCCACAGAGTACGGCGTCTCCATAAACTTGCGGAGCGCCAGCGCGCGCTGGATGGCCAGGGCGCGACCGTTTTCTACGGTACAGTCAACGCAGGTCGTGGGCAAAGCATACCGGCCGATAATCCGCACCGAACAACTGGTGCACAGCCGCAGCAGCGGAATCACAATGGTGTTAATCTGATCGGCCGCCGCCTTTCGATCCAGAATGACATCAGAATTGGGACCGAATTCGATAGTGAGCGACTTGAGCTGGCCGATCGCCGACTGAAAGGCCTGGGTCTGGATATCGGTCTTGAGCGAGCCGATCACCTTGGTATCAAAGTCCGGATTCACCGGTTTCGCCTGGGTCTGAATGTCCGTGTCGCTTGCCAGGGCCTGGATGTAGCGACTGTCGATGTACTGAGCAGAGTCCGGAAGCTGGTTGGCATCGATGGGTTGGTCGTTCGCGCCATCTTTAACTGCCCCATTCGCCAACTTGATCACGCCCTTGATCTCGTCAAAACGAGCCACGGCAAAGGCTTGGTCATCGCCGCCAAAGAGCAGCTTGTTCTGGGCCAAAGTCGTCTGTGCGGTCAACCCGAGATCATGATAAAAGTCTTCTTTCGCCTTGTAGGAAAAGACCCCATCATCCTGGCCTGCATTCGTGATCGTCGCCAGAACATCCCAGGCCTTGTCTCGATTCTCAGTCAGCAGTTTCAGGAATTGGAAATACGACTTGAGCCCGGCGCTGATCACAGGCGACATCGCGCTCTGGTATCGATACTCGATGACATCATTGATCCCCGACCAGGACTTAGACGACCAGAGCAGGTGGGAACCCTCGACCGTCAGCGCACCCTTCACCTGGTCATTCCCACTGATCCAAGGTTCCCATAAAACAGCGCACGGAATGCTCGGGTCTGCCATCCATCGATCGTGAGCCGGTCCGGCATCATCGGCGGAGATGTACTGGCCAGGCGGGTTTTGCAACGCATAGTTCATTTGATACCACGCCACCTGAGAGACGGAGAAATCCCCTGCACCGATAATGGGACCGCTCAGGGCCTGATTCCAGGAAGTGACCTCCTTCCGGCAAACCATGCCATCCGCCCCATCCGATTTGTCAATCCAGGCAATCGACTTGATCGCCGCCTTGGTTCCGCTGCAAGCGACCGGACTATTGGGAGTATCAAACAATATTCTGGTCTGCCCGTCGTCGGTGAGCAGCCATTTGCACAAATCGCTCTCCTTCTTGCCCGTCAGGTTCACAACCTGGATATCCACCCCATTTTGCGGCCCGAAATACAGCGCGCCGATGGACGCATCATAAGATGGAAAATCCACGACGCCCCACAGCAACTTTTTCACGCTGGGCGCAGCCGTCGGCAGAGCGACCACCGTCGCCACCGGCAAAGTGGGGTTGACCTCGGTCGGACCCGCGTTTGCTACAGACGGCGCTGCCGTGGGTGTGCTCTGTTGATTGGCAGGCGCTTGAGTGGCTCGCTTGGCCGGAACGATGGTTGGTGGGATGGTCGTTGGCCCAACAGCCTGCGGTCCCGACCCCGTGGACAGCAGATTGGCCAGATTCGGCAAAACGAGAAAATACACACATGCACACAAGATGCCAAGGACGGCGAACGCGGGGATCACCCTCAACAGGAATACGCCAAACGGGGTCAGGTCTTCCTTCTTTTTCATTTCAATCGCTCCTTAGCAAAACACATGGGGAGTCGCAAGCTCGTATGATTCTCCGCTTGCGCCGGCTCATTGGTTTGCCGACATTTTGCGGGACGGCGTCTCGGATTCTGCGGCAGGCGTCGAGCTGGCCGGCGCAATGCCCAGGCGCGCGTTCGAAGCCGCGATTGCGGCCCTTGCCCCGGAGCTGACTCCGGTACCCGGCATGGAAACCGTGCCGCCCATGTTGCGAATCAGACCGTGCAAGACTTCGATCTCGCCGGCGTCGCGATTAATATCTCGCTGGAATTGTTTGGTGTCCTGGTTCAACAAGTTCTCTGAAAGCGGCGCATTGGCGACGTTGGCGATGGCGCGCTGCGCCTCGAGCAATTTATGCTGCGCCCCTGCCCAGGCGGCCTTGCCCCGCAGCGCGTCGTGCTGTACCTCGAGGAGCGAATTCTGCGCCTGTTTCCACTGCGCCAGCCCATTCGCGTTATCAAATTCGCCTTGCAGCTGTTTGTAGGCGGATTGCGCCTCGCTCATCTGCTGCGACAGCGTATCGACCACGGACGCCTTGAGGTTTAACATATTCTGCGCCCGCGTGACACGGTCGGTGTTTTCCTGCGATGGATTGGCCGTGTAGGCTTTCTGCGCCGCATTGAGCTCGTGGTTGGCGCTATCCAGATCATCCGTTGCCTCAGCCAGTTTCGGTCCAATCTCTTGCATGCGATCCATGACGTCGAGCGCCGCGCCGCGAATGCTCCCCGCGTTCTGGACAATCGTGGCCAGGTTACCCCGTTCTTCATCCTCCGCCATGTTAATCCGCTCGTCAATCGAGGCCGAATGCCAAATCAGACCTCGAAAAAAGCGATAGACTCTCTGGCCGAGCAGGTTCAAGAGACTCATCTTATCCTCCCTGGGCACATGCAGCATACAGTGCCTGAATCCGTATAAAAAACCGATATCCCGATCCGGTCCTTGCCGAGATCAAGCGCTACCAATATGTCGAGTATAACATCGGCGCTATTGAAAATCAATTCCGCAACCGCCGGTTTTTAACGACAAGTTGACGCCCTATTCTATCTGGGGTAACATTTGATTGACACTTGCATACAGGACCCTCAAGCCTATGTTTAAACCCAATCCATCGGAATTATCTGCTGACCCCTACCTGAAAATCATTCGCCGCGAGGTAAAACCCAGGACCTGGGAACTTGTCGGTTACAACGCGCGGAATGAATTAGAACTGTCAGGGACAGGGCTGAGCTTTATCGAGGCCGTGCAACGCTATGGCTCCCCCCTCGAGGTCAGAGACACGACCATCGTCGAGCGACGCTGCCGGGAATGGAAAAAACTCGGCCGGGAAGCGGCTCAAAAGACCGGATACGACCCCGACAAATTGGAATATGTTTATGCGACCAAGGCGCGCGAGCGCGCGGAGGTTGTCATGGCGGCATACAAATCCGGGTTTGGAATCGAAACCTCCGGTTCGCAAAACATGGAAGACATCAAATGGCTGGCTCAACACGGGTTGATCCAATTCAAGGGATTGCGACTCGTGCACAATGGGTTCAAGCCGGAGCCGCACACCGAAACCGAAGCGCAGGAAGACAACGCGCACTATAAACCGGGGCGGATCGATTTCGTCGATGCACCGCATCAGGTCGCGGCCACCGCCGATGTGCCGTATGCCGAGTACATTAACCTGATTCGCGCGCTGGGAGCGGAATCTATCGTCGTGCTCGACTCGGGCGAGCTCAACGAATTTGCCCAACCGGGCGAGGTTCCGGATATGCAGGTCGGGATCCGGCTGAAATGGGGGAAATTCGCCGGCGAGGCCGAAGCGGCAACCTATATCAACCGCTTTGGCATGACATGGGAAGAAGCAACGAGAACTGCGGAGATATTGGAAGGGATCAACCACTTGAAGCTCACCATGCTTCATACGATGGTGAGCGCGGCCGAGGATATTCCCATCGAAAAATTCGTCGATTCTTTAATGCTGGCGGCAGACAAGTATTATGCGCTGAAACAGAAACATCCTTCGATGCGCTATCTAAACATCGGCGGGGGTGTGCCCCCGTTGTCGGAAGACTATGACCACCGAAAATTCCTGGACAAGCTTTTGACCGGGATCAAATCCAAAGGCCAGGGACTCGGACTTGAACCGCCCACCATTGTCTTTGAAAATGGCAGCCTCGTCGCCGCCGATTCCAGCTACCACGTCTTTGAGGTCCGGCAATGGAAATCGAACAGCGTGGACGAGAAAGGCAACCGGGTGATCTGGGCCATCCTGAACGGCAGTATCATGGTTACCTTGCCGGACACGATTGTTCTCGGCAAGGCGTTTGATTTTCTGGCGGCCAACAACGCCAGCGCGCCGGCCGTGCGCGCCCTGCTGGGGGGCGCAACGTGCGATGGCGATGATCACTACCCGCGTGACCTGAGCCAAAGAGTGCCCCTTCCCTACGCACAGAGCAGCCAGTTCATTGTGGCCTGCCGGATCGGCGCCTATCAAAAGCAGATTAGCGGAGAACGTGGCGGCCATCACAGCGCTCAAAAGGAACCGGCCGAGCTCGTCCTGGCCGAAGGCCAAGACGGCCGGATCAAGACCCAGCTCATCCCCAGGCAGACCCGACAAGACATTCGGGCAATTTATGGCTACAATGAAACCATGCTTCCCTTGCTGAGAAAACTCAAATAGGCATCGAGGTCCTCTCGGCAATCCCTCGCTGGCGGCGCGATATTACAGATATTCCTCAAATAAATCGTAATTGTGCCAGGCGGTCACGGCGTCTGCGGCCTGGTGCATCATTCCGTCAATCTGGTCGTACGTCGAGCTATTGGGATCAGCAGCATTATCGCGCTGGTTAAAGAGCATCGCCCAATTAAGGCCATCAAAGCGTCTGACCAAAAAAGTGTATGTTCCCGGCAAGCTCCCATTGTGCCAGGTGTTCCTGCCGCGATTTCCGATGGGGCGCACCTCCCAGCCGCAGCCGTAATACGCGCCGTTGCTCGCACCGACGGATGGCATCGCGAAAATGGTTTCGATTGAATTACCGGTCAGAATCGGGCTACTGTCCGGGAAGTCGAATGCAGTCGCAAAGCGCACAAGGTCGATGGCTGACATCACCCAGCCGCCGTGCGAGTCCATATTTTCGATATTGAATCCGCCGTACGGCGACGGCACGATTTTTCCCGAATTATCCATCACCGTCTTGCCCGTCCAGGTCGAATAATAAGGGACTTCATCGCGCAAACGCGACTGGAGAAGTGATTTGGCCAGGGCGGCGCGTTGAATGCGCAATGGTTCGAAAATATTCGCGCGAACGTAATCCCCGTAGGACTGCCCGGCGACCTTTTCGACGATTCTGCCAAGGAGCATAAAGCCATAATTGCTGTAAGCAAATTTCGTCCCAGGGTCGTTGTCCAGTCGCTGTCCCGCCATATACGCCATAATGTGCGTTTGTTGAATCGGAAGCCGAACGTTTAGAGCTAAAGCAATGATCTCGTCGCGAAACATGGGGTCGAAAGATTGATCACGATCCCAGCCACCGAGATGTTGAAGCAAATTGAGCACGGTGATCTTTTCCAGGCGCAGGTCCGTTCTTTGCCCGGGAGGAGGCGTGACTTTCAACAGCGAGGTCAGCGTTGCGCTCAATTCCAGTTTCTTTTGCTCGACCAATTGCATCACTGCCGCCGAAGTGATGGGCTTGCTGATGCTGGCGAGGCGAAAGAGCGAAGTCGGTTGGACAGTGAAATTGAAATCGTCGCTAAAGGTATAGCCGCGCGCAAGCACGAGCTTGCCGTTGCGCGTCACCGCTAACGTACCGCCCGGAATGTTCCGTTGCTGCATATAGCGCTGCATGGTCTCGTCAAAACCTGCGAGCGCGCGGAACGGATAGCCGGTCACGCGCCATTTGGCCATGGCGGGTATCGGCGGCGGAGCGAGCGTTGCAGTCGCGGTGGGGAGAGACGTTTGCGTTGGAGACGGGCGTACAGTGGGAGAGGGAAGCGAAACTGCGGTTGCAATCGGCGCGCGATCAGGGGTTGACCGCACGCCGCAGGCGGCGAGCACAACGCTCCCTGCGCCTAGCAAGGTAAACCGCAAAAACGTGCGGCGCGTGCCGTCCGGTAATGCGGGCATGATTTCCTCTATTTACTCCGCAGCGACCCTGCGGCTCGCCGGACCATCTGGCGCGCGATCCTCGACACGGGTCATCCCATCCAGCAGGTCGAGAACGATTTCGTTCACATCCCCCCGGTTCGGGAGTGAGGCCATCATGCCGTACATGGCGGCAGAACGCGTGGGCAGCCCGCCCCCTTTGCCCATCAAGGCCGAGGCGCGCTGGGTCAAATCGCTAACCGTTTTCTCAGGCAAGACCCTGGTCGCCGCCTCGACCAGTCCGACCTGAAGCGAATTCATGAATTTGCCCCAACTCCATTGCCGGGCTTGTGCGACGGAGCGTTCGAGATCCTCCAGAAAGCGATCTGCGCTGGCCGCATGCGCATAGTTGATCGTCACGTGCAGGCTCGACGGAAACTGCTGCCGGTCGAGATACCAGCCCCGCGCGCTCATTTCATCTCCAACCTCATAGACATTCAGGCCCTTCGCACCAATCGCCATAACGCTCATCACGGGGTCGCCCAGCACCTTGAGGCCATCCAGCGCGTTGATGCCATTCTTGATTTTGGTTGCGGTTTTCAGGACCGTCTCGGCAATGCTCAGGTAGCCCTCTTCGCCAAGGAAATTCATCACCGCCCAGGCCGCGGCAATCCCGCCCCCCGGCCGCGTCCCCAGCATCGTCGGCGAGGGATAAATGCCTCCGGGCCAATCGGTATGGACATAGAATTGGTGACGCCGGAGCGCACGCGTCTTGTAGAGGATGACCGACGCCCCTTTGGCCGCATAACCATATTTGTGCAGGTCCGCCGAGATCGACGTCACGCCGGGAACGGAGAGGTCAAAGTCGGCGACCGGGTAGCCGAGCTTGCGCGCGAACGGCAGCAACATGCCTCCGACGCAGGCATCCACATGCAGCAAGAGGTCATGTTCGCGAGCCAGCCGGCCCAGATCGGCAATCGGATCGAGCGCGCCCTGTGGGTAAGAGGGGGCTGAGCCGACGAGGAGAATCGTGTTGGGGGTGATGGCCGCGCGCACGGCGTCCACCTCCGCGCGGAAATTGGAATCGACAGGAACGTGCACCGACTTGACGGAAAAATAATGCGCGGCTTTGTCAAAAGCCGGGTGCGCGGTCACGGGCAGGATCATTTCAGGGAGGGTGATCGCAGGCCGGGTTTGCCGGGCCCAGTCGCGCGCCGTCTTGACAGCCAGCAGCAGACTCTCCGTGCCTCCCGAAGTCATGTTCCCCGCGGTCTCGTCGTCGCCCCCGAGCAAGCTGGCGGTCATAGAGACGACTTCCGACTCGAATTTTTTGAGACTGGGGAATGCCATGGGATTGAGGCCGTTTTCGGAAAAGAACATGCTGTAGGCTTGCTTTAACAGGTCCAGCACCTCATCGCCCGCGAAAAAGACCAGGCTGAATACGCGCCCCTCTTGCCAGTGGACATCGTGATCGCGCGCCGCGCGCATCGTGTCCAGCACCTGCTCCGCCGGCATTCGTTTGAGGGGAAGCTGCTTCATCTTGCACCGCCTAAAGATTGATTCTCACTGCGCCGTCGACGCCATGTGCTGCGCCAGCCGCTGCTGCATTCGTTCGGCATCCCGCGCAAAGGTGACATAGTAACCAAAGTACTGCAGGAATGCGAGCGCGCCGCCGCCCACGCTGAGCCAGAGCACCGAGCTGGCAATGCCCGCCGAGGCGACGACCGCGGCATAGATGAGGCTTGCCAGGATCGAGCCGAGCGAGTCCGCCACCCGCCCGATGGAAAAGCCGACGGTGCGCACCTCGGGCAGGAGCACGGTCGAGACTACCACGCGTGTGATGCTGTACATGAACTCGACGCAAAAGGCGGTCAGGAAAGCAACCAGCATGTAAATGGGAGTGGAATTGAAAGAGACGCCAAAGACGAGATAGGACATGAGGACGAGCAGCGCAAGGATCCCGTGCCCGGTCACCAGCCGCGCCCGCTCGCCGAGTCGCCGCCCGATGCGGTCGCCCATGACGCCGCCCGTCATGCTCCCGGCGATAAAGCCGATCAGGCCGAGGAGCGTGATGAGGATGGCCTCCCCCTCGCGAATGTCGCGCACCTTGACGAAAAAGGTGACGGAAAAGTTGACGAGCATGATCTTGGGGAATCCGAGCAGGATCAGGTTGATGGAATCGACGACGATGGTCGGGATGCGAAACTGATTGAGCGCCTCCCGCAGGTTAAAGGCGGTGGCCGCTTTTTGCTTGATGACGTCGAGCGACACCTCCGCCAGCGCCTGCTCAGTCTGGCCGCGCGTTGGCTCGCTCATCCAGGTCCAGATAGTAAAGCTCGCGATGAGCCCCAGTACGCCAAAACTCCAATACGCGATGCGCCAGCCGATGCCGGGGGCATTGTCGGAGAGGAGACTAAAGTAGATGAGGCCAAAGATGAGGCCCGAGTAGGCGAGCCCGCGCATGATGCCAAAGGCGCGGCCGCGTTCCTTGACAGGGTAAAAGTCGGAGAGGACGGAATTGGTCTGGCCCTCCATCGCCGCGGTGCCCAGGTTGATGAGCATCGTGAGGATAAAAAAGGCGGCGAACTGGGGCGCGAATCCGGTGGCGATGGCGGCGAGGGCGCCCAGCAGGGTTGAGGCGGCCAGCACCTCTTTGCGGCGAAAACGGTCGGACATCAGCCCCCAGAATAACACGCTGACGATTTCGACGCCGCGCTTGACCGCGGTCAGATAGCCGAGCGCGCTATCCGCCAGGCTCAGGGAAGCCTGGATGGCAGGAAACATGCTGTTGAGGATCTGGGGCTCTGTAAAATCGATGCACTGCGCAAACGAGAGAATGCTGACGGCGCGCTTGCCCCCCTGGGTCGGGCGCGTGGTCGCTTCCTCAGCGGCCGCCGGCTCGACGCTTGACTGGCTTGCCATAGGCTCGGCCTCCTTGTTCTACAAGAGCATTATCCTTTTCCGCCGTAAGGATAGCCTAAATCGAAAGGAACGCAAGTTTGCGAGGAGAAACAGTGGGTTTTTCATTTGCCTGTGGCCGGGCCATCATCCGCGAGGATGCCGTTTATGGACGGAATGTGCCCACTGGAGGCGATGCGCCAGTCCCAGCCGCGGATCATCGTCCCCTCATACAGGGATGTAAAGCTGTTGACCACCCAGCCGGAGAGGACCATCGGGCGCCTGGCGTCATCGGCGGGAATCCACTGCCCGTTATAGAGCCGCGCGAAATGGATATGGCTGCCGGTTGCAACCCCGCCTTCGCAGGAGGGATGCCCCAGCCGTTCGCCCTGCTTGACCTCAATGCCAGCGACGATATGCTCCGGCGTGGCAATGTGCAGGTACATCAGAGTCCAGCCTGTCCCCTGAAAGCTCTGATTGCTGAGGTTGAGCATCAGGCGGCCATGCTCGAACTCGACGACGCGTCCCGGCGCGGCCGCCGTGGCCCAGTCGGGCGCGGGGGCACACGGCGCGGAACCGCCCTGCGGCGCGAGGTCGATGGCTGCGCGGCCGGTCGCGGTCGTATAACCACCGTGCGGCCCGCCGGTATAAAACCAGGTGTGCCCATCCGCCCACGGCAAGTGCAGGGGCGGCTGCACCACCTCCCCGGCAATCAAGGGATCGACCGCGTGCGCAAAGGGATCGCCAAAGAGACCGCGATAGACCGCGTCGAACCCTGCGGAACCGACCCGATTGGCCCACTCCGTCTGCCGGCTTTCTTTGGCAAAGAAATAATAAAGCGCCGCGGTACCTGGATTCTGATGGTCGTCGAGCGGCGCCTGCCGGCCATCGGCAAACTGGAGCGTGAACAGACTCCCGCTCACCCTGCCGTAATAGCCTTCGTCCAACCGATCGGCAATCTGGCTGGCCTCTTCATACAGCGCACTTCGCCCATTCCCGGCATAGCCCGTTCCCCCTGACACCCAGCCGTATTTCATTTCGAGAAGGGTGAGCAGGACGCGCGGCCCGACGCTATAGCGCTCGGCGACCAGTCGGATAATGTCCGGTCCCGTCATGATCTCGTCCTCCACGCGCTCGTGATAGGGCGCCACGAGACCGAAATGGGCGCTGGCCGCATCCTGGAAAAAGTCCTGGTAGGCGGGGCCATATACCAGCTCGCTATCGGGAATGAGAAAGACCGCCGCGCCGTTCGAGCGCGCCGGAAGACGGGTCGGCGTCGGGGCAGCCGCCAGGGCAGCCGGAACGGACAGGGTGGGTGTGGGAAGCGGCAGTCGTTTGCGAGCGACGAGGAGGGGAAACTGGAATTGAACCACGACGCCGACGACGAGCAGGATTCCCAGGAGGATGAAAAGCAGACGAAGGAGTTTCCCCATTCCGAACTAGTGCGGAATGATGCGGAATATTGGCTCCATGAGCTGGAATGCAAAGAAAAAGACCAGCAAGAGCAACAAGAGAATAAAGAAAACAACGGCAAAGAAAAATGGCGTAAACGGCGAACCGACCACCTGCACGAGCGTCCCCTCAGATGCAATCGGCTCGGGCAGATCAGGGATTTGCGCTTCGATGCGAAAAGGATGCGTGTGGCGCGCCTCACCGGGGAGGAGCTTGGTCTGAAGATGGACATTCAAATGTGCGACCGCCTGGCTGCGCGGCGCAAGCTGGAGGCGCGTGGGCGTGAGCTCGAATTTGAATGTACCATATGCATCCAGCGCACGGAGGTCCGCCAGAATCGGCGTGAGACGCGGGTTGCTCAACTTGATCACATAGCGCGCCGAGTGCGGCGCAGCCTGGTTGGACGGCGAGAGCGCGAGCATCGGGCGCTCGGGCTGCTTTTGCACAAACTGGCCGACCGCCGTGACCGGATTCAAGAGCCCCTCGACCGGGTCCGCATGCAGCGTAAAGGTAATGATTCGGTCGCCGGGGCGCGTGGCATAATGCTCCGAAATGACAACCAGAGTGCTCTGGGCGCTCCCACCGCCGGGTAGCTTGATGGCCGGCGGATCGAACTCGTAGCGACAGGCGCGATCAGTGTCGGCCGCCGATAATTGAAAGCTTGCCGGCTCGTCGCTCGGGTTCATGATCTGCACAGTAAAGGTGGGACGACGGCCCGAACGGGTCTGGACCGGGATCAGTTTCAGCTCGGTGGGCGGGGTTGCGCGTTGCAAAAAGCGCGCCTGGCACTTGACGACGGCATGGGAGCCTTCCAGCGCGGTTGCCGTGATGGTAAAGGGATACAGGCGGGATTCGCCCAGCGGCAACCGCCGCCGCGGGCGCACGACGAGCCGCCGCGTCTCGGACCCAAAGGGCGGCAAATGGATTTCGCCGGGCGGGAAAATGTACGCGCAACCGCCGGCGCTGTCGCTGCCCGATAATTTCAGACGAATGGGGTTGGGGCCGCCCTGCTTGATGTGGACCTTGAACTCACCATTGCTGGCGCTCGACACAAACCAGGGCTCAATCTGGAGTTTGCAGTCGCCGCGCTCGGCGATCTCGAGCATCAGGTCGAGCTGTACCGATGCGGCGGCGTCGCCGCGCGCATCGGCAGTGAGACGAAAGGGATAGTCGCCCGGCGGCGCTTCAAGCACCGGCGCCAGGGTCAGCAACGCCTCGGCGCTCCGGGTCGGCTCTAACGTGATCAGGGTGGGCGATAAAGAGAACCAGCCTCCCGGCAGGCCGCGCATCAACAACTCGAGCGAAAGCGTCGCGCCCCCGTTATTGCGAAATTTTAAGCGATGCTCGGTCCCGGCAAAGAATGCAATGTCCGCGCAATCGGCCAGCAGATCCAGTTCCGCATTGGGCGACGCCGCACAAACCGTCATCTCCTCCTGGACGACCGGCGCGATTTCCGACACGGCTTCCACCTGATCGCCCACGGCGGGCGCCCCTTCCTGTACCGGGGCCGCCAGCGCGCGAACGGCCAGCTCCAACCGGACTTGCGCCTGGCGCGCCGCGCCAATCTGGCTCACGGCGCGGATCAGGATCGGGTACGCCGCAGGAGTCACCCCGGCCGGCGGATGAAAAATAATATGGGCGCTCGCCTGTTCATGTGGAAAGAGACCGACCTGGTCGGGGACGAACCGGACCCAGGCCGGATCAGGGGCTTGCGCCTCAAACTGGAACTGGCCGACCTCATCCGCCGCGTTGAGCACGACGACCTCGGCGGCGCCCTCTTCGCCGCTGACCACCTCGACAACGGGCGTTGCCAGCGTGAGCTTGACCGGCGAGGCGGGCAACGCCTCGCCAGCGTTTTCCTCGCCCCCCACAACGGTAAGCTCGAGCGTGCCTTTGCCCTGGACCCGGGCGCCGGTCTGGGTTAGCGCAAAGAGGGCAATCGAGTAGGTGGCAGGAATAACATCGGGGGGCAACTGGAAAGAGAGGGTCGTGCTCTCCTCGTCACCGGGAAAGACGCCCAACTGGTCGGCTTCAAATTGTGCCCAGGCGGGATCGGGACATTCAGACCGGAGCTGGAATTGCCCCACGCGGTCCAGCGCGTTGTGAATCGTGACGCGGACATCGGCGCTCGCGCCCGGCTGAACTGAGAGCGCAGCAGGCTCGGCGAGAATGAAAACAGAATCAGCCACTATGCATACGCCCTAATGGATCAGCGGTCGAATCAAGAACCAGGCGATAGCCACGATTGCAATCCAGCCCACGCACAACATGATCACCGCGCCGATGAGAATCGTATAGGGAAAGGGGGCGTGATGCACATAGGTCGCTTCCGCAATAGCCGACTCGGCGCCGTCGGCCGGAGTCGCCGTCACTCGAAAGGGCAACGTCTCTTGCCGCTTGATCGGACCGGCCGGGTGAACGGTCAGCTTGATCCGGCTCTCTTTGCCCGGCGGCAGGTCCAGCAGCGCGTTATCGGGCGTCTCGAATTCATAGATCAGCGCCTGGTCTTTGTCCATACCGCTCAGGTGCACCCTGGTTCCCAGGTCACCCGAGTTACCGACAGTGACCTCGTAGGTTGCCTCCGCCTGTGCCTGGACCGTGGGCGGCTGGATGGAGAGGTGTACCCGGGCAAACTTTTTAGGTAAAGGGACCTGGACAAACTGGCCTTCGACCTGCTGCGACGGGGCGGCCACGGCGGCGCCCCCCTGCGGCAGAAATTCGCCCTGAGCGACGAGACTGAATTTGATCACATGCTCCGTCTCGTCCTGTATTTTTGGGCGCGCGGTGACCAGGGCCGTCGCCTGGCTCGCCGGCGGGACCTTGAGGAGATACGGGTCGAACTTGTACCACGCCGCGCCGCCCTCATCACTGCTGCTGAGGCGGAGATGCAACGGGGCGTTGGCGCTATTTTGCACCTTGAGCGGATAACGCGCATCCTTGTCGTTAACGGATTCGCCATGCTCCATCAACACCTGGTAATCGCCGGTCAGTTCAATCTCGATCTCGGCGCTGGTCGTCGCCTCCTGCCCCTTGTTCTCTTGCATAGCGCCGGTGATGGTGAAGGAATAAAGCCCGGCAACGGCCTGATTGACATCGAGCGGAATGCTAATCAAGATACGCGCCGAAGCCTGCCCCTGCGCAAAGACAGGCAGGGTCGGAGGAATGATCTGCACCCAATCGGGGTTCAGCCCTTGCGCGCGCAGCGCCACCTGGTCGAGCAGGGTGGATAGGTTCTGCACGCTCACCGTCAACTCGCCGCTCGCGCCCGGCGCAATGCTCACTCGCTGTTGATTGAATGAGAGGACCAATAGATTCGGCATAGGTCTCTGTTCTTGCGCTCACGGCGTCGGCGTTAGCGTCGGCGTCAGCGTCTTGGTCGGCGTCAGCGTTTTGGTGGGTGTGCTCGTCGGCGTATCGGTTGGCGTATCCGTTGCCGTCGGCGTCGGAGTTGGCGTTGGGAAAGTCGCATCGACGCTGACATTCGAGTTGATATTGGTGACTTTGCAAGTCGTCCCATTCGCAGTGGTGCACCCGCTCCAACTCATCGTACGAACGACGCTCGACGTCAGCGTCACGCTCCCACCCGGCGAAATGCCTCCAACCGTACACGGACTCGACGAACAGGTGGCGCTGGCTGATCCTGTGACTGTGATGGTGTCCCCTGATTGGAAATTGATCATATTGATTGTAAGCTGGTAGGTCGGTGTGGGCGTGACCGTCGGCGTATCCGTCGGCGTATCCGTGATGGTAGGCGTATTGGTCACCGTCGGCGTAGCCGTTGCCGCCGCATACGCGACCACCGCGGTACTCACTCCGGCGGAATTGACCGTACAGCCATAAGAATCGGAGGTGCTGCAATTGCTCCAACTCGAAATCAGATAGGTGGATGAGAGATGCAAAGTTTCGCCAAAAGTGACACTTACCCTACATGATGAAGTACATGGCGCAAGGTTGCCGGAGACGCTGCCCCATATCGAGATGAAGCCGCCCGATGGCACCGACGGCATCTGCAAGTCAAGAATGGCTGTCGGCGTGGCCGTTGGCGTAGTCGGCGTCAGCGTGATAGTCGGCGTCGGCGTGTTGGTCGGCATCGGCGTATTCGTCACAGTCGGCGTGTTGGTCGGCGTCGGCGTAAACGCCAATGAGACAGTCGTATCGGCGTTAATGGAAACGATCGTACAGCTATAGGAACTGGTTGCTCCGCAGCCCGTTCCACTAGAGATAAAACCAACGGGCCAGTTCGCAGTGAGGATGATCGATTCGAATTTGGGAACCTGGTACGAGCAAGTCGATGAACAGGTGATATTCAAGCTGCTGACCGGGTAGGTACTGCCGTAAACCTTGACCTGGCCATCGGACGGCGCCCCTTCGAGATTGACGAGCAGCGAGACGGTGGGGCCGAATATAATCTGGACCTCCGTATCGTGCGTGACCGCGTTGAACGCGCAGGTCGTCGTCGAAGTGGTGTCACAAGCCGGGTTGGCTGCCCAACTACTCACCTGAGCGTTGGAAGTAAGCGAAACGTATTCGCCATATTGCAGCCGGATGGCGCAATTGACAGGACTACTAGGAGTCGGCGTCAACGTCGGAGTCGGCGTTCCAGTCGGCGTTCCGGTCGGCGTGTTGGTCGGCGTATTTGTCGACGTATTGGTTGGCGTCGCGCTGTTGCTGGAACAGCTAAAGCTATGCGATTGTGTCCCATAGCCGGAGATGGTCACCCAGTCCGCGGCGTTCGTCAAGATAATCGTCAGCAACGGCGGCGTGGGGGTGGGCGTGATCGTCGGCGTAGACGTATCGGTTGGCGTAAAGGTCCCGGTCGCAGTCCCTGTCGAGGTAGGCGTAAAGGTTCCAGTTGGAGTGCGCGTGCCGGTGGCGGTCGGTTTTGCGGCATTTGTTTGCGCTGCCCCGGAGGTCGCCGCCGCGTTGGTCTGGACCGCTCCGGAGGTTGCCGCCGACTGGGTTTGGCCGGCGGCCGAAGTGGCAACGGATTGCGTCTGCGCGGCCGCGCCGGTAGCCGAGACACTGGTCGAGCCGCCGCTCATGCTCGTGCCCACAGCATTCGCTGTCGCCGCTGCCCTGGTCGTGTTGGCAAAAGCGGTTGCGGCAGCCGCGGTCTGGGCGGCAACTGCGGTCTGGGCAAAGCCGGTCTGCTGTGCCCCCTGGGTCGCCTGGTTGAGCGCGACCTGCGTGGAGGTCGAATTGGCGGACTTGGCATTCACCTGCGGCGGACGCATAAGCACCACTGCGGCCATCAAGCAGACGAGGAGCAGGACCAATGCTAACGCAATGCCAAGCATCGTGCTCAGTTTGGGACCCGACGGCGGGGCGGGTAAAGCGGCAGAACCGGGTTGAGACATGCTCATAGATTAATCATACCTTTTGTGAGAAATCACTGGCTAGAAATGAGATTTCTCACTGCGTTTGAAATGACAAGCAAGTATTGCAATTATTGGCCGCCGTTGGTCAATCCGCTGACATTGTCCATCATGACCGAGAGCAATTCGATCAGGGAAGTTGCAATTCCGGCAAAAGGCGACCAGTTCAAGATCTCTTTTGCCTTGCCCACATTCAGGATCGGATTGACCTGAACAAAGACGGAAGGATTCGTCACCGGGTCGGCAATGTGAACGTAGGCGGCAAGCAGCACCGTCGCAATAAAAATGAGGATGACGGCGAGCGCCACCCATTCCAGAATCCAGATCGTCCAGCGGAACGCGAGGACCAGATAATCCCACAGGGTCATGGAGTGAATCTGCGCCAGGGTCCCCTGAATGGTGACCGGGTCGGCGTGCCCGTCCACTTCGGCAATGACAGTAAACTGGTGCACGCGGCGCTGTTCGCCGGACATCAGCCGGTCCTTGGGCGTGACGATCAATTCCGCGCGCGACTCCGCCCGCGGCGAAAAATGAATTTCGCTGGGGCTAAAGGAAAAAATGAGCGAATCCGCATCATCCTTGGCGCCCAGCAAGGCGCGTAGCGAAACCGCACGCGGGTTGTGGCCCTCGATGAAAAAGCGGGCCTTGGCCGGACTGCTCTGCTGGCCGGGCACCAGGGTCAGCGCCACCGGCATCGTCGGTTTTTGCATCAAGCGCCCCTGAATGCGCGCTGCCGGCACCTGATCCCCCTGCCGCGTGGCGAGCACGGAAAAAGTAATGGTCTTGTCGCCCGGGCCGTCAAAATAATCGCGGCAGACCAGGCGCAACTGAGAGGTCGCCTGCTTTTTCGGCTCGAGCAGAACCTGCGGCGGCTCAAAAATATAGTCGCAGGCATTCTCCTCATCCTGGCCGGAGAGGATCAACGTGGCGCGCTCCTCCACCGGATTCGTCAGGGTGATGGTATAGTTGGCTTCCATCTCACCAGGCTGCTGCTGCGGGCGCAAGATCAGATTCACCGGCGCGGCCCCTTGCTGGTTCAGCCGAATCTCGGCGCTGTGCGGCGGGACGTTCGGGTCGATGGGCGTAGCGACGATATGGATCGTGTACTGGCGCTGTTCGCTCGGCGCCAGCAGAGCCTTGGGGCGGACCACCAGGGTGTGCGTGACCGTCAAGCGCGCGGGAATGAGGACGCGTTTCGCCTCAAAGGCGTACTCGCACGCATTGCCCTCGTCACTCGCCGTCAGGTTCGCCTCGATATCAATATTGGTTATCGGATCGCCGACCAGCGAAAAAGCATAATACGCTTCACCCTGCGATTGGATTTCAGGGATCGGGAAATCCAGGCGAAAACCGCCGCGCGGCGGAATATGGAGCTTGAGATTGATATCGGTGCGCGTGCTGACATTGACGTGTGAATAGCTCCGCAGGACAAAGGGATAATCGCCCGCCATCGTATCGTCGCGCGGGGTGACGGTCAGCACAGCCGTCGCTTGCTCATTCGGCGAGAGGCTGACCTCTACCGGATCAATCCTGGCCCATTCGGGCGCAATCCCCTGAACACTGAAACTAAACGTATCGAGCACGTTTCCAGCGTTGTGCAGCGTGAGCCGCCACTGGCAAGCGCCCGGCGGCAGGGCCTGGTTTTGCAGCAGGTCCGCTTTGACTTGCACTTGTGACGAGATCGCCAATCGCGCCGGGGCGGTGTGTGATGGCGTGGCCGCGGTCGCCGCCGGGGCCGACGC
>JBAVQS010000164.1:0-33235 GCA_049694275.1 Anaerolineae bacterium | reverse complement strand
AAGGCGCACACCGCCCTGGTTCAGCGCCGACGAGCCCTGGCTGAACATTTCCGTGGAGCGTAGATTACTGCTCAGACGGCTAGAGCAGGACTATCCTCCGCTGCAAGACCCCATAACAAAAACGCGGGTGGGAATCGGGTTAGCGACCGGCGCGGATTCGGTCTTTATCACGCGAGATCAGGACATTGTCGAGCGCGAGCGTTTATTGCCTTTGGCTCTCACAAACGACATTCGCACGGGTGATCTCAGGTGGTCTAAACACTACCTGATTAACCCCTGGCAGAATGAGCAGCTGGTCGACCTGGCTCAATATCCGAGATTAAAAGCGTACCTGGACGAGCACAAGCTCAAGCTACAAAAGCGGAATGTGGCGCAAAGAAGTCCCGAGGTGTGGTTTCGGACCATTGACCAGGTGGAAGAGGGCTTGAGCGCCAGGCCCAAGCTCTATATTCCGGACATCAAAAGTACTATTTTCCCCGTCCTCGACATGGGCGGCACTTATCCTCATCACAACCTGTACTTTATAACCTCGGGCATCTGGAATCTTGAAATCTTGGGCGCAATCCTGATGAGTGATGTCGGCAAGTTTTTTGTGGAATGTTATGGGGTGCGCATGCGCGGAGGTTATCTGCGCATGCAGGCTCAATACTTGCGCCGGATCCATGTCCCCGCCCCCGGGACGATTTCCGAGCAACTGGGCGAGGGACTGATTCGCGCGTTCCGGGAACGAGACGTGCGAGCAGCGACCGCCCTGGCATTACGCCTGTACGAGATTGATTACATTCCGTCCTGAGGAGCACTGCGGTGGAGCTTGAAACAATCCTGGACAACCTCGACGAGCGAGTGACGCTGGCCATTGAACAGTTCTGGATAACCAGGCAATCTCAAAAAGAGAAACAAGCCGCATCCGGTCGGCAAGATGCAGGGACACGCGGCGAGGTAACGGGTGGGGCCCACATGGCCGCGATGGAAAATCTGGTTGCAGAAATCCTTGTCAGTACCGGCCTACCCGATCTCCAAATCTATAATGCGACGAGCAACAGGGCTTTCCGCACGGCACGTCCCAGGACCAATAAGCAAAGCCGCGAAGCAGGGGAACGCAGTGGCCTTGATCTTCCCGGATATTTCCGGGCTCAAAAGAATTGGGATATGCTTGTTCTTTCAGAGGGCCGCCTGGTGGCGGCAGTGGAGATCAAAGGCCAGGTAGGGTCAATTGGGAACAATGCAAACAACCGAATGGAGGAAGTGATTGGCGGCGCTCAAGATTTCTGGACTGCCTACCGGGAGCACCGGCTGGGCCTGCAGGCCCCGACGCCGTTCCTGGGATATATCTTTTTGCTTGAGGATTCTCCAGAGGTCCACACCCCTATTTCCATTAAAGAAACCTTCTTTGAGATCGATCCTATCTTCAAAAATGATGCGCCAATCGGCAAATCTGTTTCATACGCGGACCGCTACTTGATCCTCTGCCGGCGGCTCCAGTTGGAACGGCTCTACACGGCGACCTGCCTGCTGTTAGCCACCCGCGGCCCCGGCACGCGCGTGAGCCAACCAACGGCAGAAGCAACATTCCGGACGTTTATGGCGTCTCTGATCGGGCACGCAACCGCATTCGTTCTCAGCCAACCCTGACCTCAATTCCACCGGCTTGCCTATGGACCCACTCCTGCTTGCCGTCGCTTCGGCAGTCATCCAATATCTCGTTGACCAGGCGGACCTCGTCGAGCGCGTGCGCGGCTGGTTGAAACGTGACCCCGCCACGCTCGCCTCGAATGAGACTTGCTTAACCTGCGCTTAACCTGCCGATGAGTCGCCCTTGAGCACAAGCGGGTCTTGTTGTGATATTCTAGGACCATCGAATGAGATTCAGGAAATGTGGTTCAGCAAGAAGGAGAATATCAAACATGAAGACTCGAATGTTCACTCTGTTGGCGGTGTTGACGGTGTTGGCCGTACTGGTCAGCCAGCTTCCGGCGCCCTCGGCTCTGGCGGCCACGCCGCACGAGTTCCGGTTCCAGGGCAAGGTCCAGTCCATGCCTGCCGGCTTGATCGGCGATTGGAAGGTCAGTGGGCGCACGGTGCACGTCTCGGCGCAGACGCAGGTGGACCAGACCGATGGGCTTGCCAAAAATGGCGCATCAGTCCGGGTCGAGGGGTTCCGGCAGACGGATGGCTCGATCAACGCGACCAGCATCGACATTCTCACGCCCAGCATCTCGCCCCACTAAATGACAGCGTAATGCTCGAACAACCAAATATTCCCAAAGGGTCAGGGTAGCGGCAAGCGCTACCCTTTCCGCTTTCAGGTTTTGGCTGTAATATACGGGTATGACAACCCGCCGTGAAACGATTGTGCTCGTCGAAGACGACCAGGCCATTGCCGAGCCGCTCGTATTTGGATTGGAGGGTGAAGGGTTTCAGGTGCTGCACGTGACGACCGGGCCGCAGGCCCTCCAGGCCGCGCGCGCGAATGAACCGGACGTGGTTTTGCTCGACGTGATGCTGCCGGGCATGGACGGGTTTGCCGTGTGCAAGGCGCTCCGCCGAGAATCAAGCGTACCGGTGATCATGTTGACCGCGCGGGGACAGGAAATGGATCGCGTGATGGGCCTGGAGTTGGGCGCAGATGATTATATCGTCAAGCCATTCAGTTTCCGCGAGTTGTTGGCCCGCGTGCATGCGGTGCTCCGGCGACGGGAACTGGACCGGACGACGCGAGCTGTCGCCGACGACCGGCTCACCATCGGTCCCATCATCCTCGACCCCGGTTCGCGCTCGGTCTGGCGTCAGGGGCGGCCGGTCGAATTGAGCCAGCGCGAGTTTGATCTGCTCAAAGTGCTCATGGAGCACGAGGGACAGGCGCTTGCACGGCAGGATTTGATTGACAGGGTCTGGGGCCAGGAATGGATTGGCGACCCCCACACGCTGGATGTGCACATCCGTTGGCTCCGGGAAAAACTCGAGCGCAACCCCTCCCGTCCCCGCTATCTCTTAACCCTGCGCGGTTTCGGCTATCGCTTTTTGGACCCCGATGCGCCCAAGACTGATACCCCGTAGCTTGCAGGGCCGCCTCCTGCTCGCTTTGCTCACGCTGAATTTCCTTGCCGTCGGCGGGCTGGTGGCATGGAGCGTGCAGGATATAGAAACCGAGACGGTCGAACAGGCGGAGCACGAGCTGGAAATCCAATCCCACCTCATCGCAGAGGCTTTGCGTCCGGCCTATGAATCAAACAGCACAAGCCCTACCGACGGGCTTACCCAGCAGGTCCAGTTCTATTCGCGCAAGAATGCGGTCCGCGTGACGGTGCTGGATGCGCGCCTGCGCGAACAGGTCAGTTCCGAGCCGGGCGAGACGCCGGGACAGGTTGCAAACGGGCCGGAGATGCTGGCCGCACAGAGCGGGACCGAGTTACACGATATTCGGAGCGATCCGGTCAGCGGGGCCACGCGCCTGTTCGTCGCGACCGCAATCCAGGACGAGCAGGGAACGAACGAGGGCTATGTGCAGCTTTCGACGCCGATGGCGCCCATCTATGGGGATGTCCGCCAGGCGCAGCTCACGCTGGTCGGCGTGGGCGCCTTGATTCTCCTGGTGACGGCCGCCGTGAGCACGCTCCTGGCGCGGCAAATTGCGCGGCCGGTCCAGAGCCTGACCGTGAGCAGCGAGGCGCTTGCCAGAGGCCGCCTGGAGGAACGGGTCACGCCGGCAGGACCGGACGAAACCCGGCGGTTGGGCCACGCCTTTAATCAGATGGCTGAGCGCATTAGCAACATGCTCGCGCGCCAAAAGAATTTTGTCGCCAACGCCGCGCACGAGTTGCGCTCGCCGCTGACGAGCATCCGGCTGCGCCTCGAACTGCTGCAAGGTTCTGCACGCAACGATCCGGAAATGCTCCAACGCTACCTAGCGCAAATGGACCGCGAAACGAGCTATCTGCAATCCCTGGTGGAACAGTTGCTGACCCTGTCCGCGTTGGACGCCGACGAGCGCGGGCCGAGCGCGCCCATGGACTTGGTCCCACTCCTGCATGAACTGGCCGATGAGCTGGGACCGCTGGCGCGGCAGGCGGAGATGGAATTGAGCACGATGCTCCCCTTACATCTTCTCACTGTCAACGCCAATGCCGGGGAGATGCGAACCGTTTTTCGCAACCTGCTTGACAACGCAATCAAATATTCGCTGCCCGGCGGCCGGATTACGCTGCAGGCGGAGGTCGTTGGTAACCGGGTGTCCGTTTCCGTCGCCGATACCGGCATCGGCATTCCTGCGGCGGCCATCGACCACATTTTTGACCGCTTTTATCGTGTAGACCCGTCGCGTTCCACCCAGCGAAGCAGCGGGTTAGGTCTCGCTCTGGTACGCTCCCTGGTTCAGGCCAGCGCGGGTGAGGTGACTGTCGCAAGCGAAGAGGGCAAGGGAAGCGTCTTTACCGTCCGGCTGCCCGTGTCCTGAATGGGCTTGCCCTACATCCTCAGGCCGGATGCCTCGAACTGTTCGCGCGCCTGTCCCCAATGCGCACGCGCCGCATCGGCGTCACCCTGCGCCTGGCATAGGGTTCCCCACGCGATGTGCGTGTGCGCCGCTTCGAGCCGGGCGTCCCCTGTTTCGAATAGCTGGAGGGCAGTCGCGAGGTGCTCGCCGGCGTCCGCCAGGTGCGCCGCCCCCCGCGCCGTGAGCGCCTGGCCCCACACGCGGTGGGCCATTGCCTGCGCAAAAATGTTATCGGTGGACAGCGCATAGCTCACCGCCGCCGCGGCGAGTTCCTCCGCCTGCGCCAGCTCGCCGGCGTTGAACGCGGCCTCGGCGCGGGCGGCCGCCAGCCAGTCGTCAAAGATCAGGTGCGCGCCCAATGCCCGCGCCAGTTCCTGCGATTGCGCCAGGCTCTCTTGCGCCGCCGCGTGATTCCCCAGCCGGCTCTGCGCCCATCCAAAAAAGGCGTGTCCCAGATAAGCGACCAGCCGGTCCCCCGTACGGTTCGCCGCCTCGATCATCTGATGCCCGGCTTGAAGCATCGATTCGCTCTCGCCGCTGCTCATGTAAACGACCGCCAGCCCGAGATAACTCAATGCAATCGCGCCGAAATGGTTCGATTCCAGCGCCCGGTCGCGCGTCTGCTGCGCCCGGAGCAGGCCGGCGCGGTAATTGCCCCGCCCCGCCAGGGTCAACCCCAGGAACGCGCCGGCCAGCGTCTGTTCGTGCAGGTTCGGCACCTGCTCTAACAAGCGCACCGCCCGCGTCAGCAGTGGTTCCGCACGATCGAGGTATCCCAGCGAGACCCAGGCGCGGCCGATCATGCAGGAGGGGACCGCGACAAATTCCAGCCCGCCCCCCTCGGACTCGCCGAACGCCAGTACCTCTTGCAAATAGCGAATAGCCGGGGTGAGCCGGTTGGAGTGCAGAAAAGTCTGGCCGATCCAGTAATGGATGCGCGCCATCCGGCCCCGGTCCCCCGCTTCGTCGCCGCTCGCATCCAGGGTGTGGGCCAGCGCCTCGGCCTCCAGCATCCGTTCGAGACTGCGCTCGGGCCCCTCGCTTCGCAGGGCGACGGCCACCCGTTTGAGCATGGCATCCACGCGGCGGCGGCGATTCTCCGTCGTGTCGGGCAGGCGCGACAGCGCCGCCAGCGCCTGGTCATAATAGGTCCGCGCCTCGATGTTGGCCGACCGCCGCGCCGCTCCATCCCCGGCGCGGACCGCATACGCGAACGCCTTGTCGTCCTCGCCCCCCGCGCTATAGTGATGCGCCAGCAGACCGGCCAGCTCCTCCAGTTGCTCCGGGTAGAACTGCTCATAGGCGACGGCGACCGAGCGATGCAGGTTGCGCCGCGTTTTCAAAAGGAGGGTCTGATAGGCCGAGTCCTGCGTCAGCGCGTGCTTGAACAGATAGGACAGCTCGACATCGTCGGTCCGCTGTACGAGCTGTGCGCGCTCCAGTTGCGCGAGGGATCCCACATCATCCATATTCATCCTTCCCATTCCAGGGGTCAATTAGCAAACCTTCGTTGGCGAGCTCATTTTTCGGTCGCTGAGGCGACCTCTCAGGTTTAGGCGGCAAATTCCATTTGCTGATGCTTTGCGCGTTCGCCAACAAAATCTTGGCAATCGCTCAAGCGCTACTGCGCATGATGATCTTGCAGGCTCTTGACCTTGAGCTCTTTGGCCTGCAAAGCCCTGATTCCGCCGATGGCCGCCGCCGTCGCCGAGAGGGTCGTGAGCAGCGGGACGCGGTGGCGGATGGCGGCGCGGCGAATCTCTTCGCCATCGCTGTACGCCTGCCGGCCGAGCGGGGTGTTGACGATCAATTGGATTTCGCCGCGCGCAATCGCATCGACGATGGTCCCGCTCGCATGGTGACCGACAGTCAACCCGGACCCGGAATCATCATGCAAGCGCGCCAGAGGCGAGCCTTCGGTCACTTTATTCAGCGTCTCGACCGGCAGCCCGACCCGTTTGAGCCATTCGGCGGTGCCGCGCGTCGCCATCAGCCGGAATCCGAGCCGGGTGAAATCGCGTGCCAGCTTGAGGAGCGCCCCCTTGTCGAAATCGTTCACGCTCAAGAGCACCGCGCCCGAGAGGGGCAGGTTTCCCGCCGCCGCCATCTCGGCCTTGGCAAAAGCGTGCCCAAAGCTCGACGCGTGCCCCATCACCTCGCCGGTGCTGCGCATCTCGGGGCCGAGGCGGATGCGGGCCCCTTCGAACTTGTCGAACGGGAACACCACCTCTTTAACGAAAAAGCCGTCGACGTGCGGCTCTTGTGTAAACCCGATCTCTGGCAGGGTTCGCCCCGCGGCTACCTGGGCAGCGATGCGCGCCAGCGGGACGCCGGTCGCCTTGCTCACGAACGGCACGGTCCGGCTGGCGCGCGGGTTGACTTCGAGGACATAGACAATCTCATCCTTGATGGCGAATTGGGCGTTGACCAGGCCGCGCACGCCGAGCGCCAGCGCGATGCGGGCGACGTAATCGCGCATAATGTCGAGGTGGTACTGGGAAATCTTGAAGGGAGGCAGGACGCAGGCGCTGTCCCCCGAGTGGACCCCCGCCTCTTCAATGTGCTGCATGATCCCGCCGATCACCACATTCGTCCCATCGGCGACTGCGTCCACATCCACCTCAAAGGCGTCTTCCAGATAGCGGTCGATCAGCACCGGGTGATCCGGCGCGGCGGCGGCCGCCGCGCCGATGAAATGCGCCAGCTCCTCCTCGTCATAGACGATCGCCATCGCGCGGCCGCCGAGGACATACGAGGGACGGACAAGGACTGGATAGCCGATGTGCGCGGCGATGGCGCGGGCCTCTTCGGGAGAGCGCGCCGATCCGTTATCCGGCTGGGGAATGTCAAGCTCTCTGAGCAGCGCGCCGAATTTGCTGCGATCCTCGGCGCAGTCAATCGCATCCGGCGCGGTCCCCCAGATCGGGACGCCGGCGCGGGCCAGGGATTGCGCGAGGTTGAGCGGGGTCTGCCCGCCGAACTGCACGAGCACGCCGTCGGGCTTTTCCAAGTCGATCACGTCCATCACGCTCTCAAAGGTCACCGGCTCGAAATAGAGCCGGTCGGCGGTGTCGTAATCGGTGCTCACCGTCTCGGGGTTGCAGTTGAGCATGATCGTCTCGACATCCATCTCGCGAAGCGCGAGGCAGGCGTGCACACAGCAGTAATCGAACTCGATCCCCTGCCCGATGCGGTTCGGCCCGCCGCCCAAAATCAGCGCCTTGCGCCGGGAGGTCGGCTCGGCTTCATCCCGGGCACCGGTATAGGTGCTGTAGAGATACGGCGTATGCGCCTCGAACTCGGCGGCGCAGGTGTCGATGCGCTGATAGATCGGTGTCAGGTCAAGCGACTTGCGCCGTGCCCGCACGCGCAGCTCGTCGTCTTGCAAGAGACCGGCAATCGCCCGGTCGCCGAACCCATCCCGTTTGGCACGCCGCAACAGGTCGGGGGAAATCGAATCCAGGGTTTCGACCGCCAGGGTGCGCTCGGTCTCGACAATCTGCTGCATCTGATCGACAAACCAGGGATCGAACCCGGTCGCCTGCGCCACCGCCGTAACCGATTCGCCGCGCCGGAGCGCATTGGCGACGTGGAAAATTCGGTCGGCGGTCGGATGCGCCAGGTCTCCGTTCGGCGCAACACCGGGGCGCGACAAACCGGTCGCGCCGATCTCAAGCCCGCGCAGCGCCTTTTGGAGCGCCTCGCGCAGGTTGCCGCCGAGCGCCATCACCTCGCCCACCGATTTCATCTGCGGGCCGAGGGTGACATCGGCGCCGGGGAACTTTTCAAAGGTCCAGCGCGGAATCTTGACGACGACGTAATCGAGCGCCGGCTCAAAGCTGGCGCGGGTGACGCGCGTGATATCGTTCGGAATCTCGTCGAGGGTATATCCGGCGGCGAGGAGCGCGGCGATCTTGGCGATGGGAAAGCCGGTCGCTTTAGAGGCCAGCGCCGAAGAACGGCTGACGCGGGGGTTCATCTCGATAACCACCAGTCGCCCGTCGCGCGGGTTGACGGCGAACTGGACGTTGCTCCCGCCGGTCTCGACGCCGACGGCGCGCATGACGCGGCGCGCCGCATCACGCATCCGTTGATATTCGCGGTCGGTCAGCGTCTGGGCCGGCGCAATCGTAATGCTGTCGCCGGTATGCACCCCCATCGGGTCGAGGTTCTCGATGGAACAGATGACGACGAAATTGTCCGCCCGGTCGCGCATCACCTCGAGCTCGAATTCCTTCCACCCGATCACCGATTCCTCAACCAGCACCTGGTGGACGGGGCTGGCACGCAGCCCATTGGCCGCCCGGATGCGCAGCTCGTCGGCGTTCTCGGCAATCCCGGCGCCCGAGCCGCCGAGCGTGAACGACGGGCGCACGAGGACCGGATAGCCAATCTGTTCGGCAAGCGCCAGCGCGCCGGCGACGGACGAGACCGTATCGCTAACGGGCGCCTCCAGACCGGCGGCGCGCATGGCCTCTTTGAATTTCTGGCGGTCCTCGGCCAGTTCGATGGCCTGCGGCGATGCGCCGAGCATCTGGATGCCATACCGGCTCAGAATTCCCTGTTCGGCCACCGCGAGGGCCAGGTTCAGCCCGGTCTGTCCCCCCACTGTGGGCAAGAGCGCGTCGGGCTTTTCGACGGCAATAATCTTTTCGAGGATTTCGGGGAC
Source organism: Anaerolineae bacterium (assembly GCA_049694275.1). Lineage (GTDB taxonomy): Bacteria > Chloroflexota > Anaerolineae > UBA4142 > SHND01 > JBAVQS01. The sequence goes on along the minus strand of JBAVQS010000164.1, from coordinate 24,074 downwards.
CAATGGCTCGATATAGGTGGCATCGGCAAACTCGGGGTCTGTCATGATGGTCGCCGGGTTGGAGTTGACGAGGATCACCCGGTACCCTTCGCGGCGGAGTACCTTGCACGCCTGTGCGCCCGCGTAATCAAATTCGCACGCCTGTCCGATGACGATGGGGCCCGAGCCAAGGACAAGAATGGAATGAATGTCAGTGCGCCTGGGCATGTGGTTCCCCCTGCATAAGCGTCATGAATTGGTTAAACAGCCCGAGGGCATCGTGCGGCCCCGGCGCGGCTTCGGGGTGAAACTGGACGCTAAACGCCGCGCGGGCGGGAGCGGCGAGCCCTTCGACGCAGTGGTCGTTCAGGTTCAGATGCGTCACCTGCACACCCGCGGGCAGCGACTCGGCGCGAACGGCAAAGCCGTGATTGTGGGTCGTGATCTCGACCTGGCCGGTCACCAGGTTCTTGACCGGCTGGTTGCCCCCCCGGTGGCCGAACGGCAGCTTGTAGGTCTCGCCGCCGAGCGCCAGCGCCAGGATCTGATGCCCCAGGCAGATGCCAAAGATCGGGATGCGCCCCAGCAGGTCGCGCACGCTGGCAATCGCATAGGTCACCGCGGCCGGGTCGCCCGGCCCGTTCGAGAGGAAAACGCCGTCCGGCGCGAGGGCGAGCGCCTGCGCGGCGGTCGTCGCGGCGGGAACGACCGTCACCCGGCATCCGTGCGCGACGAGCAGGCGCAGGATATTGTACTTGGCGCCGAAATCATACGCGACCACATGAAACGGCGGATGGGGGGCGGGTGTCGGGTCCGAGCGGTACGAATACCACGCATCGTCCACGGGCATGGTCCACGGATAGGGCGCGGCGCACGTCACGTTGCGAACCAGGTCCGCGCCATTCATCGAGGGCGAAGAGCGCGCGAGGTCGAGGAGCGCGGCCGTATCCGAATCGAGGTTGGCGAGGGCGGCGCGCATCGCCCCGCGCGTGCGAATGTGCCGGACCAGGCCGCGCGTGTCGAGCCCGGCAATGCCGACGACATTCCGCGCGCCCAGATAATCGTCCAGCGACTGCCGCGAGCGCCAACTGCTGGCCCAGGCGCTCGCCTCGCGCACGGCGAACCCGGCCAGCCACGGGTGCTGCGATTCCTCATCCTCCCCGTTCAGGCCGGTATTGCCCATGTGCACGCCGGTCATGACGACAATCTGACCGGAGTAGGAGGGATCGGTCAGCACCTCTTGATAGCCGGTCATCGCGGTATTGAACACCGCCTCGCCCGTGCGCACGCCGCGTGCGCCCAATGCGACGCCGCGCCAGATGGTCCCATCTTCCAAAACCAGGGCCGCCGCTTGACTCACAAGTCGCCTCCTCTCCGATCACAATGCAGTACAAAAGAAAAACGCCGAGCCGGGAACAAGCAGACTCGACGCCGAGCGGAACCGATTATACCACAGGTAGGAGAGCGATCCCTGCGCTATTGTTCATTTGCAAGCTGTTTCGCCTGCTCAATCCAATTTCCATAATCCCGTTTACGACCGCCGGACGGTTGAAGGAGAGCGGCGAGTTTCTCGGGCGAAAGCGCTGCCAGGTCCTGAAAGTGGCGGATGCCCGCTTCCCACAGCCGCTTTTGAAACATCGGGCCAATCCCCTTGATGAGAGTCAGGTCGTCAGCCGGCGGTTTTCTGGATGCGACCAAATGCTCGCGTGATTCCTCGATGAGATCACACACCTCGTTCAAGCGGGTCTGGAGCTCGGCAATCGTCTCGTCGCGCGCCGAGAGGCCCTGCTCGGCCTTACGCAGTTCTTCGCCAATCTGCCGAAATTCGAGCAATCCCTGCCGCGATTCCTCGACCAGGTCCGATACATCGTTCAACCGTTCCTGAAGCAGCAAAATGGTCTGGTCGCGTTCGGCAAGGCCGCGTTCGGCAGCAATCACCTGCTCGCCGAGCTGCCGGGTATCGCCGGACATCTGGGTCAACTGCCCGCCCAGTTGTTTGACGAGCGCATCCCGTTCGCCGATGGCCCGGTCGCCCATCGCGAGGCGCGCGGCCAATAGCTCGGCGCGGCTCTTGTGCTCGGCGACCTGCGCTTCCAGCCGGGCGACGGTGAGCTCGGGCTCGACCAGTGCGCGGCGCGCCTCGGTCAGTTGCCCGCTCAACTGGTCGGCCCGGTTTGTCGCCTCGTTCAGTTGCCCGCGAAGCTGTGCCAGGACCAGGTTGCGCTCGGCGAGCGTATCCGCACTCTCGCTCAGGTTGGCCTGCGCTTCGGCCAGCGCGCGGCGGGTCCTATCCACCTGCTGCTTGACCTGTGCGATGACCGCATCTCGCTCCGCCACGGTCCGTTGTGCGACGGCGACGCGCTCTTGCAGCGCGGCGGTTTTCCCCTCCAGCAGGCGGATGCGCTCCCCCAGTTGCTGCTTTTCCGCGTGGCTCAACTGGAGAGAGGCCTGGGTCTGTTCGAGATGTTCCTGCAATTCATCCGAGTGACTGCGCGCCGTCTGGAGCGCGTACTGTTGATGCCGCAGCGAGCGAACCAGGCGATGCCGGTCGTGCGACAGGGTCAACAGCGCTGCGCGCCGTTTACGTTCCAGCCAGATCACAACCGACGCCAGCAATACCACACCGATGAGCGCGAGCGCGTCGAGCATCTCCATAGCCTGTACATTATACTTGAGATTACCGATACTCGAAAAGTGGTGATTCCTCACATCTCGGTTTGTCATTCTGAACGTAGTGAAGAATCTCGCTAACGCAAACCGCATCTGTCGCTTGTGAGGAATCACCCGTCGAAAAGGGTCTGCATACCGGCATTGCCTGATTTGTCTATTGCGAGATTAGCGCGAAAATGGGCGCGTCCAAATATTACAAACCCACACCACAAGGGATATCCATGAAAACCATCCGCGCCCTGGCGAATACGTTCGCCATCCTTTCAGCCATATACAGCGGCCTCATCCTCGTCAAGAATCGCATGCCATGGGGCATTCTCATCTGGCCGCTGCGGCTTGTGGCGGGGGCGCTCTCCCCTTTCGTCGCCCTGAGCGGTCTTGTGAGCGCACTCCTCGGGCTCATCTCCGGATCGCCGCTCGCCGCGCTGGCGGGGCTGTTTGCCGCCGTGACCTCTGCACGCTATGTCTGGAAGAGTGTCAAGTTCGACGATGGTTTCGCAGGGGCCTTTGGGGCGGACTGGTGGGAACGCATTCCCGATGAGCGCAAATCCAGGATGCTGCACGGGCATTGGACCTGGCTCATGCCGGCGCCGCCGCAGGTCGCCCACGAGCGCGATGTTCCCTTTGCAACCATCCCGGGGACATCGCGCCAGCTCCTCTGCGATCTCTGGCTTCCGTCCATGTGCGTGGAACCGTCGGGGCTGGCGTTTATCTATCTTCACGGCAGCGCGTGGTACCTGGGCGACAAGGATATGGGCACCCGCCTCCTCTTTCGCCAACTCGCCGCACAGGGACATCTCATTATGGATGTCGCCTATCGCATGTCACCCGAGACAGATATGTTCGGAATGGTCGGCGACGCCAAGCGCGCCGTCGCGTGGCTCAAAGAGCATGGCGCACAGTACGGCGTCGATCCGGACCGGATCGTCATTGGCGGCGCATCGGCCGGGTCGCACATCACCATGCTCGCCGCTTTTAGCGGGGACCACCCCGAGCTGACTCCGCTCGACCTGCAAGGGCTGGAGCTTGGCGTGTGCGGAGTGGTCGCCATCTATGGCCCCTCCGACCTCACCGCCAACTATTATCATACCGCGCAGCATATCACGACTCGCGAGCTGGAGCGCGAACTGACCGTGAGCAAGCCGGGACTGGTGCGCCAATTACTCCAATCGCTCATGGGCGAGCGTTATACGCACATGGGTCTCCACAAGCCCACCCAAACATCCGCCTTTCTCTACCTGCTCGGCGGCCACCCCGAAGAGCTCCCCGAAAAATACGAACTCTTTTCCCCGGTGCACCACGTCCACCCCGGCTGCCCGCCGACCCTGCTGATTCACGGCGGCGAGGATTTGCTCGTACCGGTCGAAGGGACACTCGCCCTCGAAAAAAAGCTGCGTGCGGCCGGCGTCCCGGTCGTCTCGCTGATCCTGCCCCAGACGGACCATGCCTTTGACCTCGTCCTGCCGCGCTGGTCTCCGCCGGCGCAGGCAGCGCTGTATGAAATAGAGCGCTTTCTCGCAATCATGGCGCTGCCCGATAATCCGAGCCAATAGCAAGATGCAATGATTTTGGATTCCTGGGAGGAGTTTTACCTCGGGCTAAACTTGAGCGAGCTCCATACTACCGTATAACAACGGGGGCACTCGTAGGTGACATCGGCGAGCGCAACGAATTCGCTCCCAAGACCATTGAAATAGTAAGCGCCCAGGCTAACCCATTGGTCTTTGTACGCGGTTTGTGGGATGGTTTGGAATGTGACCGTTCCCGCATGGGCAATGAGATAATGCGCGCTGCGCGTGGTTGCGGTCCCGGCCGGAATATAGGCCAGAACCTCATAGCTGCGCGCCGCCGGGAGGGCGGGATACCAGCGCCCCCAGTTATAGGTCGGCAGGGTAAAGGCATTGTTCAGGCTTGATACCCAGCTCGCGCTGCCGTTCTGCCCTTTTTGCCAGTCTGTTCCGCTTCCCGCCAACCAGCCCGCGCCGCCGACCTGGACGTTGATGTCGTTGCCGGTCGTGAGGGGCGTGGAGGCGATGCCCGTGACAATCTGGACGGTCAGGCTCGCGCCTCCCAGGTGCTGGTAATATTCAACATGCCAGTTGTGCACCCCCGCCGCGAGATAGACCACGGCAGCATAATTAGTCGGCGGCTGGTCACGCCATGCGTCGATCAGGCGATTGCCATCGACCGCGACGCGCACCCCATCGTCGACCGTCGCATAAACCGTATAGAACCCGGCAACGGGTGCCGTGCGCGCCGAATCCCATTTGGCGGAAAAGATGTCACCCGAAATACGCGAGCCCGGCCCCGCTGCGCCCCAGTTAAAAGCGAGGTCCGCATCCTTACGCGTCAGCGCCGGATTTCCCGTCAGGTCCTGGCTGGCAAAGTACTGTCCGTTCCATACACTACTCGTCGGCGCAGTGGCCCATGAGAGCTGGATGGAAGCGTTCCCGCTGCGGTCATAATGCTCGACGCGCAGGGGATAGGTCCCCGCCGCCAGCGTCATATCGGCGGTATAGGCTGTCGGTGGCTGGTCGCGCCACTGGTCGATCAAGAGACGGTCCCCCACCCACACCCGCGAGCCATCGTCGGTGGTCAGCGTAAACCGATAGGTCCCTGCGTCGAAATACTGACTGCGCGTCCAGCGCGCCGAAAAGCGGTCGGCCGGGATACGCGGATCGGGCGAGTTCACACCCCAATTGAAATTGATCTCGGGATTGTTGACGACCAGAACGGGTGCGCCCGTCAGGTCTGGATTGTCGAAATACTCGCCCTTCCAGTCCGGGTAGGTCCCGGTAAAGGAGAGGCTCATGATGGCCGTCGCGCTGCCGCCATGATTATAGTACTCGACGCGAACCAGGTGATAGCCCGCGGCGAGAGTGAGCGTCGCCATGCGCGTCAGCAGACCGTGGTCGTACCACATATCGACGACCAGGTTGCCATCCACCCAGAGCCGGCTGCCGTCATCCGTCGTAAGAGTCAGGCTGTAGGGGCCGGCCGAGTCGAGGTTATACCACCGGGTCCATCGGACCGAAAAGCTGTCGGTGGTGATTGCGGGGTCCGGCGCACTGGCGCCCCAGTTGAAATTAATCTCGGGGTCCTGCCGGATAAACGCCGGCGCGCCGGAGAGATCGAGATTATTGTAATACTCACCGGTGAACGCGCCAGCGGATTGGGCATGAAGTGGAGAACCGGCGACGGCAAGCAAGAGGACAAACAGGCATAGCGAGCCCATCGCTGAAAGGGCGCTTGACGTGCGCACGGACAGATCTCTACAAGGGCGCATAAAGCCGAGGAGTAAAAGTTTGAGGCGCGACATGCGCTCGAATTATAGCACCGTCAAAAGGGGTGAGCAATTATTTGTGGCGGAGTATATTTTGGACACGTTAAGCGGCAAGGTCGCTGATTTTACGGACTGACCCACGCCGGCTCGGTATCGTCAAACGCATTCTGCGTCAGACGGATGAGCCCGCTTCCGGGGACGAGGGGTTTGTTCGCGGGCGCATAAAGTAAATAGAGCTCGCGGCGGTTCGTCCCTTCGGCGTCGCCGCTGTACCCGACGTACGCCAGCCAGTTTCCATCAGGCGACCAGGCGGGGAACTCGGCCCCGGCGGGCAGATTGGTTACCTGGATGGGGTCGCCATTCCCGGATGCGGCCATCATGTATATCTGCGAAATGCCGCTGCGGGTGGAGGCAAAGGCAATCCGTCCGCCATCAGGCGACCATGCCGGCTGCCAGTCCTGCGCCGTGTCGTTTGTCAGCCGCGCCAGATTCTGACCGTCCAGATCCACCTCATAGATATCCCATTGACCACCGCGCTTGCTGGCAAAGGCAATTTGCCGGCCGTTCGGCGCAAAGCTCACCTGCCCGTCGTAGGTATCGCCGTTCGTCACCTGCACGCGATTCTGCCCGTGCGCATCGCTCACAAAAATGTTGGTCACATTCGAATTGACGAGCTCGAACGCCAGGCGCTGACCGTCCGGCGCCCAGGCCGGCCCTTGTGCCGCGGGCACATCCGGGGTCAAATCGACCGCGTTACCTCCGCTCAGGGGCCGAGTCCAGATATGCCATGCACCACTGCGATTCGAGGCAAACGCGAGCACCTGCAGGCTCGAAACTCCGGGCTGGCGCTCGTCGCCGGTAGATGGGCTCTGGGGCATCGTTTCGCGAGTCGCAATCGCCAAAGAATACAGCCCATACCGGCCGCCGCGATTCGAGGCAAAAACCAGCCGCAGGTGCGGCGGAACCACCACTTCAAAAGGCGCGGTACCCGCATAGTGACCCGCCTGATCAAACGCCCGCGCGGCGAGCGGATAAACGCCCGGGGCCGGCGGAGTCCACTGCCACGCCACCGTCCAATCGCCAGCGAGCGCCGGGTTGGGGTTCGCTTCAAAAGCGACGCGCTGGTCCTCCACCCACAACTCGGCCCGACTCACCTGGTCCCCGCGCACATTCGCCGAAACCGTCACAATATCTCCGGCCTCTACCGACCTGAACTCGATCCCTAGCGGCGTTGGCGGAAGCGGCGCGGTATTGAACCAGATTAGATAAGCGGCGAGACCGATGCCGATCAGCAGGGTGAGGGAAAGAATAATGACCAGCAGGCGCGAGAGACAGGTTTTCATGCAGTTCCTAACTCGTAAGTTACCCCATGGGGCGCAAGGGCATCCAGCAAGGGACGTGCGCCAAAAGCCTGGTCGGTCGAGATCACACCGGCCGCGCGGGACTTGCCCGCGGCAAGCCACTGCGCCACCTGTGCGGCAATCTGCGCACTGGTCCCATAGACATCCTGTCCTTGCACGAGACAATAGGGGATCTCTTTTGAACCGGTCCCTCGAATGAAGACGGAAAAGCGCGCGCTCGCCTGCGCCGCCTCTCCCGGTTCGGGCGCGGCCCAATCAATAGCCCGGTCAAGCGCGCCCTGCACCCCGGGAATGTGCAATGCTCCCCGGACAATTCTTTGGGCCGCCATAAACCCCGTCCCTACAGTCGCCGCGAGACGGGGCGTGACCAGATAACCGCTTACACTCTTGATCCCGGGCAGGCTGCGCGGGATGAAAAGGCACTCGCCCCCCGGAAAAGGGATGGCATAGTTGATCCGGGTTTCGCCGGGAAACCGGACATGCTCGGGGGTCCACCGGCGCGGCATGGCGACGAGCCGGCCATCGCGAAAGGTCACCAGTCTTTCTCCCAACATGCCCATCGCCGATTGAGCTGTCCCGTGACTGATTCCTCCGCCTTGCGCCCGGTAAAAGATCTCGATCCCCGCGGGTGCGCCGAATTTCTCGACGAGCGCCGCGCTCCCGCAATAGCTGAACGCATACTCGAATGCCTGTGCACACAGGACGGCGACCCCGTGGGCGCGGGCCGGCCCATCCAACAGGTTGAGCACGCTCTGCATAAACGCCTGCTCGCCGGTAATGTCCAGGTAGTGCAGGTCGTGCGCAATGGCTGCGGCGACAATCGGCAAACCGTATTTTTGAAACGGGCCGATGGTATTGATTACGACCCCGGCGCCGTCCAGCAACGCGTCAACCTGTTCCAGCGAATCAATCACCCGGACCGGATTGGCGACCTCAAGCTCGGCGGCGAGGCGTTCGAGCAAGGGACGCCGGCGCGCGGCGAGAATAACATCTGCGCCGCGCGCGACCAGGGCGCGGGCGATCCGCTCGCCGGTATAACCGGTTGCACCGAGAACGAGGATGGGTTTCATAGTCCGTTCATCGCCTGTGTTTCAACACGGGCAAAGCTCTGGATGAAGAGTCCATTCTTTTTGCCGCGGTCCATTGTAGCACATTCTCTACCCACAAGCGCCCATGTATGAGCGGCCAGCACATGAATTGCCATCAGGCAGAAACGTGCGATAATGCGCAATCATCCTGAAGGAGTGGCATCCATGCCAAGCGAACTATATAACAATGGGGCGCATCGTTGTATTCGGTTTGATAACCTCACCGGAGAGGGCGATGTTCAGGCCAACCAGTTTCTGATCATTCACAATGGCAAAGGGATTTTGATGGACCCGGGGGGCAACAAGCTCTTTTCCGCCCTCGTCGCCGAAATGTCTCGATTCCTGCCGCCCCAAAAGCTGGATTATATCTTTCTCTCGCACCAGGACCCTGACGTTGGCGCAGGGCTGAACGGCTATTTGCTGGTCTGCGACGCGCGGATTTTAGTCTCGACAATCTGGGAGCGCTTTATTCCATCCTTTTGCACGCGGAGCCTGCTGGGAGATCGGTTAATGGGGATTCCGGATGCGGGGATGCGACTATCCCTCAATGGCGCCGAGTTGATCCTGATCCCTGCACACTTTATCCATTCACCGGGCAATTTCCAGGTGTACGACCCGATTTCCAAGATTCTCTTTTCGGGGGACCTGGGCGCCTCGGTGATGCCGCCAGAGAAGCAGTACGGTGTTGTGAAAGATTTTCATGCCCATATTCAGTATATGGAAGCGTTCCACCAGCGGTATATGCCTTCAAGTAAGGTACTCAAGCAGTGGACGGCCATGATCCGCGATCTGGATATTGAGCGGATTGTGCCACAGCACGGGGCGCTCTTCGAGGGCAAGGCGATGGTCCGCCAGTTCGTCGACTGGATCGGGAACATGGAGTGTGGGCCCGATCTAATGCTCGCCAGAGGGGTATATTCTATCCCGCGTGAGTGAACTTCATCACTTGGGCAACAGGAGCAATCTCATCCTGTTCAGGCTATTTCTTTTTCCGTTCAGGACATCGCTAGCTGGACTGTTCCTCGATATCGTCAAAGTTGACCAGGCCCATCTCCCGCGCCTGCGCATATGAGGAGATGTTCTCCATGCCGCCGGTCGGGTTCACCTCTATGCGCCGCGCAACCGCTTCCGGCGCCGCCGGCTTGTCCTTGACCGCGGGCTTGAGCTCCTGCGCCTCGGACTTGCGTTCTACGGTCACGGCAGGGGGCGGCGGTGTTTTCGCCGCGCTGGGTATGGAATCGGGCCCCAGCCCCAGCGCCGCATCCAGGCCGTCGGCAAAGGCCTGTCTCAGGTCCAGACCCAGGCTAGGTCGCACGTGCGTCCGGGCCTGCGCTAACAACTCGCGCAGGTCACCGACCGCGCGGCGCACCGAAAGCCAGACCAGTCCCATCGCGCTGCTGGCGGCGTTCTCCCGGTCGACAATCAAAGACAGAAACACCTCCGGGGTGATCTGGGCTGTATAGATGTCGAATTTTCGGCCGCGGTGCATGTTGAGCTCAAAGGACTCGCCCCCTTCGAGCAGGCGCGTGACTTCGTTGGCAGCGGCCATCGCATTGCCTAGCAGGACGATCAGCGATTGGACATCTACGTCCACCTGACTGGCGGTCTCGGTCAAAAGCTGCCCGGCATGGTCGAGCACCAGAACATTCTGTGCGCCCAGGTCAATCCGCAACGCCTCGCTCCGCTCCTGGATTTTTCGCAGCCCCTCTTCCGAATAAGAATGGGGCTGCAGCGGCTCGGGGGGCGCGTCAGCAAGGTGGCCTGGACTGCTTTGAGAAAAGCCTGGAGGCCAAATGGCTTGCTGATATAGCCAGCGGCAATCTGCTCGGTTTCTGCACGCACTTCGGGGGTGCCATAAGCGGTCATGAGCAAACTCCGCGTGCTCGGGCTCACCCGGAGCGCCTGTTTCATCAACTCTATCCCGTTCATGCCCGGCATCCGCAGGTCTGTGATGAGCAGGTCAAAATGTGATTCGCGCAGGCGCTTGAGCGCGACTTCTCCCGAATCACACTGCTCGGTGTAATAGCCTCCCCCATCGGGTGAGTTCAGCACCCGGCATAACGCTTTGGATACGCCCGGTTCATCTTCGACGACAAGAATTCGCATCTGATTCATAATTCCACCTATAATGGAGAGTGTACCTCCAACCGTCTGCGCACACCGTTCCATTTCTGTGACAAAAAACATTCAGATTGCAACAAAACCTCCCGCGGCAGGACCGTTTCCAGGTAAAGTGAAGCGGAGGTCATCTGACCTTTTCCTGGTCCGGCGCGGGGAGGCGAATGGTAAAGGTCACGCCGCCAGCCGGGTCCTCGTTGGCCACGGTGAGTGTGCCCCCATGCTGCTGGATAATACTCTGGCTGACATAGAGCCCCAGCCGTATCGTATCTCCTTATTGAGAAATCGGCTATAATGAGCACATCTTATCATGGCCCGTCTTGTCTTGCAACGCCTTTTGCAGCTTGTCTTTGTCCTGTTCTCGATTACGTTCCTGACGTTCATCGTCAGCTATCTCGCGCCGGGAGACCCCATCCTCAATCTGATGGGCGGGCGCCAGGACCCATCGCGCTATGGATTTCTGCGCCACCTCTATGGCCTCGACCAGCCGTGGTACCAGCAGTATCTCTCTTTTCTCGACCGTCTCGCGCATGGTAACCTGGGCTATTCGTTCAAATATGCCGAGCGGCCGGTCTGGGACCTGATCGCGCAGGGGGTTCCCGTGTCGCTCGAGCTTGGGGGACTTGCGCTGGCGCTGGCGGTGCTCGCCGGCGTGCCGGCGGGTCTCTATGCAGCGCTGCGGCAAAACACTTGGCGGGATACGGCGACGATGGGACTGATGCTCGCCCTGTATTCCATCCCCTCTTTTGTGCTCATCCCGGTCTTGTGGGTGGGGGACCTTGCGCTCTATAACAATCACCTGCCCTATCTACCGGTGGCCGGCTGGGGCAAACCCGAAAACCTGATCTTGCCGGTGCTTGTGCTGGCGGCCGGGAGCGCCGGTTTTATTGCGCGGCTCACGCGCAGCAGCATGCTCGAAGTCATGCGCCAGGATTATGTGCGGACGGCGCGGGCCAAGGGGCTCCGACCCAACCAGATCCTCTGGCGGCACATTTTCCGCAACGCCCTGATTCCGCTCTTGACCGTGCTTGGACCGGCGAGCGCCTTTCTCGTCACCGGCGCCTTTATCGTCGAGAATCTTTTTCAGATTCCCGGCATCGGCTTTCTCTCGGTTCAGTCCATCGGCCAGCGTGATTATCCCGTCATCCAGGCAACTACCATCATGCTCGCGCTCGCCGTTGTTTTCATGAATCTCATCACCGATATGGCGTACATCGCCGTCGATCCACGGATGAGGGAGGAGTAGCAATCGCCACGCGGACCTCTTTTCCTCCCCGCCGCACATTTCGTTCCCGGTTTCTGCGCAATCGCGCGGCCGCGGTGGGCGGCGCGCTCATCCTGGTCGCCGTCGTGCTCTCGCTCATCGGGCCGGCGCTGTATCAAAGCCTGTTGCCGGCTGAACAACACCCCTTGCGCGATCCGGTGCATCAGGATTATGATGCAATTAACGCGACGCCGTCGGCGACGCACTGGCTCGGGGCGGATGATCTGGGCCGAGATAATTTCACCCGCCTGCTCGACGCCATTCGCGTCTCGCTCACCGTGGCGCTCGTCGTCGAGGGAATCAACATCGGGCTCGGCGGGCTCCTGGGCTTGCTGGCCGGTTATTTGGGCGGCGTGTTCGACATGCTCATCTCACGTGTGGCCGACATGCTCTTTGCCTTTCCGGGGCTGCTGCTCGCAATTCTCGTCTCGGCGATATTCGGCGCGACGGCGCGCGAGCTGTACGGGGATATGGGACGGCTCTTGCTCGTCGCCGGCGCTCTGAGCCTGGTCTCGTGGCCGCTCATGGCGCGGTTTGTGCGCGGGCAGGCCCTTGCGCTAAAATCACGCGATTTCATTACCGCTGCCCGGAGCATTGGCGATACGAGCGCGCGGGTGATGTTTCGTCACATCTTGCCGAATGTCGCCTGGCTCATTATCGTCGCCGCCACGCTGGATGTGGCGAGCGTGATCGTCAGCGAGGCCACCTTGAGCCTGCTGGGATTGGGCATCGAAGAGCCGGGCGCGAGCCTGGGACTCTTGATCGCCAGGAGCGTCGGGCGCATCGAGCGCTACCCGCTCCAGATTTTCTTTCCGGCGGCGGCCATCACGCTGCTCGTCCTCTCCTTTTCCTTTCTGGGAGATGGACTGCGGGATGCGCTTGATCCGACGAACGTATAAAAAATGACGCGATTCACGACTCTTTTCTTTTAATGCCCTCACGCACAGAACTGCTTACCCTGCTGAACGGACAACGCCTCAGCCGAACGCCGCGCTTTAGTGGACTCATCAACATCACGACGCCGGGGCTGGATGCGCTCGGGCTGCGCCTGAGCGAGATTCATACCGACGCCACCAAGCTGGCCGCGGCCGCCGCGACGAGCCATCGGCTCTTTGGCTGGGAATCCGCCGTCGTCCCGGCAGATCTGTGCGTCGAGGCGAGCGTGCTGGGAGCCGACGTCGATTTTCAAACGGACGTGGACAAGCCCATGTGGCCGGTCGTTGCCGCGCCTCTCGCCGCGAACGCCGGGTCCTGGCGGCTGCGCTTTCCGTACCACATTGCCGCGCACCCCCGCGTCGCCACCGTAGTCCGGGCTATCCGCCTGCTTCAAGCGGGGGTCGGCCAGTATACGGTCGTCGGTGCGTGGGTCCCCGGCCCGCTGACACTGGCAATGCAGGTTCTGCCCATCGAAAATCTATACGCCGATATTCGCGAGGACCGCCCATCGGTTGCGCGGGTGCTCGACATCCTGACCGATCTCATCATCGTGGTGGCCCGAATTTATCACAATGCCGGCGCGGATTTTCTCACCATTCACGAAATGGGCGGCTCGCCGGGCGTGCTCGGGCCCGAAACCTTTCAAGAATTGATCCTTCCCCGGCTCCAGCGCCTTCTCGCCGCGCTCCCGGCCCCGCGCGTGCTCAGCATCTGCGGCAACACGAACCGCGCGATGCACCTGTTAGCCCAGGCGGGCGCAGAGGCGCTTAGCGTCGACCAGACGAATCACCTGGCGCCCGCGCGCGCGCTTTTGGGCGACAGGATACTCCTCTTTGGCAATATCGATCCGGTCAAGGTGCTTGCCCAGGGCTCTCCACGCCAGGTGCATCAGGCAGTGCGCCGCGCACAGAGCGCAGGGGCGGACGCGATCTGGCCAGGTTGCGACCTTCCTCCCAACATTCCGGCCGAAAACCTGCGCGCATTCGTAGAATAAAAAAAGAGCTACCAGGTCTAGCCTGATAGCTCTCGGTGATGATGTCTTACTCTCTCCGAAAATGGAAGATTAGGACACTTTGACCACCTGGACAGCCTGGGGGCCCTTGGCGCCGTCCTCGATCGCGAATTCAACCTGGTCGCCCTCGTTCAACGAACGATAGCCATCCATCTGAACCGCCGAATAGTGAACGAACACGTCCTTGCCGCCTTCGCGAGCGATAAAACCATAGCCCTTGGAGGCGTTGAACCACTTGACTGTGCCGGTAACGCGATTCTCCATCTGTATCACCTCCTTTCCTGCTGGAGTGAGAGAATAGAGGGTTGTGGATAAAAGAATAAATAAAAAAGCGCCGAGGCTTGATTGCCGACAAGAATTTCGTCGGTGGCCTGGCGCACGTTCCCAAGGAGCGATGGCTTACCACAAAAACCGACGAGCATTTGAATCGGTACTAGAACAAATCTGCTCGCTGTATGACCATAAACGTACTGATCGCTCCGATGGAACTCATTGAAACCAACAGCCGCAGTATATGGACAATCCCCTAAATGTCAAATGGAGACCCCAGGGGTTTCTTGAACCCCTGGGGTCTGATGATGGGTCACTATCCGCCGGGGAGACTGGCCAATACTGCTTCCCCTTCCGACTCTTCCTCTTTGAATTCTTCAATCTCTTCGCGCCGCCGCGCGTCGGGCAAGAGCCCTTCGGGGCGAGTTAGCATCATCACCACAAGCACCGCGCCATAGACGAGATAGCGATATTCGGCAAACTCGCGTAACAGTTCAGGCAGGCCGACCAGGGCCAGCGCGCCGAGGATGACCCCCGGAATGCTTCCCATGCCGCCGATGATGACAACCGAGAGGACGTTGATAGAGACGATAAAGTTAAAGCTCGCGGGATAGACAGACTGAAGCTTGCTTCCAAAGATCGCGCCGCTCAGACCGGCAAAGGAAGCGCCCATGGCGAATGCCAGCAGCTTTGTGGTGACAAGGTTGATGCCCATCGATTGGGCGACATCCTCGTCCTCGCGCACCGCCATCCAGGCGCGTCCAATGCGAGACTTTTTGAGCCGGGTGGCGACAAAGATGACGAGCAGACACCCGCCGAGGAAGAGGTAATAATATTGGGGCGATGTATTGACGATGATAGGGCCAATGCTCGCGTTCGGAATTCCCTGGATTCCTTGCGCGCCACCGAGCCAGGTCTTGAGCATGTCGGACAAGGCTAAAAGACGCACAATTTCGCCAAAGCCTAGTGTGACGATGGCGAGATAGTCGCCGCGCAGGCGGAGAACCGGGATGCCGAGCATGATGCCCATAAAGGCCGCGGCGAGAACTGCAAACGGGAGCGCCACCCACCAGTTGGTGAAAATCTGCGTACTCAGTTCGGGCGAGCAGAGCACACCCACCGTGTACGCGCCGATGGCAAAAAAGGCCACATACCCGAGATCGAGAAGGCCGGCAAAACCGACGACGATATTCAGCCCCAGCCCCATCAAGAGATACAAGCCGATGTTATCGAGCACCTCGCTGAGATACAGGCCGAGGATTTGGGGCAGCAGGATGAGCAACAGCACGCCGGCGCCGAGCGCGCCCCAGGTGAGCCCGCGCTGCGCATTGGGCGAAAGGCTTTGGATTCGACCTGTCACCCGATTGCCCCGTTCCATCCAGGCATAGCTGAGGCCAGCGATCACCGCCAACAGGATCACCGCGCCAAGATAGGAAAGCCCATTCGAGACGTACAAAAAGCGCACCAGTGAGCCAATCACTACCCAATCCTTCATCGTCGTGAGAACCAAATCCTGAAGGATGCCGAGGAGACTGGTTGCGGCAAGGCCATAAAGAATGGCCCGGCGCGCATTCGAGGGGAGGAGATGGATGCCGGCGGCGATGGCCCCCATGGCGCTGCCGAGCGCCAGCCAGATCACGCTCCCGATTACAATCCCCTGCCCGAATGTCAAGAGCTCATAAAGCTGGTTAGTGGCGTTGATAAATATATCGCCGAGCGAAATCACGCCGCCGACCCAGATCAACAGGTCAAGGAACAACGCCGTGAGGAACCCGGCAATGACGCCGTCCAAAAGCACGGGAAGGAGTTCCCGTCGCCCGGAGCGATTGACGGCGAAGAAGGCCGCCACAAACGCCGTAATCAGCAGCAAGGCAATGCCGGTGGATAGCCCGCTCCCGGACACATCGCCGACGATGTTCCGCTTCGCAAATCCCTGAATCATGCCCTGCAGGGCGATGATGATAACAACAACCCCACCGATCAATCCAATTCGGACCGCCTGTCCGCGGCCGCGAGTAACGGCTAGTCCCATAAGCTTGACCTCACGCTTTCTTGTCTACGCCCCGCTCGCCCAGAATCCCGGACGGGCGGAAGATGAGCACGAGCACCAGGAGCGTAAACGCGATCGCGTCCTTGAGTTGGTATGGAGCAGGAATTCCCAGGCCGTCCAGAAAGAGGTTCGGCCCGACCGATTCGATCAATCCCAAAAAGAGCCCGCCCACCATCGCGCCGGGCACATTGCCGATGCCGCCGAGCACGGCCGCGGTAAAGGCTTTCAGCCCCGGAATAAAACCCATCAAAAAGCCGACCTGCTTGAACATGAGGGCGTAGAGCACGCCCGCGGCGCCGGCGAGCGCGCCGCCCAGAATAAAGGTAATAACGATGATGCGGTCGACGTCGATGCCCATGAGCGCCGCCGTCTGCTTGTCCTCAGCCACCGCGCGCATCGCCTTGCCGGTCTTGGTCTGCTGAATAAAGAATTGCAGCCCGACCATCATCACGGCAGCGGCGACAATGACCATGACTTGAATATAGCTGATGCGAAAAGTGAGCTGGCTCACCACGAACTGAAGGTCGCCCTTGAGGATGGGAAAATCGGGATAGACGTGAATGTTCGCCCCATAGAGGCCGCGGAAAAAATATTGCAAAAAGAAGGAGGCGCCGATGGCCGTAATCAGCGGCACCAGGCGCGGCGCATACCGGAGCGGGCGATAGGCAATCCGTTCGAGAAGCACGGCCACCAGAACCGAGATGCCCATGGCCAACAAAAAGATCAACAGGAGAGCAATGATGGGGTTCTGATCGAGGAACCCACTGCGGCTCATGGCATCGGCGAGAAAATAGGCGGTGAATGGACCGCTCATGAACACTTCGCTGTGCGCGAAATTGATCATGCGCAGGATGCCATAGACGAGCGTATACCCGAGCGCGATGAGCGCGTAAATACCGCCCAGGGCCAGACCAAAGACAATCAGGTCGAACCACTGGCTGGCCGAATACTTGCCGGCAATCAGCGTGGAGATCGAACCGACGATGATGAGCGCGAGGATCAAACCGCCGATGATGAACATGATCACATCGGTCAGCTCCAGTCGCCTCAAGCGTTGTAGCATAAGCGTGTACACTCCCCTGGGAATGTGGGTGACGTATGAATATCCCGGGCCGGCCGAGCAGCCCCTCCACCGGACGACACGCCGATGAGCGAATTCATGCGTCAGACTCAGCCGGGCAAGTCTCCTGACCCGGCTGAGTCTTTGAGCAAGTCACGAGTCAGGCGAATCCATTCCGGATGGAGATGGATTCGCCCTCGTCGTATGGATTAACGCCTTTACGGCTTGTAATCTGGGCCGCCCGGGAACCAGATCGGAGTCTTGGGCATGATGGACTGGCTAAAGTTGTCCTGTGTGACCATGTAGACGGCGATCTTGGGATCGGCGCAGTCGCCGTTCGGATCGCAGGTGAGATTGCCGGTGATGCCCTTGAAATCCTTGGTCGCGGCAATCGCGTCGCGCAGCGCCTGCTTGCCGATCGTCAGCGAGCCATCGGAACCCTTGACCGCGACCTTTTCGATGGCCGCGAAGATCATGTTGGCCGCGTCATAGGCATGGGCGTGGAAGGCGGAGAGGGTGCCCTTGACGTTGTATTTCTTGATATAGTTGGCAACCAGCGTCTGGTAACCACTGCCAAAGGCCGAAAAGTTCGGGCTCGAGAAAAACATGCCCACGGTGTTCTTGCCGCCGGCCTTTAAAAAGTCGGGCGAAAAGATACCGTCAGCGCCCATCATGGCCGTCTTTTCGAGGCCTGGCA
This sequence comes from Anaerolineae bacterium, assembly GCA_049694275.1. Lineage (GTDB taxonomy): Bacteria > Chloroflexota > Anaerolineae > UBA4142 > SHND01 > JBAVQS01. The sequence continues at coordinate 6,286 of JBAVQS010000164.1, read as the reverse complement.
CGTCGCGGATCTGGGAGGCGATAAAGCCGCCCTCGGCCACAAAGATGGGGAAGTAGATGATCTGCGGGTTGCCGGCGGCGACGCGGGTCAGGACCGGTTTCATGTCCTTGTCACCCACGTTGACCGCTTCGGCCGCGGTGATCGTGCCGCCGAGCTGTTTAAAGTTCTGAGAGAACACGTCCGTGAGGCCCTTGGCGTAGATCGAGCCGTCGTGAATCGTCGCAGCCTTGGTGTACTTGAGCTGGTTGAACACGAACTGCGCCGCCACTGCGCCCTGGACCTTGTCATTGTGCGCGGTCCGGAAGTACCCGGCGAGGTGCTTGGCCGGGTCGGTGAGGTCAGGAGCCGTGTTCGATGGCGAGATCATCGAGAGACCCGCTTGAGTGGTCAAGATCGGCGCCGCGGCGCGCGCTTCGCTGGAGCAGCTGGTGCCGATGACGGCGACGACGGTGTTGTCTGCCGCAACCTTGGTTGCAGCGGTCTGGCCGCCTTCAGCGCTGCAGCCCGAATCCTGTCCGTCGAGCTTGATCTTGTGACCGAGCAGGCTACCGCCCTTGTCGTCAACCGCGAGCTCGATTCCGTACTGGGAATCCTGGCCGAGGGTCGCGTTATCGCCCGAGATGACGAGCAGATACGCAATGTGAATCGGATCGTTGGGGCCAACCTGCACACAGCCCAGCTTGTCGGTGCAGCCACCCGCGCTGGGCGCAGCCGTCGGGGCCGTGCCGCCGGTGGGCGCCGTCGTCGGCTGAGCGGCGGGCGTGCTGTTGCACGCGCTGAGCGCCAGGGCCAACAGGGCGATGAGCCCGAGCACAAACAACCATTTGTTGAGTTTCATGCCTCTTCTCCTCCAAGAGAAAAATCGAATCGTTTTGCCCCTCCGTTGCGATTTTATCGCCGGGTCAGCCAACCCTGAACCGGAGCCGGGCGTTCTGGACGTCTTTTCAATCCTGGCTGGAACCTCCTAATCTTCGCCGAGATAGGCTTTTCGTACCAGATCGTTCTTTTGCAGGTTTTTAGCATCGTCCTGCAGGATAATCTGCCCGGTTTCGATGACATACCCGCGGTGAGCGATGGACAATGCCTTGGCCGCATTCTGCTCAACCAGCAAAATCGTCGTCCCTGCCTTGTTCAATTCCTGGATGATGCTAAAAATCGTCTCGACCAGCACCGGGGCAAGCCCCATCGACGGCTCGTCGAGGAGCAGAATCCGCGGGTGCGTCATCAGCGCGCGCCCCATGGCAAGCATCTGTTGTTCACCACCGGAAAGAGTGCCACCCAATTGGGTGCGCCGCTCGGCGAGTCGCGGGAACAGCCGAAAGGACCACTCCAGGTCCTTTTTGATCCCCTCGCGATCACTCCGCGCATAAGCCCCCATCTCCAGGTTTTCCATGACGGTCAGACGGGGAAAAATCTTGCGTCCCTCGGGCGACTGCCCAATCCCCTTCGTGACAATCAAATGGGGCGCCACGCCGTCGATCCGCTCCCCTTCCAGCGTAATGGCGCCCTCGCGCGGGCGCAAAAGCCCCGAGATGGTACGGAGCGTGGATGTCTTGCCGGCGCCATTCGCGCCGATCAGCGTAACGATCTCACCCTTTTCGACCTTCAGGCTAATGCCTTTCAGGGCGTGGATATGTCCGTAATAGCTATGGACATTGTCAAGTTCGAGTATAGGCATAGTCGATTTCGGAATTCAAAATTTACTTAGGCTGCGATCTGATCATATTCCTTGCCCAAATAGGCCTCGCGGACACGCGGGTTTTGCTGGACCTCCTGGGCGGAACCTTCGGCAAGCTTGACGCCAAAGTCGAGCACCGTGATTCGCTCCGAAATGGTCATGACCAGCTTCATTCGGTGCTCGATCAGGAGAATGGTCAATCCCAGTTCGTCGCGCAGCTTGCGGATAAAATCGACCATCGCCGCCGTTTCGCCAGGGTTCATGCCGGCGGTCGGCTCGTCCAACAACAACAGCTTGGGGTTCGTCGCCAGGGCCCGCGCAATCTCCAATCGCCGCTGGTCGCCATATGCCAGGTTCTTGGACAATTCATTATCCTTGCCGCGCAAGCCGACGAACCGCAACAAGTCCCGCGACTTTTGCTCGACCCTGGATTCCTCGGCGACGGTGCCCGGATCACGTAGGATGGCGCCCAGCAGGTTGGCGCGCATCCGCACGTGCTGACCGACCATGACATTTTCAAGCGCCGTCATGTTGTTAAAGAGGCGAATGTTTTGAAAGGTGCGCGCAATGCCCAATGTGGTAATTTGATTCGGCCGGAGCCCGACAATCTCGTCGCCGTCAAAGAGAATACTACCCTCTTCCGGTTGATAATAGCCGGTGATGCAATTGAAAAAGGTGGTCTTACCGGCGCCATTCGGCCCGATGAGACTGACGATCGCACCCTTTTCGATCGTGAAATCGACCTTTTCGACGGCGGTCAAGCCGCCAAACCGCTTAGTGACTCGCGTAGCCTCTAGTAATGGCATGTCCGCCTCAGTGCAGAATTTTACTCAGGAACTGCCGGGTGCGCTCTTCGCGCGGGTTGGCAAACAGTTCGTTCGGCGTCGTGTCTTCGATGATCGCGCCGCCATCCATAAATACAATCCGATTGGCGGCGGCGCGAGCGAACCCCATCTCGTGCGAGACGACGAGCATGGTCATCTCGTGCGCCAACTCTTGCATGACCGCCAGCACCTCGCCAATCATTTCAGGGTCGAGCGCCGAGGTCGGTTCGTCAAACAGCATGAGCGCCGGTTTCATAGCCAGCGCTCGCGCGATCGCCACGCGCTGCTGCTGGCCGCCGGAAAGTTGGCTCGGATACTTGTCCTTTTTTTCGGCCAGCCCGACCCGCTTGAGCAATTGCTCCCCATCGGCGATCGCCTGATCCAGTGGGACCTTGCGGACCTGGATCGGCGCTTCAATCACGTTCTGGAGCGCGGTAAAGTGCGGGAACAGGTTAAAGCGTTGAAAGACCATGCCGATCTCTTGCCGCTGCCGGGCGATGTTCTTTTCGCTATCCTCGACGAGTTTCCCGTTGCGCTCGTGATAGCCGATCATGTGGCCGTTGACGTAGATGTGCCCTTTGTTGATCTTTTCCAGGTGGTTGATCGCCCGCAAGAAGGTGCTCTTGCCTGAGCCGGAAGGACCGATGACCACCACCACCTCATTCTTGCGCACGGTCAGGCTCACATCCTTGAGAACATGCAATGACCCGAACCATTTGTTGACCTGGGCGGCTTGAACGATGATATTACTGTCCTGCAACTTGACACTCGGTGGAGGGGTGGACACTAATGCCCTCCTTTTTCGGCGGCGATGCGCCGGCCGGCAAACAGACGCTCAAAGAGCCCGGGCTCTTTGTCCGCTCCCTTGCGCTCCCCCAGGCCCGATTCGATCCGTGCTTGGATGACCGTCCAAATCGTGGTCAGGAGCAAATAATAGAGCGACGCGGCAATAAAGAGCTCGAACGGCTTGAACAAACGTGCGTTGATCTGCTCGTAGGCGTAGAACAACTCGGCAGCGGAGATGACGGCCATCAGGGAGGTGGTCTTCATCATGTTGTTGAATTCGTTGCCGAGCGGTGGAATGATGACCTTGGCCGCCTGTGGCAGGACGATGCGCATCATCGCCTGTGCGTAGGTCATCCCCAGCGACTTGGCCGCCTCCATTTGTCCGGGATCGATCGCTTGAATTCCGGCGCGAACGATTTCAGCCATATAGGCGCCTTCGTTCACGCCGAGCGCGAGGATGCCCGCCTGGATCGCGCCCGTGACGCTAATGCCCATCAAATCCAGATCGGGAAAGTCGTAGATATGCGTGACGCCGAGACCGTAATAGAGCAGCATCATCTGGACGAGGAGCGGCGTGCCGCGGAAATACCAGATGTAAATATCCGATAACGAGCGGAACGGCCAGAATTTGCTCGTCTTGCCGAGCGCGGCAAACAGTCCCAGGATAACCCCGATGGCCTGGGCAATAATGCTCACGGCGACGGTGGCGGCCAGGCCATTGCGAATCAGCGGATTCTGCAAGGCGTCGACCGGCCAGAGGTACTGCCAAAAGACAGTCCAGTCAAAATGGTACATCGAGTTTGGTCTGACCGGGCAGGTCTCACCCGACTTGCCCGGTCAGTGTACCTTTCGCGAGAGGTTATTGAAGTTGGTCAGCCTTGATGGCGCTGTTTGCAAGATTCCACTTGGTTAGGATCTTGCCATACCCGCCGTCGGCAAGCATGCTCTTGAGCGCAGTGTTGACGGCCGCGCCGAGCGGGCTGAGTGGCGCCTTGGTGCAATCGTCCTGTCCGCACGGCACGCTGATGCCTTCCAGCGCCGGCTCGACAATCTGTCCGGTTACTTCGAACTGGTCCGGATGCTGAACAGTATAATAAGCGGCGACGGGCGAGTCGGCGAAATAAACGGCGACCTTGCCCGACTGGAGTTGCTGGAGCGCGTCGCTGTCTTTTTCCGTGACGACAACCTTGACTGCCGGCTTGCCTGCCTTGGCGCACTGCTGCATCAAGCCTTTGCCTTTCGAGTCGGCAGTCCCTTTTACCGGATCATAATCGCCGGTCCCCTGGAGATAGTCGGCCTCCGTGGTACCGGTCTCCGCCGCGGCGCTCTGGCCGCAGAGGTCCATCGGCGTCTTGATTCCCTTGGGGTTGCCCTTGGCGACCACCATGGACTGGCCGGCCTGGAAGTAGGCGATCATACTCACCTGCTTTTGGCGATCGGCGGTAATGTTCTGCGCCGAAATGACAATGTCGCACTTGCCGCCCTTGACCGCGGCGATGATCGTGTCAAACACGCTGTTGACAAACTGGGCCTTCAGGCCCAACCGGTTGGCGATCTCCGTGCCCATTTCGATGTCAAGGCCGGCCGGATTGCCGTTGTCGTCAAAGAACTCTTGCGGGGGATACGGAAAGTCGGTGCAAATCGTCAGCCGGCCCTTCTGGGTCAAGGCGTCGGACGGGACCTGGGCGACCGGGGTCGGCGCCGCGGTGGGCACGGTCGTCGCAGTCGGCGCCACGGTTGGGACGGCCGTGGGCTGGATGACCACTGTCTGTTGCACGACGACGGTTTGCTGAACGACGACGGGTGTGGGGGGCACAGGGGTCGCCGCAGGCGCGGCAGGGGTTACTGGCGTGTTGCAAGCGACCACCAGGAGCGCAAGTATGAGCAGTATGGCGCTCAGAGCAAACGTGCGTTTCATAAGGTTCTCCTCCTCCTGAGAAAAAAAAGCTAACGAGAAACGGGTGTTGCGTCTAACATCCGGATCGAACGCACAGAATGGCGTCTCAACAATAACACAGAGTTCGTGCTCGCAGGGCGTCACCTCCCCCCTGGGTGGATGGAGCGTTGTTTCATGTTTAGTTCAAGTGAAAAAGATGCACAGGCTGCAAATAGGGACTGCACGAATTGAGGAAGATTAGACTGGTGTATTGGGAGCAGAGTATAACAAAGATACCCACGGGTGTCAATAGGGGCCAAATTGGCAAATTTTGGCCCGGTGCGGGGATCCATAATCAACCCAAAAGTACCAGGGTACAAAGCGTAACCGGAGTGGTATACTGGCGTTATAAGAGCATAGATTGGGCTTGTTGTTGACGGTTCGGGGTTTTGTAGAAGGGACGGTGTAAGATGGTATCGCTTAGCTCTGCTGCCCCGCGACGTGACGACGAAGAGCGTTCGACGGGCGGGCCAATCGCCGCACTGGTGATTGCAATCCCCATTTCATTGGTCCTTTGGGGCGCCGTCATGTTCGTCCTGGTTAATCTGGTTCGTTGAACTCTGCCGCGCGTGCGGGGGAATTTTTGAGGCCGCGCCCGATTGGGCGCGGTCCTTTTTTATCCGCGATCGCCGCCATCCTTTGGAGCTCGGCGCGACCGCTATTCGACGCTGCTCTTGAGCGCCTGGAATGCGCCGCGCGGGCGCACCTCGTAGTGCCCGGCGACCGCGGGAATGATAACCGATTGAAACCGGGTAAGCGTAACAGTCTCGCCGCCCACCCGGACCTCGGCGCTACCGTCAATGACCGTCAGGGCATGGAATGAACGGTTTCGAGTATCGAGCGGGATGACCTGGCTCTCTGCCGCAAGCAGTTCGAGTGTAAAGTAAACAGATTGGCACAGGATCTGCCGCTCTCCATCGCCCAACCGGGGCCGCGGTTGGGTCTGCGGCCGGGCGACCGGGTCGGCTACGGCGATAGATTTGTCGATATGGAGCGCCCGCCCGCCGGTCTGCGGCCGGTTCCAATCAAACACGCGATAGGTCAGGTCCGATGCCTGCTGTA
>JBAVQS010000163.1:0-9442 GCA_049694275.1 Anaerolineae bacterium | reverse complement strand
ACGCACGGGGACAGGAATGAAAGCAGCCCCGCGCCAAAAGCGAGAAAAATCAGTCCAATGCTCATGGTAATATCTTGCCCAGTTCCTTGTCGATCTGCTCCGGCGTCATCGGTCCGCCGACGACAATGTCCTGGATGACCCCGGCGCGGTCGATAAAGACGGTGGTCGGCAGCGAGTCCACCTGATAGCGGTCTTCGGTCGCCGGGTTATCCGCGATCCATATGGGAAAGCTGACCCCCGTTCGGTCAATAAACTGTTGCGCGTTTCCTGGCCCCGCATCTCCCTGCGAGTCGATTCCCATCACGACCAGCCCCTGGGTATCCTTGTACTGGCGATACTTGGCCTCGATAGCGGGAAACTCGTCGCGGCAGGGGGGGCACCAAGTTGCCCAAAAGTTGATCATAACCGGTTTGCCCTGGTATTCGCTGAGCGACCGGCTCTGTCCGAATTGGCCGTTTTCTAAAAGGCGCAGTGTAATCTCCGGGGCGCGCTGTCCGATTTTGGCCGTATCTGAACGGTTCGCATCGACCTGGCTCGACCGCCACGTTGCCAACCCAACCCAGAGTAGAATCACAGCCAGTACGAGCGCCCCGGTCCATAGGGCCCGCTGCGAGTGCGCTGTTTCTGTCTGCGGTACTGGGTCCTCTGGGGGCGGTATTGCTCTTTCCTGGGTCATGGTTCCTCTGGGGGCGGTATTGCTCTTTCCTGGGTCATGGTTCCTCTCGCTTGGGTTGCGTCCGTCTGGGTTCGCCGTTATCGGCGGTCGGCGCTCACCTGTTTTTGATCTTCTTGCCGTTCGGCCTTTAAACGCTCGATTTCTTGTTGTAAGTTATTCGTCCTACGCGACAACGAATACAGATAGGCGAACAGTACTGCCCAGATTACCGCAAACCCAAAGAACAGGTACGACAGGTTGCGGACTTCCATCAATATCGTGCGGAGTAAATCTTCCATCTTTCTAACCAACCATTTCGCCCGTATGCAGCGCTTCGACCTCGCTCCGCAGCGTTTCCAGCTGCACGCGCTGCGCCAATAGATATACGTATAACATCAAGAACCCAATGATGCTGACGACCAGCGCCACGACCATTGGCGGCTCCATGTTGAACGAGAATTGCTGGACGTCGTTCACGCCAAAGAGGACGGGCGAGATTCCGCGCCAGATGCGCGGCGCAATAATCACCAGTGGCACATCCGCAACGCCGACAATGGCAAACACCGCTGCCAGGCGCGCCATGCGCGGGTCCCCGCTCGCCGTGGCCCGTAGCATCAGGTATGCAATATAGATGAGCCACAGAATGAGAAAAGTGGTCAGGCGTGGGTCCCACGTCCACCAGGTGCCCCACACCGGCCGCGCCCAGATCATGCCGGTCAGCAGCGCAATCAGCCCAAACACCAGCCCCAGTTCCATGCTCGCCAGCGCGACCCGGTCATAGCCCGCCTTACCCGAGCGCAGATAAAGGATGCTGGCTACCGCCGCGACGATAATCGCTCCGAGCCCGACTGTATCGGCGCCCAGGTGAAAGTAGAAAATCCGCTGGATCGAACCCATCTGGGCCTCGGTGGGCGCATAAATAAAGGAGAGGTATAGGCCGACTGCCACGACGACCAGCGTTGCCCATCCCAACCACTCGACCCAACCGGAAGATTTTCGCGTATTCATTGTAATTTCACCACACTCTTGTAAACAAGTAGATAGGTTGCATGTCCCAGGTTTTGGCTTGATGCGTCATTTGACGATCTGACGATGCGCCTATTCTTCCACTACATATTCAAACACCAGATACGCCACAACGATAAAGATCACGTCGAATGCCAGGAGCAAATTGAAAAAGCTCGAATAATCCGAGAATGCCTGTCCCGCCATCGCCCCGCTCGTCGTCTTGACCGCGGCGATAAAGAGCGGCACGAGCACTGGAAAGAGGAGCACTGGCAGCATCACCTCACGCATCCGTGTGGAAGCGGAGACGGCCGAGAGCAGCGTCCCGACGACCGAAAATCCGATTGTCCCCATCAAGAGGTAGAGCGTGACCGGGAGCCAGGGCAGGGAGACATTGAACAACACGACGAACAGCGGCAGAGTGATGGCCTCCATGATGCCGATAAAGATCAGGTTCGCCAGCGCCTTGCCGACGAGAATCGCGCCGCGGTCCACCGGCGCCAGGAGGATGCCATCCAGGCTCCCCTTGTCCTTTTCGGCGGCGAACGACCGGCCGAGGCCGAGAATGCCGCTAAAAGTAAAGGCCACCCACAAGATGCCGGGGCCGACGGTGACCATATCGACCCCTTTGAGCTCGAAAGCGAAATTGAAAATGACGAGCACCAGCAGCGAAAAGACGAGCATGGCGCTGAGGTTCTCCTTGGTGCGCAGCTCGGCGGCAACGTCCTTGGCGATAATGGCCGCAACCTGTCTAAGGAAAATCACTCTTGAATCTGCTCCGCATAGATTTGGCCGAATCCTGCCGCATCTCGCCACTCTTCCCGCTTTCCATCATAGACCAGCTTGCCGTTGCGCAGGATGACGGCCCGGTCGGCGATGGCGAGTCCGCGCGGAAAATCGTGAGTCGAAAAGAGCACGGTGGCCCCGCCCGCTCGCGCCTCGGTAAAGAGCGTGTCGAGCAGGCTGGATGAATCCTGGTCCAGCCCGGTATAGGGCTCATCGTACAGGTATATCTTGGGGCGATGGAGCAGCGCCCGCGCCAGCGCGGCGCGCTGCTGGTAGCCGCGCGAGAGGGTGCGCGTCACGTCGTCCAGCCGCTTGTCAACGCCGGCGCGCGCCGCTGCGGTTGCAATCTGCGAGTCTATTCCGTCCAGTCCATACAGTCGCGCGTAAAAGCGGAGGTTCTCGCGGACGGTCAGGTCGTCGTACAACAGGGTCTGGTGTCCGACGTATCCGATGAGACGCCGCGCCTCCATGGCCCCTTCCGGTAGCTCGATCCCGTCCAGCGCACAGCGCCCGCGGCTGGGTCGCATCAGCGTCGCGAGGATGCGGAGGAGGGTTGACTTGCCCGCGCCGTTTGGCCCGACGAGTGCGACCACTTGACCGCCGGGGACCTCCAATGTCACCCCGCGCAGCGCCTGCCGGTACCCAAATAGCTTTTCCAGTTTCAATGTCTGAATCATGAAAGTTGCATCAACTCGGCCTTGAGTGTTGCCCGTTCGTTGCGATACTCTTCTTCACCAATCTCGCCCGCTTCAAACGCATCGTCTAGGTCGGCAATCTCTTGCAAGCGCGCGAGCCGCTCGTCAGTCTCCGCGGTTGCGCCTTGCGCCTGCGCCCGACGCCGCTGGATAAAGGGCAGAGTGAGGAGCAGGATTGCTGCCAGTCCGCCGCCGCCGAGCACGACTAGATTTTGCACCAGCCCCATGTCTACTCCGCCCGTCGTCACGTTGACCGATAGAGTCGAATTGGCTGCGACGCTCTTGCCGTTCAGTTGCCAGTAGGTTTGGGGGGGCGAGGATGAATTCGGGTTTGGCGGCGGGGTAAAGGCAGCGCCGGTTGTCAGGTCGGGACTCGAAACCTGAACGTCGCCAGTTTGCGCCACCAGCACGTTCAATTGTCCGATCTTGACCGGCGTCTTGATCTTGAAGGCGGCATTCGGGGCTTGTGTATCGACCGTGACCCCGACCAGAATCTCGGTGGTTGTGGGGAGCACCGGAAACGCCAGCGAGCCGTCCGCACTCTTGACCGCACGGAACTCGTCGCGAGGGTCATTGAACTGGATGGCCGACGGATTGACCATCAGCGGGAGTGGGAGGAGAAAGGCCTTGTCGGTTGGATTGGAGAGTTGCAAGAGCTCGACACCGCCCACCTGGTGCGGCGCGACCTCGAGAATGAAATGGGCGCTGTCGATCTGATAATTTGGCGAGAGTGGCGCGGTCTCATAAACGGTCAGTGACAACGGCGCTGTCGCCGAGATGTCTCCTTGCAGAATGTCGCTGAAATAGTGGATGCCCTGATAGTCCACCTGGACGAAGTAAGGGGTTTGGGCGCTGACCGTTGCATCCGGAAAAGCAAATACCCCTTTGTCGTTCGTCTGGACGGTGCGTGTGACCGGCCCGGATCCGCCCATCTGAAATAGCGTCACCGTGAGCCCGGCAACGCTATTAGTTGGGGCGCTCTCGGTCCCGTTCATGATGTGCCCCAGCAGCGGAGGGGCAGGGGGTGTGGAGGTCTGAGCGTGCGCAATCAGAAAGAACGCACTTTGAACAAACAACACAAACGCCGCGCACAGGAACGCGGCGCCCACGATGAGGGGTCGGCGAGACAGTGACTTAGCCATTCAAGTACAATATCATAACCCGTGACCGCATTTTGCGCAAAAACGGTCCCCAGGCTTGACCGGCCGTCCGCAGTTGCGACAAAACGCCGCTGCCGCCGTCTGGGTGTCGTGGCGTGGGCGCCGGAGCGCCGCCACCTCGCGTTCAATTTCGTCGCTCTCCACGCTCACCGGCCCGCTTTTGCGCTGGGCATCGAGCTGCTGCAGAACGCCGGTTGCCTGTGCCAGGTATTTCTCCCGCCGCTCGCGATAATCCACATCGTCCAGTTTGCCCAACTGATAGTCCTGGTCCACGTCGCGCAGCATTGCATAGATGCCATCCCGCTGCGCCGTCAACTCGTCCAGCGTGTTCCCGCCGGCGAATTGGACGCGCACTCGACCTGCGTACAGGGGATAGGCCAGCGCGGCAAACACCAGGGCTAGCAGAACCGCCGCAAGAATTACTTCCATATCTATTCGGTTGGCCGCGAATACGCCGCCGCCGGTTGCGCCGCCGGCTCGCGAACGCGCGCCGCCGATTCTTTTGCATCCGGCCAGAGCGTAATGACCGTCGAGATCAGGAACATGAGCCCGCCGAACCAGACCCAGCTCACCATCGGGTTGATATAGGCGCGGAAGCTGACTGTCTGGAAATTGTCGGTCCACGCCTGGATAATGAGATAGAGATCGCGGCGAAAGAACGGTGCATCGTTGTAAATGGCCGGCTCGGTCTCGGGCTGCTGCTGCCGCTCGTACCACACATTCCCCGGGTACAAGGTTGTGATTCGCCGGTCTCCTTCGAATATGCCGACGGTTGCCAGCGTTTTGGTTCCTTCGCCATCCGGAATGTTAGTCTTGAGATCTTCAAAGGTGAGCGTGTAGGGACCGGTCGTAAACGATTCGCCTTTGGACAGAGATCGTGTTTCATCCGTCCCATACGCGCGTGAGCCGATGACGCCGATAGCAAGGACCATCACGGCTAGGTGAATCAAATAGCCGCCATAGCGCCGCCGGTTGCGTGACAGGAGCCGCGCAAAGGCAATCGGTAAGGTCTCGTGGGTGTTCTTTTGCCGTGCCCGTGTCGCCCAGTACATGTCGCCCAGGGTGGTTGCCATGACGAAAAAGACGAGTCCATAGGCGAGGCAGGGTACGGCATCCCGCACGCCGGCCACATACGCGCCCGTGGTGAGCAAGAGGGTAATCGCAAGCGGCCACACCATTTTGCGGCCAAGCCGCGCGATCGTCGCGCCGCCCCATCCGATAAGGGGAATCACGCCCATCAGGAGGACGATGCCGGCAAAGATGACGCCGACGACGAGATTGTAATAAGGCGCTCCAACGGTAAGCGTTTCGCCGGTCGCGATCTCGCTCAGCAGTGGCCACACCACGCCGATGAGAATGGCAATCGCTGCGCCGAGAAAGAGCAGGTTGTTGACCAGGAAGAGGAGCTCGCGCGAGAGGAAGGAGTCAATCTCGTTCTCACTTTTAAGCTTGTCCAGCCGTGTAAAGAGCAGCCCCGTGGAGAGGATGAGCACCGCCGCGATAAACATCAGGAACGGCGCGCCAATATCCGATTGGGCAAAAGCGTGCACCGATTGGATGACGCCGCTGCGCGTGATAAATGTGCCAAACAGGACCAGCCCAAACGTGATAATGATCAGCCCGACGTTCCAGACCTTGAGTCCGCCCTTGCGCTCTTGGACCATAACCGAGTGCAGGAACGCAGTGCCGACGAGCCACGGCATCAGCGCAGCATTTTCCACTGGGTCCCAGCCCCAGTACCCGCCCCATCCGAGCACGTCATACGCCCATCGCCCGCCGAGCAGCAAGCCCATGCCCAGGAACATCCAGGGGACCATCGCCCAGCGCCGGGTTGTCCGAATCCAGGCATTATCCACCCGCCCGCTTAACAGCGCGCCCATCGCAAAGCAGAATGGAATGGTGAACCCGACATAGCCGAGATAGAGCATTGGCGGATGAATCGCCATCGCAGGATGCTGCAAAAGGGGATTGAGCCCGGCGCCGTCCGCCGGAGTCACAGCCATTTTGGCGAACGGCATTGAGACAAAGTTGAGCATCAGCACGAAAAAGCTCTGGATGCCCATGAGTACGGCGATGACCCAGGGCATCAGGTCGCGATTCGTGTCCCATTTGCGCAGAACGACCGCGAGGCCGTACAGAGAGAGAATCCACGACCAAAAGAGGAGCGAGCCGGATTGGCCCGACCAGAGCGCGGTGAGGGTATAGGGAAAGAGGGGCAGGCTCACCGAGGTGTGGTTGGCCACCAGTTCGAGCGAGAAATCGCGCGTGAACAGCGCATAGACCATGCTCCCAATGGCGAGGGTCATCAGCGCGGCAAACACGATCACACCGTTGCGGGCGCTTGAAGCCAATTCGGGCGCCCGCTGTCTCGCCCCCAATATTCCAGCTGCCGCGGTGTAGAGGGCGACGACCAGCGCGACAAGTAATGCAATAGAACCGAGTGTTGTCATCACGGCGTTTACCTGGCTACTGCCCCCCGTAATTCAAATTCCCGCCGCTTTTTGTGTCAAAGGTTTCGATCTGGCTGGAATCGTACTTGCTCGGGCATTTGGCGAGCACGTCGGAGGCGACAAAGGTGCCATCCATGCCCAGCTTGCCCTCGACGATCACCTGGGTGGCTTTGGGGAAGGTATCGGGTACGACGCCGTTGTACGAGACGGGGAGCTTGCGCGCGCCATCCGTAATCGCAAAGTTGATCTTGTTATTCTTGATATCCTGCTGGATGGAGTCGGGGACGAGGTTTCCACCCACACGATTGCCCTGACCGATAACGGTTTGCCCCTTGTTGAACAACTCGCTGGGGGTCAGGTAATATTGCTGGGTGCTGCTGATGCCGAAAAAGATGAGATACCCGATGACGCCGAAAATCAGAACGACGCCGATCAGGTATTTGACCTGGTATTTTGGCTTTTTGGCCGTTCGCGAGGGCGCCTGAGGCCAACTATTCACGCTCATAGGGTCCACCTGCCATAAGTGTAACCGCTCGTCAAGCGATAGATTTGTCGAGTTCGACAATAAAAGTATAGCATCCTTGACGCGGTGTGTCAATCGACTGCTCCGTGATCGACCAACTTGAGGAATCAGCTTGACAAAAGCAAAATAGTAGGATATACTGCCCCTAGTTTGGTGGAGCGTCAAACTAACCTCAGTTTGTCGATACATCGAACTTTCATGGTACTGCCTGGCTTAGCACTATCGCTTTTGTCTCGCATAGTTCGTATGGCCCAAGGGAGGGCTCTCTTGTCGACGACAGATCATCCTCGGACTGATTGTCCGTATTGCGCAAACCGCCTCGATAATTTACCGGCCTGTTCACGCGCCTGTGCATTTGATTACTCTCCATCGCTTTTCTGTAACGTCTGAAATCAATCGATTGATCGAACGGCGATTCTAGATCGCCTGCGGAGTTGTGTGAACAAGCTGTATCGAACGGGTGACCAAACGTGGGTGCGTGAGCGAAACCTCGCCATCGTCTTGAACTATATTTGGGACGCGAGCGGGCCGATCTCCCGCGCTTACCTGACCCAGATCAGTGGGTTGAACAAGAGCACGGTCGGCAGCCTGTTGACGCAGCTACAAGCGTGGGGACTGGTAGAAGAGACCGGCATGGCCAATCAACGCCCCGGCCGCCCGGGTGTGCTCATCGATATTGCCCCGGATGCCGGGCGTATCGTCGGAGTCGAAATTGCGGTAGGGATGATTACAGTTGTCCTGGCCGACATCAAGGCAAACGTTACCTGGCGGCGTAGCGTTGACAAGACCCCCAAGGGCCTTCCGCTCACCGAGGTATCCCAGGCTGATGTGCTCAAGCTGACCGAGCAATTGGTCCGGGAAGCCATCGCCGAGTCGGCCGCCTCTGACCGCCGCCTTTTTGGCATCGGCGTGAGTGTCCCTGGCCTGGTCGATCACCATTCCGGCGCGGTCCTCTATACCCCCAACCTTGGCTGGCATAACTTGCCCCTGCACAGCCGGTGGAAAGAGCGCTTTCATGTGCCAATCGTCGTCGAAAATGATGCGAATGCATCGGCGCTCGGCGAGCAGATGCTAGGGGTAGCCAAGCAGGTGAATAACTTTGTTTATATCAGCTCGGGAGTGGGCCTGGGCGGCGGCCTGGTGATTGATGGTAAGGTGTACGGCGGCGTTGGCGGCTTTGCCGGCGAGATTGGGCACATGACGCTTGAACCGGATGGGCCGCAGTGTAATTGTGGCAATCGCGGTTGTTGGGAAACGCTGGTCGGCCCGCGTGCGATCTTGCAGCGCGCGCGTCAGGCGGCAGGCGAGGGCCGGGCGCCGATTCTGCTCGCATTAAGCCATGGCCGCCTGGAAGACATCCAATTGGACCAGGTTATGGTGGCCGCATCTCAAGGTGAGCCGGCCGTTCTCAGCGCACTGGACGAGGTCGGGCGCTATCTGGGCATCGGAATCGCCAACCTGATTAACGCGCTCAACCCCAGGATGGTCGTGTTAGGCGGCGTCCTGAGCGTGGTTGGTCCCTACCTCTTGCCACGCGCTGAGCAAGAGGTGCGGGCGCGTGCTATGCAGACTTCGCGCGATCGGGTTCAGATTACCCTGTCCAAATTTCAGCTCGACGCCTGTGTGATGGGCGGCGTCGCTCTGATCCTGCGCGGCATTCTCAATAACCCCGCCGCGTGGTTCAAATCGGCGACCGTCCCCTTCGAGGATCGTTCGCTCATGACGACAGGCGCGCTGTAACTACAGCTGTCTGGATAGAAAGGAGGTGAGGTCATAGCCATTCTGTACTTTAACCGTTCGACCCTATCAACATATTGTTCGTTTCTGAAACTTTAGGAGGAGAAAGATGAACAAGCGCGTTTTGACGCTTATTGCGATGCTCGCTTTGCTGAGCATCTTTGCAGTCGCCTGCACCACCCCGGCCGCTCCGACGAGCGCGCCGGCGACCGCTGCCCCGGTGGCGACCACGGCCCCGGTGGCGACTGCTGCCCCCGCCGCTGGCAAAGTGCCGGTCGGCATCGTGCTTCCGACGAAGGATGAACCCCGGTGGATTCAGGACCAGACCCGGTTCCAGGATGCACTGAAGGCGGCTGGGTATGACGTGCAGATTCTGTTCAGCCAGGGCGATTCGGCCAAGGAAAAGGCGAACGTCGAGTCGCTGATCAGCC
>JBAVQS010000162.1:0-20318 GCA_049694275.1 Anaerolineae bacterium | reverse complement strand
GAGCAGAACAGCGCTTGCAGTCAGCGTCCCTGACGAAGGCGCGGCATTGTTTTGTAGACCGGCCAGCCATGCCAGCAGGGGCAAAATGACTAGCCCCACCCCCATCGCCAGGACAAATGCCTGGCGATATCGCCGGCCCAACACCAGGAATAGCAAGGCCGCGCCTGCCAGCGCCATTCCTTGATACCGAATCGAGATCAGCGCCGCGAGAGCCAGAATTGCAGGTACCGTTTCGATTGTCCAGAGACGTCTCTTTTCGTGCCACCGCTCTAACAGAACTAGAAATGCAAGCATAAAGAAAATAAAAGCGGTTTCGGACACGGCAACGCCGGCGAACGCCGCGATGGAAGAATTCACCGCCATGAGCGCAACAGCAGCCGAGCGCAGAGGCTCTGCCAAATACCTCCGCAGCAGGACATAGGCCAGCAGGACGTTGCCGAGGGCCAGCGCCAGTGATGTTGCGCGGAGCGCCCAATAATTGGGACCCACGACAAGCCAGGCCGGCGCCAGCACAAGCATGGGATATCCTGGCGGGAACAGCGTTTCAACCGGTGGGTCGGGATAATTGACGAGCCGGTACGGCTGTCCGGTCGCAAAGGATTCGCCCAACACCATATACTCCGCTTCGTCCAGCACGATGCCCGGTTGAGGCAAAAAGTTAAAGCGAAACAGATACACCAGGAACGCGCTCGCGAGAACAAGCAATGGCAAAATCAGCCAGCGCTTGCTCTGACCCATGCTCGGTGAACGTGCATCGATAGGCAGACTCGTTTCCATTCTCAATCAATCGGCGCGTTCAGGGCACCCTGGGATGTATCGCCCACCGGGGTGGGCTGTGTAATGCGGTAGATCTGAATGGTGGGACCAGGCCGCGTGAACTGATCCAGCGCGGTGATCGGGCCCCACAGCTCTTCAAAGAAAAAGGGCGGCTCTTGTTTTCCATCAAAAGGCCGGAACTCGGCCACCAGGTCAGCCTGGCTGGCGAGCCCTTGATAGAAATCGGAGCGTGTCTGATTGTCCCTGGGATCGATCCGGCGCAAATCGTAAATAAAACTGCTCAATACCAGATAATCAAAACCCTGTGAGCGATAATAATCAAGCGAGTACCAGTTCGGGCTGCTATCGAAGGGGTCCACCTGCAGGACATCATACACCCGACTGCTATTCGCTTCCGGATGGGTTGCCGTCGCCAGCGCCGGACCATACCACTGCATAGCAATCTTGGACCCGGCAGGCACTTGGGTCTCTATCCATTCTTTGGCAAGTGTGCGCGTATCGACCTGGGTCCATAAATGATCAAGCTGGACAATCCGAATCGCCGGAATAATCACGAGCGCACCTGCGACAACGACAAGAGCGACCGTACGCGCCTGCACGTTCCAACGGCCCCCCGCCCAATCGACCACCCACACCACGGCAATTGCCGCCAACCAGGCCAGAAACGGCAGCGCGGGAACACTATAACGCGCAAACGCCGACGAGGCCGCGGAAGCTTGAAGCAAAAGCGCGGCGAACAACACCGGAAAGAGTAGGATGAGAAAATCCTGGCGCTGCCGCGACCAGAGCACGCGGCCCAGCCCTGCCGCCGCCAAAATCACCAACGGCCAGCCCCAGCCGATCTCCAGAACATCAAGATAAAACCACCATGTCGGCCAGTTTGTAAATTGAATTCCCCAAAAACCCTGCGCCGTCGTAGCTAGCGCCGCCTGGACACCCGCCATTTGGAGCGCGCCCCTGGGGTTTAGCAGTAAGGATGGCGTCCCAATCAAGACTCCGGCCAGGCCGAATAATGCGGTGTAAACAAGCTGCCTGAGCGCCACCTTGAGCTCTTGCCGGCGTCCCTGCCAAAAACGCAGTCCCACTGCACCCACAGGGACCAACGCCACCGGCAGGACTGAATATTTGATTCCGATGGCAATCCCGGCCGCCAGGGCCGAAACAGCCAACCAGCGCGTAGCACCCTTTTCGCCAAAGACTAATGCCGCGTAGACGGCCAGCAACACGAACAGGGTCAGCATCGAGTAGGGCTCGGCAAAATGCGCGTGCCGGACGTCGATCATGGATAAAGCCAGAAACAGGCAAGCGACCAGGCCGGTACGACGTCCTTGCCGGCGACTGACTATCAGATAGAGTAAATAGATTGCCGCCACACTGCATAGAATGCTCCAGCCGCGGGCGATGAGGTAAAATCCGGTCGCATCTAGTTGATACGAGTTCGCAAAAGCGGTGGGCGAGCTCACCTTACCGGCTGCTAGTTCAGCCACATAGAGCACGCCAAAGCTAACGGCGAGGAGAATCTGATGCAAGCTGGGACTGAGCGGGGGGTAATCCAGCTTGAGCTCGCCGTGCGCAATTCGCAGCGCATTCACCACATATGCCGGTTCGTCTATATGATATCGATAGGGCAGTCCAAACCCCATTCCCCAAACCCGCACGAACAGCGCCAGCAACAGGATGGCGCCCAACCCAACGGCGACCGTATAGGTATTGTTCCAAATCCGCGACATTAATTCGGCTCCATCATGCCGGGATGGGCGCTCACCTGCGGCGCGTCACTGCGGGTGGCAGGCACATTGAGGAGCGAGGCCACGATAAATGGCGGGCGGCGGCGTGTGGCATCCAGGTTGCGCCACAGGTATTCGCCGATCACCCCTAACATCAACAACTGGGTTCCGGATGCCAGGAGCACGACGATCATCAGCGCCGTCCATCCCTCGACCGGAATGTTACCCATTAAACGCGCGACCAGCACAATTGCTGCGTAAATCGCCCCCGCAATCGAGAGGAGAACTCCCAGTGCGGAGGATATGCGCAGAGGCAAATAGGTGAATGCGACAAAAGCATCGACGAAATAGTTTAGCTTTTTGCCGAAGGTCCAGCGCGAGCGGCCGTGCTGCCGCTCGACGCGATCGTACTCGACGACTGCCCGCCGGAACCCGCTCCACAGGATGAGGCCAATGAGGTGCGCATTCTTTTCGGCGGTTTCCACCACGACATCCACAACCCGTCGGTCGATCAGAAAGAACCCCACCCCCTGCGGCGACATCCCCTTGAAAACAAAGGTGGCAAAGGCGGTGTTAAAGGCCATCGCAAATACGCGCGTCAGAAACGGGTCACCGCGCCGGTCCTTGCGAACGGCCAGCACCACCTCGGCGCCCCCTTTCCATAAACGAATCATCTCTGGCAACTGTTCCGGCGGGTCCTGGAGGTCGGCAGCGATAAAGGCGGCGCAGTCGCCCCGAGCGTAGCTCAATCCGGCGAGGATCGCTGCATTCGATCCAAAATTGCGGGATAGCCGAACGACGCGCACCCGCTTGTCCTGCTCGGCCAGTCGGGATAACACCGCCAGCGAATTATCACCCGAGCCGTCGTCAACAAAGATAAACTCGAATTGGTCAGCGCTCTGCGCCGATGCGAGCGCATCCAGGCGCTCCAGTAATAGCGGCAGGCTCTGCTCGTTGAAATAGACCGGAATGACGATAGAGATGAATGACATTGAGAGCAACTCCAGACGGCGCTTTCGGGGCGCCCATGGGCGCATTGCGAACCGCGATGAGCACGCGCCGTTCGGCTCGCCTAGCGGCCCTGCTCCAGGTGGTGTTCGGCGGCGTCACGCCATTCAATCGGGATATCACGGACATGTCGCGCCGGCACACCGGCCACAATCGTCCACGCGGGCACGCTCTTGGTTACGACTGCACCCGCCGCGACCATCGCCCCCTCGCCAATCTCAATGCCGGGCAGCAGCGTCGCGCCGGCCCCCACCACCGCCAGGCGCCGGATGGTTGGCCCCTTAATCTCTGGGTTGCCGATGCCAAAACGGTTCAAATATACGGCGTTATCATTCGTGGTCGTAACCCCCATGCCAATAAAGACATCCTCTTCGATGACCATATTACCGACCAGATGGACCTGGTCCTGAATGCGGCTCCGCGCGCCCACCGAGCAGCTATAGAGCATCATGACACCACGCCCGATTACCACATCGTCCCCTAATGTACATCCTTCCCGAATCGAGCTCAAATCGCTGATCAGCACCTTTTTGCCGATGGAACTACCGGTATAGAGCACCGAGTTACAACCGATGATGCTCCCCGCGCCAATTGCGAGATCCGTGAACTTGACCTGCACGGACCGGTTCACAGTCTTGTTCGGAATCGGCGGGCGCCCGATTACCGCGCCATCCATCACAATACAATCCTCGCCAATCGTGACGCACGGATAAACCGTTACCGCGTTTCCCAAATAGGCGCTGCTTGCCACCTGTGCTTGCCGCGAGATTCGGTGGTGCCGCGGCATTTGTGCAAAACCGGATATCAGCAGGGCGCGAGGCCCCTCAGGGAGAGCGCTCGCTTTCCCGCCCGATGCATTCTGGCGCCGCGCCGATTTCTTGCGAACCGTGGCGGCCGTACGCGCTTTTTTATCCATTCCTGCTATTCTCCTCCAGCGCGGTCGCAATGTGACCGGCAAGCCACCGTAGCCGGCAAACCACGCTGAGAACGCACTGTTCTGCCTATTTTACCGGCGCGGCGCGGATTCGTTCCGCCAGGGTCCTGGCCCAACCGGCCCGCTCGGCGTCTCTATTCACACCATATCGGACTGACGCTTCTACATCCAGCTTGCCCGGCGCATCGGGGACACGCGACCAATATGCATAGGCATCGTCCAACCGCCCCAACCCCAGATACGCATCTCCTAACAACTGCCAGGTGACCTGATTAGCCGGGTCACGCGGCAGGGCCTGCTCCAGCATTCCCCGCGCATCGTCATATCTCCCCTGCGCCAGCGCAATCTCGCTCAGCCGCTGGTTCGCTGTGACGTTCAAAGGATCGAGCGCCAGCGCGTGGTTGAAATCCTCAACCGCGGTGGTCAACCCTGAAGTGCGCAGGACAAGGGATGCGTCGCGCCGGAAATATTCGACAAGGTGATCGGGAAATTTGTATTGCGCCAGTTCATACCGGGTCTGTTCCACGCTCCCCAGATTCGCGTACCATATCGCTCCGAGCGGCTTCCAATAGAATGCGCCGATCAACCCCAGCGCAACAATCACGACGATAGCGATAACTATCAGCGACTGAATAGAGCCCCTGCTCGACTGTTGGCTGTTAGCCATTATCAACCTGGGCTTGTCCAGGGCCCTGCTAACCGCTAACGGCTGACCGCTAACGGCTGACCGCTGACTACTGACCGCCAGGGCGAATGGGATAAAGAACAACAGTAACTCACGACTGGAATATAGCAGAACATCCACTAAACCGTGCGCCAGCATGATGCTCACTGCCGCGATGCCACCCCATGCCAGCCAGTCAAGCTCTGGGCCTTTTTTCTCCGGGTCTTCTTTGCGTCGGCGCCATACCCATGCATAAAACTCGAAAACCAGCCAGCCAAAGGAAACAATTCCGAGCAGCCCCTGCTCCACCCAGACCTGGAGAAAGAGATCATGGGCGTGGGTTAGGAATGGGACATGAACGAGGAGGGCATACGTCGAAAGCACCATAGTAAAGACGCCCAGCCCTGCCCCCGTAAAATAGTAATCCTGAATCAGGCCCCACGTCTGTCCCCACAACTCGACGCGTGAGATGGCGCTCTCGCCGGCGCGAATCACGCCCAAAAAGTTCACGATCGCGCTCGCCCCGTCCAACCGCACCAGGCCAATGAGAGCGAGCGATAATACCACCACTCCCACGGGAATCCAAACTCGCCCCGGCAGTCTTCGCAGCCCCATTTGCCCCAGCGCCCATACGCCCAGGAATATGGCGCCCACGACTCCCAGCGCCAGCCACGCGCCGCGCGAGGCCGTCATCAGGAGGCCCAAGGAAACCAGTAGACAGGTAAACAGCAAGACAAGGAGAGAAAGATAGCGGATAGCGGCTACCCCCTGCCCACCCCCTAACAGCTGGCCGCTAACCGCTAACCGCTTCCTGCTAACCGCTAACAGCTTGGCCGCTCCCACCGGCAGCGCGATCTCAAACACCCCTGCGGCAATATTCGGGTTCACATCGCGCCACCCCAATTGCGGGGTGATACGGTTCAGCCACTGGCCCACACGCGCCAGTGCCTCGACCTTTGCTGAATCCGCTGCCCAATCATGCTGCGTGACGAAATAGACGGCAAAGGCAGCGCTTCCGAGCAAGAATAACCAGGCATATAGATTGGGTAGTCGAATCGTCGGATGGTCGAATAGTCGACTGGATTCTATAATGATATAAAAGAGCAGGATCGCCGCGACAATCAGCCAGAACTTGTCCCAGCTTATCGCCCGGTCATACGATGCCCAAACGCCGACCAGCGCGCTCACGACAAACAGCGCCAGCGGCCCATCCAGCGGCGTTCCCAGTCTACGAATCATCACATTACACTTCGAAGCGCCGCACCGCCTCGACGACACGTTCCTGCTCAGCTTCAGTCATCGAGTTGTAAAAAGGCAAGCGCAAGAGACGGTTACTCACCTCTTCCGTCACCGGGCAATCGCCCGCCTTTCCCCCGAAATGCTGCCCCATTTCCGAAAGGTGCAGGGGCAAATAGTGAAAGACGCCGAGAATCCCAAAAGAGCGCAGGTGATCGATGAGCGCCTGTCGCCGGTCGAGCGAGGGCAAGAGCAGGTAAAACATGTGATAGGGCTGCTCGCAATGACCGGGAACCACCGGTAACCGCACCTGATTCTCGACGGCCCAATTGCCCAGGCGCCCCCGGTAGTGCTCCCAGATCTCTTGTCGTCGGATTTGAATCTGATCCCGCGCTTCGAATTGAGCATATAGAAAAGCGGCCAGAATATCGGAAGGGAGATAACTCGATCCCACATCAACCCAGGAATACTTGTCCACCTGCCCTCGAAAATACCGGCTCCGGTTCGTGCCCTTTTCGCGCACAATCTCTGCCCGCTCGACATACTGCGGGTCATTAATCAAGAGCGCGCCCCCCTCACCGCAGGTAAAATTCTTGGTCTCGTGGAAACTCTGGGTTGCCAGGCAGCCAAACGTGCCGAGATATTTGCCATTGTATTTACCAAATAGCCCATGCGCATTATCCTCGACCACCGGCACCCGATGCCGCGCCGCGATCTCCAGGATCGCATCCATCTCACACGCCACCCCGGCATAGTGGACTACCAGAATCGCTTTGGTACGCGGCGTGATGCGCCGTTCCAACTGCTGCTCGTCCAGGTTGAGCGTGTCGGGCCGGATGTCGATAAAGACGGGGCAGGCCCCGCGCAGCACAAAAGCGTTGATGGTCGAGACAAAAGTGAACGACGGGCAGATCACCTCGTCACCCGGTTGAATATCAAGCAGCAGCGCCGCCATCTCGAGCGCATCCGTACACGACGTCGTCAACAGTGCTTTGGGCACACCGAGCGTCTCTTGAAGAAACCCCTGGCATTTTTTGGTAAAAACACCATCACCCGAAATGTGCCCATTCGCCAGCGACTCGAGAATGTACGCCTGCTCATTCCCAACCAGTGATGGCCGGTTAAATGGGATCGAATAGGAATGCTCCATCGGCTCGCTTACTCTGCTTCGCCCCCCAGCCACGTCAGATGCTGTACACCCACGCTCAACGCGCTCTTGATGCCAGCCCAGGTATTGAATCCCTTGAGATAGGTCAAAAGTGGACCGGGGCGGAACGCCCACTCGCGGAACGCCCGCTTTTGCCAGTATTCCAAACGCTCGGCGGGCAGGGTCGGATAGTCGAGCACGGTCGAGCGGTCCATGTCCACCTCTTCCCACCGTGTCCCGGGGCGGAACCAGCCGTTCTTGACCACTTCAAAAAAGAAGGGGGTGCCGGGATACGGCGCGGCGATGTGGAACAGGGCAATGTCGAGCGGGAGTTTTTTTGCGAATGCGATGGTCTCTTGAATCGACGCTTCCGTCTCCCCCGGCAGGCCAATGATGAAATAACCCCAGTTATTAATGCCCGCCGCTTTGGACCAGGCCAGCGCCCGCGCAGCCTTGGCCGGGTCGGCCCCCTTGCGCGCGTGCTTGAGAATCTCGTAATTGCCCGACTCGATGCCCCAGGCGATCATGTAACAACCCGCCTTGCCCATCATCGCCAGCATCTCTTCGTCCACATAGTCCACGCGGCTGTTGCACATCCAGCGCATGTTGAGCTTTTCCTTGATCATTAGCTCGCACAGCCCCATCACCTGGTCGCGCGATAGCGTGAACAGGTCCGCATACATGTGCACATTATGAATGCCCAGCCCCTTGAGAACCTTCAACTCTTTGACGATATTCTCCGGCGACCGCAGGCGCAGCGACCATTGATAGCTGACATGCTTGATGCAGTAAATGCATCCCGCGCTGCAGCCCCGGCTCGACACGATAAAGGTGAACGGTCCCTTGAGATAAGGCACAAGGTATTTCTGGTACGGCAGCAGATGGTGCAGTGGAATCGGCAGGTCGTCGAGGTTTGGAATAAACGGCCGGTCCGGATTGATGCAAATCTCCCCATTCTTGCGCCACGCCAACCCAGCCACATGCCCCAGGTCCCCAGGCTCAGGCTTGAGATCGCCCAGGACCGGCGACTTGGTAGTTTGCACCAGCTTGATAATCTGCGGGTCGGTCGGCGTCTTGCCTTCCAGCGTATCGACCACTTCCCGCAGCGTCACCTCCGGCTCGCCGCGCAGCACAAAATCGAGCGCCGGAAAAGGCCGCAGTGTCTCGACGGTCATCGGCGTCACGTGCGTCCCCATCGCCATTGTTCTGGCGCCCAGCGATTTTGCCAGAAACACGCCGTACATGTCGTTCTGCAAAGTCGGCGCCGTCACCTGCGTCAGATAATACTTGGGCATGTACTGGCGCAGCCGTTTCTCAAATTCTTTCCAGGTCATCCGTTCGGCGATGGCGTCAATCACCGCCACCTTGTAATCCATGTGCAGCATCGCGGCCATCTGGGCGAGCGATACCTGCGGCCAGATCATGTTCTCGCGGGACTTGCGTCCGACGCGGTGCTGGCTCCGAATCCAAATGTCTCCATCCGGCGACGGGGGATTCACCAGCAATACGTCCACCGCGCTCGCGGGACGATCCCGCTTGACGATATATTCCCGCACCACCGCCCCCGCATCGGGAAAGCGCGGCGGGGAAACAATCTGCCGGCTGCGTGTTCCTAGATTAATATGTTTCTCTTCAGCCATATCATCAGCTCCTTATGCTGCCCCCCTTCGGGCAAATATCATTCAAAAACAGGGTCCATCTCCTGCGTGGCATGTCATGTCGGCCACCCAATTCCCAACACCTCAGAGAACAGGATCATACCGGTCCCGTCCGGGCCGGTAAAAACTCTTGCACGGACTCGCCACGCAGGAATCCGACGATGCGCTCACTCGCATGCCCATCGCCATACGGATTCACCGCCCGCGCCATTTGCTCGTACTCTGCCGTGTCATTCAACAACCGTTCGGTCTCGGCCACGATGCGCGCCCGGTCGGTCCCGACCAGCTTGACGGTGCCCGCTTGCACAGCCTCGGGACGTTCCGTCACATCACGCAGCACAAGCACCGGCTTGCCCAGGCTTGGCGCCTCCTCCTGCAAACCACCCGAATCGGTAATGACGATCCGGGCCCGCTTCATCAGATGCGCAAGGCTCAGATAATCCATCGGCGCTGTCAGCAAAATATTGGGGCGGCTTCCCAGAATCCGGGCCACCGGCGTCTGAATATTCGGGTTGAGGTGAACAGGATAGACGAGATAGAGCTCGGGATGGCGCGCCGCAATTTCGGCGAGCGCATGGCAAATATTCTCAATTCCCTCGCCAAAGTTCTCGCGGCGATGCGCTGTCACCAGAATCACAGGCGCGAGCGCCGGGATGGCGCGCAACACCGATTCTTCCCAAACGAACGGTTTTTGCACCACCTGCAGCAGCGCGTCGATGACCGTATTCCCCGTTACAAGGATTTTGCCCCCTGGCAAGTTCTCACTCAACAGGTTTTGCCTGGAGACCGCGGTCGGCGCAAAGAAAGCCTCGGCAACCGCATCGGCGATCCGGCGGTTGATCTCTTCGGGGAACGGCTGGTATTTGTCGTGAGTGCGCAGGCCTGCTTCGACATGCCCAACGGCAATGCGGCGGTAAAAGGCGGCCAGAGCTGCACCCATGGCCGTTGTCGTATCCCCTTGCACCAGTACCCAGTCGGGGCGCTCCGCGACAAGCACCGGATCAATTTGATCCAGCACCCGCGCCGTCGTCGCCGCCAACTGCTGGTTCGGCTGCATCACGTTGAGGTCATAGTCCGGCATAATCTCGAACAATTGCAGCACCTGGTCAAGCATCTCCCGGTGCTGCCCGGTGACACAGACCCGTGCCTCAATCTCTGGATACTTGCGCAGTTCACGCACGACTGGCGCCATCTTGATCGCTTCCGGGCGCGTTCCAAATATGGAGAGGACCTTCAGCATACCTGTTTACTTGTTTCCATGTCTACTTGGGCGACTGTTTCCGTGTCTAGCGGTTTACCAAACCCAGGTCTACCACCGGTCCCACATCCACCGTGGAAGGGTCGGGCTCGATCAGGTCCCGCTGCGCCGCCACGTCCCGCTGCGCCAGCTCTTCGAGTACGCGCATGACCAGCCAGGAGATTGCCAGTTGAATGCCAATGACCACCAGCAGTGCGCTCGCCAGCAGATAGAACCACATCCGTTCAATCGGCCAACTCGTCAGGCCAAAACCGAGCGCGCCGAGGCTCAGCAAAGTCCCAACGGCGACCGAGACCAAGCCCACCCAGCCGAAATGGTGGTCGAGCGGTGGGTTGAAAATCGGCTTGCCAAAAAGCCCTTGCCGCACCGGACGCTTGTGAAAGAGGGCAACCAAATAGTTGAACATTGCGCCAAGCGAAAAGAGGCTGATGCCGACCACGCTCAACAGCGTCGCGCCAAAGAGCACATAGACCTGCCATGCATTGAGCGTTGTCACACCGCTCAGCCGCAGTCCGACGATGTACAGCCCAATCACCACGGCAACGGCAAGCGCAGCGAGGGAGAACAACCCTAGAATGCGAACCGGGTTGTACGCGAGGGCCGTCCAGACAATCGAGTTGGTAAAACGCAGCCCATCGCGCACCACCGACAGCTTGGAGCGGCCAATCCGTTCGGCATACGGGATCGGCACTTCGACGATTTTCAAATTCTCATAGATCGCCCGCGTGCTCATCGCCGGCGTAAAATCGAGGCCATCGGGGAGAGGGTAAAGCCGCTCGAGAGCCTCACGGCGAATGATACGCATCCCGCTTGCGGTATCCCGCACGACTACGTTGCCGATCAAGCTCAGCAGCTGCGCAAACGCCGAATTGCCGATCCAGCGCGTCAGCGGCATCTGGCTCTTGGCGCCACCCATGCGCGACCCAACCACCATGTCCGCATTCCTGGCAACCGCCGCCTGGCACAATTCCGGCAAGCATTCCGGCGGGTAGGTGCCATCCGCGTCCAGAAAGGCAAGATAATTGCCGGTGGCATACCGGAACCCGGTCTTGATCGCCGCGCCATAGCCGCGATTCTTGAGATGCCGAATCAACCGCACCTCACGATATTTGGCAATCAGGGCCGCCGTCCGGTCGCGAGATCCGTCGTCAACGATGATAAATTCGAGCGCAATGTCCATTCCGGCGAGCGCCGGACGCATCGCCAGTACGCGCCCGATGACCGGCTCGATGCCGCCCTCTTCATTATATGCGGGAATGACTACCGAGAGTGTCGTCATGCATTTGTCCTCTCACTTGAGTTGCCTAACCTGACTCGCCTGACCCCATTCAGCCGGGGCATCAGCTGCACATCCTAGCCGCCGCCGAAATGAACCTGGATACCTTCAGGCCCCGTTTGGTCGTCGGTAATCTCTTTCACGACCTTGGCCGGCACCCCCGCCACAATCGTATAGGGGGGCACATCCTTGCTCACCACCGAGCCGGCAGCCACAACCGAGCCACGGCCGATGTGCACTCCGTCGAGAATGATCGCGCCCGAGCCAATCCAGCAATTGTCCTCGACCACAATGCCCTGCGCCGTAATGCCTTGCGCGATGATTGGCTGATTGCGGTCATTGTACACGTGATTGACGGCGACCATCTGCACAAAAGGCGAGGTATAGACGTTATCGCCAATCGTGATGCCTCCCTGCCCGCGCATGACGTTAAACTCGCTGATCAAACAGTTTTTGCCGATCTTGATGCCGGCGTTGGGAAGATTGCGGAAATTAAACACGTGCAATTCGGCATGGTGCATCACATAGCTATTCTCGCCGATTTCGATGCCGTTCGGCATCGCGTGCAAATAGACCCCTTCATCCAGATAGACGTTCCGCGCCAAGTGCACATGGTCCGCGTACCGAATGCGTACGTTCGACTCGATCGCGGCGATTCCATCCATCCGCAGGATCAACCGGTATGCAAGGGTCCGCAACCCGATTCCGAGGAGGGTTGGAACCCACCCAAACAGCGCCATGATTGTCTGTTCAAGCACATAGCGCAGCAGGCTTGACGCCTGGCGTCCCAGGTACACCCCGAGACCGTTCGCTGATTGGGCGTGCTGCTCTTGAATACCCTGAGGGCTTGTGGTAGAGGTGATCTCCATTTAATTCTCTTGAACAAAGATGATTTTGCTGCCCTGCGGCTCAAAGTGAAAGGGAATGGACCGCAGTTCAGGCAGCGCCTGAATGATATCGGGATGCCGTTCCGGGCGCGCATAGAGGAGCAAAAAGCCACCCCCACCGGCGCCGAGCAACTTGCCGCCCAGTGCGCCATTCGCAAGTGCGCGCTCATACCAATCGTCGATCTTGCTATTGCTGATCCCCGAGGCGAGCTTTTTCTTTTCCAGCCACCCTTCATGCAGAACCTGACCCACACAATCAACATCGCCACTTTGGAGCGCTTGACGCAATTGGCGCGCCAGTTGGGACAATACAGTCAGGCTCTGTCTGGCGGCCTCGTCTTGTTGCGATTTTTCCGACTGCTCGCGCAGAATACCATCTGCTGACCGGGTCATGCCGGTATAGAGCATCAAAAGACTTGCCTGTAATCGCTTTTTCGCCTCGCGGTCATAGATGATTGGATCGACATACACGCTGTCGTCTGGATTGAACTGAATAAACTGCGTATTCCCATACGCCGCGATATACTGGTCTTGCTTGCCAATCGGTTTGCCACAGAGCTGGATCTCGATCTGGCAAGCCTCGCGCGCCAGGCGCTCAGGTTCTGCATGAAAACCGATAAAAGCATAAAGCGCGTTCAAGAGCCCGACGGTATAAGAGCTCGACGAACCCAGCCCGGTCCCACTTGATGGGATATCCGAGATCGAGGTGATTTCGATTCCACCTTCGATACCCACCAGCTTGAGCGCCTCGCGAATCAACTCGTGCTTGAGTTCGTCCGGCCGGTCCACCATCTCTGTGACCGAGTAACTGGCGCGAATCTTTTGGTCGAACTTTTCATTGACAGTAATATAAATGTATTTTGTTATTGCGGTACTTAGTACTGCCCCAGCACTCTGGGTATAAAAGGCGGGGAGGTCCGTGCCGCCGCCGGCAAAACTGATACGTAAAGGTGTTCGTGATATGATCATTGTTCACCCCCACCGCCCAGCGTATTTAATCGCATCACGACCAACAGGCAAAAATAACAGTCTGGCTGCCGGGTGTAAGCGCAAGCTATGAGTTTGAACATACTACGATCGGTAACTTGAAGCACAAGTAAAGAAAAAAAGACAAGCTTGGGGCTCGTCTTCGGCAATGAAGTCTTTGCAACAGCACAACCGACCTATTATAGCATATTTTGGCTGAAACCAACTTTTCATCTGGATGGATGGTCACCGTCCACCCTGGCGCACTGCGACAGGCGACGACCGTTCGTGGCCGCTCGGACAACCCAAGCGCTGTTCCGCCCAATTTTTAGTCCGGCAGCTTTTGCGCCACCCAGATTTGCTCCCCACCGTAGCGGAATGGCCCGCGCTGAAAGTCTCCATATAAGGCATCGACCCGGTAGCCACACAACTCGAGCAGATACTCCATCTCCTGACGATAGAGGTAGCGCAGGGTGTACGTGCTAAACACCCGCGTGAGCGACCGGCCTTCATCGTCCAGTTCTTCATAGATAAAGAGCTGATCGACGGTCTGTTCTCCCGGATCGTACTGCCGGCTGTCCCATACCACCACGTGCCGTTTCGTCTCGGGATGAATAAACTCGTCCTCTTTCTTGAGCGCCGCACCGAGCGGCCCGGCATGTGCGGCGATGAGATCGAGGCGCGGGTCAAAGATGTTGATGATCAGCCGCCCATCATCGGCCAGGTGCTCGCGGATATTGAGTAGCGCCTGCCGCTGGTCCGCGGGCGTTAGCAGGTGCAGAAACGCGCGATAGGGAATGATAATGAGCTTGAACTGCCGCCTCAGCGCAAAATCGCGCATGTCCCCCTGCACCAGCTTGCAGCGCCGCCGCGTCTTGACCGGCAGCCCGGCAATCTTTTTACGCGCCCGCGCCAGCATCTCGTCCGAGCGGTCCAACCCCACCACCGGAAGTCCAGCCTCGGCCATCGGAATCAGAATGCGCCCCGTCCCGCACCCCAATTCCAGCACGTCGCTCTCGGCCTGCCGCGCCGCTTCCACATAGAACTCGACATCGCCAGGCAATCCCAGCGAATAAAAATCATAAAAGCTCGCATCCACCCGATCGTATTCGCGCATCTCTCATCCCTCACTTTCGACTGCCCGCGGCGTATCCACCGTCTGGCCAGTCGCGCCAAAGCGCCGCTGCCAGATGAACAGGCACATGAATCCTAACGCAACCCCAAACCACAACGTCGCAAAGCGAATCATCAACGTCGCTGCGGCCGCCATCGGTTGGGTAATCTCGCCAACCGTCAGCCACGGGGCTCGGCCAAACGCGAGCAACAACCCGTCAATGCTCCCTTCGGCCACCCCAAGGCCGCCGGGCGTCAGTAACACCGAGCCGGCGAGCGTGGCAAAACCCATGGCAAACGCGGATAGAATGACCAGCTCAAACGAAAAGGAAAGGCCCAGGCCATACAACACCAGCGCCAGCGCAATGCACTCGCCCGACCACGACACAAAGCCCAGACCGATGGCAAAGGCCAGGCTCTTGATCCGCAGCAACTCGTACGAGCTATTGTAAAACGCCTTGAGGTGATGCACCCGGTTCTCTAACACCTTGAACCGCGCAAGCCACATCCCTACCCGCCGCGCCAGGGAACGATTCTGGACGAGCGCGACGGCAATAACCGCGGCGATGACGACTAGTCCCATAAAGAGCCGCACCCCCGGGCTATCGAACAGGAACAGGCCAGTGGCGGCGAGCAGCAGCATCGCCAGACCATCGGTCATCCGCTCCGCCAGAATGATCGGCGCGGTCGTCGCAATCGGCGCGCCCACACGCTGCTGCACGAGAAAGGATTTTAACAGCTCGCCCCCCTTAGCCGGGGTGAGCGTCATCGAAAACCCGCTTAAAAAGATGAGCAGGCTGTCAAACCAAGGCACATTCTTGACCCCAACCAGGCCAAGATAATAGTGCCACTTGATGAATCGCAGTCCATAGTTGAACACGGTAAAAGCCAGGATGAGCGGAACGAGCTCCCAGCGGAAACTGCGCAGCACCGCGGTAAGTTTGTTAAAATCGGAAATGAACAGCAGCGCCGCATAGACGAGTATCGCCAGCAGAACCGAGAGGAGGATTTTCCGGCCATGCTTTTCGAGCAATGACATAGACCTTTCCCCTGTCACTCCGAGGGGAGCGAGGAATCTCCAGACCTGCGGCCCCGATTCTCCACTCATGTCGGAAAGACAGCACACAACTTTCAGTCAAACAGCACGAGTTGCTCGCCGCGCAGCTTGTCCTGCACCTTGCGCAGCACCAATTCCAAATCCGCCGTTTGCTGTACATAATCCAGGCGGTCCGCTGGCACACAGAGGACCGGAGAGCGCGTAAAGGTGGTGATCCACTCTTCGTACAGTTCATTCAACTGCGCCAGGTAATCCGGCGAGATACTCATTTCATACGGCCGTCCACGCAGCGCAATCCGCCGCAGAAGCGTATCCACCGAAGCGCGCAAATAGACGATCAAGTCGGGCGGCGGGAGAAATTCGGACAATACGTGATAGAGCTCTTCGTACGTACGATAGTCCCGCTCGGCCATCGCCCCCTGGCGATACAGATTCCGGGCAAACACCTGCGCGTCCTCATAGACGCAGCGGTCCTGTACGACCACACCCGGCGCGTCGAGCAACATACGATGGGCATGCAGACGCCGGGTAAGGAAAAACATCTGCGACTGGAATGCCCAACGTGGCATGTCTGTATAAAAGTCAGCCAGATAAGGATTATCGACGACGGCTTCATAGAACGGCTGCCACCCGAGCCGTTCCTGCATCATCTGCACCAGCGTCGATTTCCCCACGCCAATGTTACCTGCAATCGCGATGAAATGTTTCATACCCTGTTCTCACCGGCGGGAATCGATTTTTATCGCAGCCAATCACATGCCGCCCAGCAAACTGCGGCCCATCGCCGGCGACCGGCAGATTGCGGCCGATCACCCGTCACAGCAATTTCTCCTGGTACGCCGACGCGCTCAGTCGGTCGCGAATCTGCGCGGCCACAAGATTCAGCAGCGCCGTGTCATGCAGATAATCCAGCCCATCCGTCTCGATGGTCAGGACCGGGGCATCGTGAAATGAGGAGAAATAGCGATCGTATGCCTCTGCCAGCGACTCGATATACGAGCGGTCCATGCTGCGCTCATAGCTCCGGTCACGCAGCGCAATGCGCTCCATCAACGTATCAATGCCGGCGCGCAGGTAGACGACGAGATCAGGGGCCGGGATACGCCGGGCCAGGATATCCTGAACGCGTTCGTACATCTCGAGCTCGTCGCCGTCAATGGTCAACCGCGCAAAGATCTTGTTCTTGTCAAAGATGTAATCGCTGATCAGGTTTCCCCGCGCCAGCGCGGCCGGAATTGCCTCGTGCTGCTGGCCATAACGACTGAGCAGGAAAAAGATTTGCGTCTGAAAGGCATAGCGCTCCCGGTCCTGGTAAAATCGCTCCAGAAAGGGGTTCTCCTCAAACACTTCGAGCAAAATCTCGCCTTGAAACTGGGGCCTGAGCAGGCGCGCCAGCGTCGTTTTGCCTACACCAATCACGCCTTCGATGGCGATGTAATGATTCTTCATCTTACCAGAATTCTCTCACGCCGATTTGTGCTCTCGGACAAACAGATGCCAGACCCCAAATGCCAGTAGCGCCCCACCTGCAGAAACAAAGGCATTAGCGGAAAAACCGCTGCTGGCAAACACAAAAGGCCCGGTAAATGAACCGAGCGTACGCCCCAGGGCAAAGGCAGCGACATTGAGCGCCAAAAGGGTCGCCCGCGCATGGGGAACCACTTCGCTGACCAGCGGAATCGCGGCAACCACGCTGATTTCAAAAAAGAAATAGGTGAGAACCAATCCCAATGTGGCCAGAACCGCGTTCTGCGCCAATAGCGGCAACAGCAAATAAGTCCCGCTGCTCACCAACAAGCATACCCTTACCAATCGGTGCTTGCCAATCCGGTCTACCCAGGCAGTCGAGACAAGTTCGCCGCCCAATTCGGCCACGCCGATGAAGGACGCAACGAGACCCAGGGCAACTGCGTCGAGCAGGAAAGAGTTCTTCATCCACTCACTATAGACCACGCCGATATTCTCGTTGCTCGCTGCATTCAACGCCGCCGCAAGCAGCGCAGAGAGCGCCACGGGTTGGCGGATGATCTGCCCAAAACTGCGTTCCCACAATCCACCGTCGGAACGGTGTACCGCCAGTTCATTATCCGGAATTCCCAGGCGGGTCAGGGCTAACATGAATAGCCCGATCACGCCGAGAATCACAAAAGCGATCCGCCAGCCAGCATATTGTACGACAATGCCGAAAACCGGCAAACCGAGCAGAGCGGCAGCCGACCAGGATATCTCGCTCAAGGCGATGGCTCGGCCGCGTTCCACATAAGGCACACGGTCGCCCAGATACGCCTGCTGAGCAGGGTCAAAGATTGCCTTGCCCAGCGAAATGGCCGCAATGGCAACTATGGCAAACACAAATGCGTTCAGAGCACCCAAGGAGAGGCAGGCAATAACGCTAATCGCCAATCCCGTGAGCATGAGAGTTCTCCTGCCAAAACGATCAGAGAGCGGTCCAAAGAGCGGCGCGATCAGGCCGATGAGATTGCGGGATTGAATAATCTCGGCCGCCGACTGGAAGGAAATGCCCAGGTCAGAGGCAATAAAGGGAAGAAACGGGTAGACCGCACGATAACCGACATTGAGAATGGTACGCGCAAAAAAGATCACGAGCAGGAGTCGCCAAACCGGGGCCGGGGCAGCGGGGCGTTCAGAGGTCATCACGCAGGGATTTTATCCGAAAAGCACAGAAAAACAAATAGACCGCCATGCAAAGCACATGGCGGTCCCCTTACAAGAGCTCCGCGAGAAGGACTTGAACCTCCAACCAACCGGTTAACAGCCGGTCGCTCTGCCGATTGAGCTATCGCGGAACGCGATTGGTATTATAGCGGAAAATGGATGCAAGTCAAATGTGCGGCGCACAAAACTCCTGCACGAGCCACGGAGCGCCGAGGCTCTTTTGCCACTGCGCATATGTGCGGAGTCGAGGGTGAGTCGGCTCGACGAGCAGCCGGCCGCCCTCTGCCCATTCGAGCAGTTTCCAATCATAGACGCTGTCCCCTGCGGCAAACCAGGGAGGCCGGTGAGCATCGACAAACATCCGGTAAGCGTCGAGCTTGCCATCCGAGAACGAAACCGGCGGCTCTACGGCACGGGTCATGCGGCCATCGACGAGGGCGCGTCGCAAGGCGACGACGCGGTTCGCGGGAATGCCATACAACTCGGCAAACGGCTCGACCACCCACTGCGGCGAAGCCGAGATGACCCACACCTGCCACCCAACCTGCTGCATCACGCGGACCAGCTCTTGCATCTCGGGGCGAACTCGAATGCCCTGGAGAATCTCGATACGGGTGCCCTCGTATTCATACACCTCGGCGGTCAGCGGGTGGGCCAGCTCGCGTAGCATGACCTGGCGAGCATATTCGC
Organism: Anaerolineae bacterium; assembly: GCA_049694275.1. GTDB lineage: Bacteria > Chloroflexota > Anaerolineae > UBA4142 > SHND01 > JBAVQS01. The sequence continues at coordinate 1,244 of JBAVQS010000162.1, read as the reverse complement.
GCGCATCCGAAAAGCGCCAACCCAGAAAAGCGCCCGCATCCCACGCGCACGCCGAATTGTCGTCCATGCCATCATAGTACGCCTTACGCCCTCGCTCAAAAGCGAGCCGCAGGCAATGGTGGGTGTCAGGGTTTGGACGCCGGCGATACGCTTCATAGGCCGCGCTCGCAAAATCAATCGGGGCGGCCTCCGTCACCCAATCCCAGAAACCAGGGGCATCGAACTTGAAACCGAGATCGGCGGCCAGGCTGTGAAAGGTCGCATCGCCAATATCGCGATAAATGCAGGTGTTATCCCAATCAAAAACGGCAATCGGTGGCTCCGGGTAGGAACGGGTCAGAAGTTGTTCGATAGCGGTACGGTTTTCCGCTGTCCAGCGCCCGTGCAGTATCGGTATTTGTAGGTTCGTTCCAGTATTCAGCATTACGCCAATTCCGCCCGTCGTCAACCGGTTGCGAATGCGCTAGCGCGGCTTTTCGGTATCCAGCGCCTCCCACAGGACCCGCCCTTCCGATTGCGCCGGCACATCCCCGCCCAGCAGAGTCGAGAGCGTGGGCGCAATATCAATAATCTCGCAGCTTTCGAGGCGCGAGCCGGCTCGAATCCCTGCGCCGCTCAAGATTAGCGGAATGCGCTGTTCAACCGGGCTCCAGGCGCCATGATAGCCGCGCATCGGCCGGTCCCCCTTAAACATGCATCCCTCTTTGAGCAACACGACGTGTTCACCCCAGGATGGCCCCCACGCCCGCAAGCGCTCCAACTCGGTGCGCCCATAGATTGTCTCGACGAGGGGGTCAGCCCGGAGGGCATTTAACTGTTCATCCGACAGCCGCTGGGGGATGAGCGCGACCCGGCCATGCGTTAGCGCCCCCACATTGGCGCCCCAGTCCTTGGGCGCCACCTGTTCTACCTGCATCATCCCGTGATCGGCAAGGACCGTGACCACTGTCGAATCCAGAAATCCCTTCTCGGCGTACGCCACCAACAGCCGCGCGGCCATCCCATCGATTGCCTCGATCGCCGCCAGCGTCTCGGGCGCCTCCGGGCCGTACAAGTGCCCGGCGGAATCCGCCACATAGTACACCACGAGCAGCAGATGGGGCGCCCACTCCTGCAATGCATGGATGGCGCGGTCTGTAATTTCAAATAGGTCCTCCCCAACCACCCCTTCCGTCACCATCACATCCGCGCCGCGCAAAAACCGCGAGCCGATGCCCACAGAGACAAGCCCCTGCGGCCGCCAC
>JBAVQS010000161.1:0-2350 GCA_049694275.1 Anaerolineae bacterium | reverse complement strand
AGAGTTGCAGCGCCTTGTCCAAACGGGTCTGGAGTCCCCACGATGGCTGTCCATTCTGCTCGACCTTGTTCCCGAGCACCACCGCCAGATCCGCCGGCGCGAGCCTGTCGTGCAGGCCATCCCAGATAATGAATGCCGAATGGACCAGAAACCAGATTGCGCCAAGCGTCAACGAATAGCAAACGGATAAACGGATGCGCCGGCTCGGCCGCCCCAATACTTTCGCGGCGCGGGCTTGCCCCATTTTTATTTGATCTCGACTGATTGTTGAGGCCCATCCAGCAACAAACGTAATTTGTTTAGCACATTCCGCCCGATAATGATTTCGTTGCCCAGTCATCACCTACAACCTCAATGCTAGGCAAACGCGTTGTATCGAAAATGACATCGACGGTGTACAGAGAAACACGACGCAATTCGTCTCCCAAGTGTGAGCGGACGTTTGCAGTGTATTCTACGGGAACATTCAGCTTTTCCAAGAGACGTAAAGGTATAAAGTTCCGTCCGAACCGGTGTCAATCAGCCCAGGGTAGGAGCCGATCTGCAGCGATTGACCAGGAGCAGCAAGCACAACCATTAACGCGGGCGCAGGTGGGAAATATTCCGTACTATACGGTATCTTGATCATCTTATGATTCGTGGGCTAAAAATCCGAATCTCTCGTGGCCCTTCGGCGGGCATGATTAAAATAGCAGTTCGGCCATATTTGGCCCGAATTCGTTCATGGAGCGCTCTGTTGTCTTTATCGTGGTCGACCAGTTGCTGTTCATGAACTGCAATAAACTCCCCCTGATACTGAGCGCGTTCTTTCAACGGCAGGCCCAGCCACCATTCTTGTTCTTGTTCGATCTTTAAGCGATCGGCCAGCGTCTGTTCCCGCAGAACCGCCGAGCTAAGAAAATCTTCGATTGGCACACCGCGCAACCGGGCTTGTTGCTGAATTATCTGCGCAAGATCATCCGGGATTTGTAAAATGCTCATCTCATCCCCCAATCGGTAACAACAAGTATAGCCACTTTACCGAAAAAATAAAGGCAAGAGCGCTATTGCTCTTGCCTTTACCCCTCTATCCCGTGTGTTTATTTAGGAATGCCGGCGAGCGCGGACTGGGCAGGCTTGTTCAGAATGGAAAAGGCGCCATTCTCGCCGCTCGTAAAGTCGAGGTTCCACACGAACATGACCCCGACCCAGCCCCACTGCTTGGCATAACGATAAGAGCCGACCAGCCACTGGGCTTGCTCATCCGGGGTGTTATCCTTTTCGTACTCGTACCCTGGGAAGGGACTCCCGGTAACGCCCCAGCCGAACTCGGTGGCCCAAAGCTGTTTGGCGCCATCGCCGTTCGCCACCATGATGTTTCGATAACGGGTCATCATCGAGAGAAAGCTAAAACTATAGTGACGACTGTTCCAGGGCGCCATGAAAGAGGTGCCTGGCGGCGGACCGCAGGCCGGATCGGTAATGTTGCAGTCTACCGGTACATTATAGCCGCTGGGGTGGATGCCGATCGCGTCGCTGTACTGCTTGAGCCCCGCCGAATACATTTGCTGAAGATACTGGTCGTCGGGGACGGCGTTCGCATTGCTCACCCCGGTCGGCGTCGGTGCGCCGGAGACGACGATGATTTTTGGGCAGGCAGCCTTGATCGAGGTGTAGGCGACGCTGAGATACCGGAGATAGTCTGCGCCATTTAGCGGGTGCGGACCCCACTCGCGGCTGAGATTGGTCTCGTTCCAGACCTCGATTGCGTGGAGCCCCCCCTCGCTGTCACTTGCCGGGCAGAATGTTCCGGCTAGCCCGCCCAGGATCTGGCCGAGCTGCCCGGGATCATTGGGAGGACCGGGGTTACCGTCGACGCTCTGGCCGCCGGTCCAGGACGGACCGCACACAACGCTAAAGAGGAGCTTGATGCCGTGCGCCTTGGCGAGGTTATTCATTTCGCTGAGCGCCGAGGTATCCGGCGCGCCCGGCGAGCCTTGTAGATCGCACCAGCGCACCTGAATCTTGGCCCAGCCAAAACCCATGGAATTCAGCGTTCCAAATTCGCCATCGTGCCCGATAGGCGAGCTCGTCCAGTTGAGCTGTGAGCCATAGCCAAAGCGGTTGACGCCGACCGCGGCCGGTGGTGGGCCTGCGGCTGCGGGCGCCTTGGTTGGCTGCGCAATGGCAACTGCGGTCGGCCGCTGGGTCGGCACCGGGCTCGGCGTGGCGGTCGGCTTGGGTGTCGGCGTCGGTGTTGGCTGCAGAACGTTCACAACAACCTGGTCGCCGGCCGCCTGCCAGGACTGGGCCTCGTCCAGCGATAGCGCAATATCGATCGTATGCTGGCCTGTTACATTGGGAACGGTCA
>JBAVQS010000160.1:0-17280 GCA_049694275.1 Anaerolineae bacterium | reverse complement strand
CGCTACAACAGCACCGACCGACTGGCGACTATAGCACGAGGTGAAAACCAAGTCAAACCTGGGAATATGGCAGCGCCCCCACCTCCGCACCCCCACCCTAACCCTCCTCCCCTTCGAGGCCATGCCGTCCGCACAGCGGAGAGGGGACTGGACTCGTCGGAGGGGGCCGGAGACAACGGAAAGAACCGGATTGGTAGAGAGAACCGAGCGCGCATACAGCCGCTTGAAGCGAAGGCGAGAACAGTGTAAAATGCTTGAATCATGAGCGTCAATAATTTCTGCCCGCAGTGCGGGCATGCCCTCGAACGCCGGCCGGTCGAGGATCATCGAATCAGGCCGGTCTGCCCAAGTTGTGGCTTTATTGTCTATCTCAATCCGCCGATCGCAGTGGGGGTCGTGGCCGCGGACGAGAGCGGCCGGGTGGTCCTCGTGCGGCGGGGTGAGAATCCGGGCAAGGGGCTGTGGGGACTGCCGGCCGGGTATATGGAGATCGACGAGACGACGGAAGCGACGGCGCGGCGGGAATGCCTGGAAGAGACAGGACTGGCGGTCGAGCTGCAAGAGCTGTGGGGCGTCTGGTCCTATTTTCACACCTACAAGCAGAGCTCGGGCGTCCTCATCCTCTATCGCGCGCGCATCAGCGGCGGCGCAGCCACGGCGGGGAGCGACTCGACCGAGGTCCAGTTTTTTGCGCCGGACCAGATTCCCTATGACGAGCTGGCATTCGAAACACATCACGAGGCGTTGAGCCGGTGGCAGGCCACCGGCGGCAGGTCACAGGACACAAGCGGCAGGCAAATCACAAGGGGAAAAACCTATGTTGAATGACAAGCAGGTGATTATCACAGGCCCGACGTCGGGCATTGGGCTGGAGAGTGCGCGAGGACTGGCCGCGCTTGGGGCGAATCTCGTGCTGGCATGCCGGGATATAAAACGCGGGCAGGAGCTGGCGGAGAAACTGACCCACGCGACGAAAGACCAACATATTGCGGTGATGCACCTCGAAGCGTCGAGCCAGGCATCGATTCGCGAGTTTGCGCGCGCGTACGAAAAGCGATACCCGCGGCTCGACGTGCTCGTGAACAATGCGGCGCTGAACCGGCAGACGCGACAGCTCTCGGCGGACGGCGTCGAGATGACCTTTGCGACGAACGTCCTTGGCTATTACCTGTTGACGGTCGAGCTCCTCGACCTGCTGAAAAAGAGCGCGCCCGCGCGCATCGTGAACGTCGCCTCCGAGTTTGCAAGCAACCTGGACCTGGACGACTTGCAGTTCGAGCGGCGGCCGTATGATAGCACACAGGGCTATGCCCAGTCCAAAGCATGTGACCGCCTGCTGACCTGGGCATTCGCGCGGCGGCTCGCCGGGAGCGGGGTGACGGCCAACGCGCTCGCGCCGGGACTGGTTCCGGAAACCGGACTCTATCGCGAAATGCCCCGGCACATCCACCAGATGCTCAAACAGCGGAGCGACCGGACATCGGTGGAGGGCGCAGACACCGTAGTCTGGCTGGCCAGCGCGCCGGAAGTAGCCGGGGTGAGCGGAAAATTCTACGAGGACCGGGAAGAGGTCGAATGCGAATTCCGGAACGACGCAGCGGAAGACAAGCTGTGGCAGATCTGCGAAAAGCTGACCGGGGGAAATAGTGGGTAGTGGGCAGTAGCCTGTAATCAGAACCGGCGCGGTTTCACATTGCTAATTGGAACGGGACCATTTCGCTTTTCCCATCATGCCTCTCCTCTATTACTGGCGCGGCGACAACTATCGGCACGATCTTGATTACGGTGCCGGCTATCATCTGAATCAAGCCAACCCGCTGATGCACACAATCGACAGCGGGGACAGCCTATGGGCTTTTACACGTACACGCAAAGGGTTCTATACCCTTGCTGCCGAGTTGGTTGTTCGCGCCAAAACTTTTAACCCGCCTAATTTCCGTTATGGGCGCTATCGTATTTGGGGCGACCTCCATAAATCGCGTTACTTTAAGGCGGATCAGGGGCCGAGAGTGGACGCCATCATTCGCAGCCTGAGTTGTCGCGCGAATGCCCCTTACCTTGGACAATCCTTTCAAGGCGCTGCAGCTGTCCGGCGCATTACGGCTGCCGATCATCAAATCCTCTGCGCCTTTGCTGCACATCTCCCGCTGGAGCCCAGAGCCCAAATCCTGCCCGAAGAAAAATTAGAGGCCACGTTGCTTTTAGGCGATTATCAGAAGGTTGAGAGCCTCGTTCGACAAGAGGCACACGGGATCGCCGAACAACGCCAAGAATATTTGTACACACAGGCGCCCACAAGGAACAGGCAATTCGTTCAAGAGCTGCAAGAGCGATACGCAGGCCGCTGCCAGATCTGCGGATGGGATCCAAACGCGGTCTACGATGAAAAGCTGTGCCATGGGCATCACCTGCAATGGCTTAGTCGCGGTGGGGAAGATGCTCTCAGTAACTTGGTACTCATTTGTCCGAACCATCATGCAGCTGTCCATCAATGCGATGCACCTTTCGACTTTTTTGATGGCACGTTCGTTTTTAGCGACCATCGCGAGCCCCTTCAGATAAATTCGCACCTGGCGCTTACATGAGTCGTCACCCCTGCCCCAGCCACAGCACGAGTAACAGCGCCGCCAGCACAACAGCAACCAATACGAGCACGAGCGCGGCGCGCCTCAGCCAAAAGGCGCGCCGCACCCCGCGCCCGTGCGCCTGATGACGCGCAATCCCCGCCTCCAGTTCCGCACGATTCGCGTTCTCGATCCCAACCACACGCCCCAGCCACCACGCCCGGTGGCAATAGACATACTCCCCAATTTCGCTCGCGCGAATGACCCGCCCCTCGCGGGATTTACTCCTTGTGCTCATAGAAAATTACCGGCCACAGAAACCCACCACAAACGCCGCAAAGGAGACGAAGAAAACATAAAATCCTTCGCATTCTTTGTGTCCTTCGTGGTGCAATGTTTCCGCAGCAGCCGCCGCCGCCTGCGACCGGCCCCCTGTGACCTGCGGCCTGTGACCTGCTACTTTATCCCCTGCTCGAACTGCGTGAGTCGCGCCTCCAGCTTTTCCTGGCGCCAGGCGACTGTGAGGTCGCCGCGTGTGCGCTCAAGGACGCCGCGCACCATGTCGGTCGTGCGCCGGAGCCCGCCGGTGATTGCGTCGGGGAAATCCACCGTGACGAGCAGCGAATAGATGTCGTCCATCGCCTGGAGGGTCTCTTCGGACCGTTCCAGCTTGCCGTGGCGGATGATGTCAAGCGTATAGCGCCGGAGCTCGCCCGCCGCTTCGCCCAGCCCGTTGAGATAGGCGGCATAGTCCACGCCGATCGCTTCGGGATCGGGGATGGGCTGATTGGTAATCAGGGCATGCACGATGTTGGCCTCGGCAAACTCTTTGAGCGCATCCTGCACATACCCCGTAAAGTAGAGGTCCGCATAGGCGGCGACATCCTGCTTCATCGCGGCGGCCAATTCGCCGGCCCGCCCGAGGAGCTTGACCGCCTCGTCATGCTCGCCGCGATGCGTGGCGCGAATCGAGAGCGAGCAGTAGCGAATGAGCTCGCGCGACTTGGAGAGGGCGGCATCGCGCGCCGCGTTCTTGGCGACAAAGTTCTGCCGGATCTTGTCTTCAATCGTATCCAGTCCTTGCATGTTGCTCCTTTTTTTCTTGACGTTGGTATAATGAGGCGGGAGGAAAAACGTATGACTCGCGCCCAGAAACTGATTATTGCCGTGATGGCCGTGCTGACGATTGGCGTCTTTATCCTGCTGGCGGCGATTGTCGTCACGCGCACAAATACGATTCAGCCGGAGGCGCAGGCGCTCCCGGCCGCGACCCCGACCGCGACCGCAGCGGCTTTCACCGTCACCGCCACGCGCACGCTCACCGTGACCGGGACCGTGCTCTCAACCCCGGCGGCCACCGCGACGCGCACGACGACGGCGATTCGTCCGACGGCCACGCTCACCCTGCTCCCCGCTACCGCCGCGCCCACGCCGACCCCGGTGGGCATCCTCTGCACCGGCTGGGATATGCCGCACTCGTTCGCCTTTTTCACGGACCGGCAGGACAAGACCCATTTCGTGGGCGAACCGCGCAACACAGGGAACGCCGCCCGCGAATCGGTGCTGGTGGTCATCCGTCTGTTCAACCGCCAGGGACAATACCTCGGCGCGACCTCGGCCCCGTTGATGCGCAATGTGATTCCGCCGGCAGAATCCGCGCCCTTTAACGCGGTCCTCGAACCGCCCGCGCCCGACTGGCAGAGCTATACGCTGGAATTTCGCTGCAATGTGCCGGGCATCGCAACCGGCACGCCGTACACCGATCTCGCGGTGACCTCGGACAAGGGCCAGGTGGGCTCGAATTCGACCTATACCGTGACCGGCGAGATCAAGAACACCGGCAAGGAAAAGGCGCAAGCAGTTCAGGCCATCGTCGTATTATACGACGTAAATGGCTGGGTGATCAATGCGCACGCGGTGGATGCAGACCCGTCGCAGGTGACGGCGGGAGCAACCGCGACCTTCAAGGTAGATTTCGAGACCGTGCCGCACCCGGTGGCTAAATACACCGTGTATGTGCAAGGGGAGGTCGCGCGCTAGCCGCGCCGCTTGGCGAGCGCCGAGCGGAGGGTGCGGAGGGCGGCGAGGCGGCCGCGGAGGGGAGCGAGCGAGCGATGCTTGATCAGGGAGCGAACAAGGGCCGCCAGGTCGAGGAACAGGATGAGGGGCAGGTTGAACAGCAAGCCCGGCATCGGATAGTCCTTGACGACCGTCCACCAGCGGTTGCGCGCAAGCAGGTAGAGCTTTTGGGGCGAGCCGTGGTGAAAGCTGCCGCCGTGCACATGATAGACGCGCGCCTCCGGGACGAGCAGACAGCGCCAGCCGGCGCGCCGCGCCCGCCACGCGAGGTCCACATCCTCGTAAAAGCCGAAATAGTCCCCGTCAAACAGGCCCACCTGGTCGAGCATCGCGCGGCGGTAGAGCGCCGCGCCGGCGCAGGGTCCCCACACCTCTTGCCGCGCGGTCACCTGTGATGCGCGCTCGCCCGCCAGCCGGTTCCACGCAAAGCCGGCGCGGTCGATCCGAATGCCGGCGGAATCGATCACGTCGCGGCGGTTGAATTCGAGCATCAGGGTGGCGACCATGCCGACGGTGGGATCGTGCATGGGGTCGGCCAGCCGTTCCAGGTAATCCGGCTCGATCTCGGTATCATTGTTGAGCGGCGCAATCCACGTTCCGCGCGCCGCGCGAATCCCCAGGTTGTTCCCTTCGGCAAAGCCCAGGTTCGTGGCAGAAGGAATCACGCGGACCTCGGGATGCTGCGCCGCCATCCATTCGACGGACCCGTCGGCGGAGGCGTTATCGACGACGATCACCTCATAGGCGGGGAACGTCTGCGCGGCGAGACAAGGCAGGCACCGTTCCAGGTAATGCCTGCCGTTATAGTTGACGATGATGACGGAAATAAGAAGAGGGACGCCCGGCGAAACGTCCCCGCTATCGTTGACCACTTGCATTTTTGGGATGGGCCTCACCCCATCCCTCTCCCGCCAGGCGGGAGAGGGGTCGGGGGTGAGGCGTCTTATTGCCGGGCGCGGCGAACGACGAGGTCGGCGAGCAGGGCGATCATCAAGATGTTCAGTCCGGCCAGGACGAGCACGACGTTTGAGCTCTGCACATGCCAGTTGACCGTAAAGAACTGGTACACCTGGCGGGCCGCGCCGCCGATCAAGAGCAAGAGCGCGCCGGGCAGGAGCACCTTGATCGGATTGAAATACATGACGGTGCGGATGACCAGCAGCAAATAGTTGTAGGTGTCGGTGATGGGCTTGAAGGTCGAGCGCCCCTTGCGCGGGTAATAGTCGATCGGGATAAAGCGCACCAGGTAATCGTCTGCGAGGTGCGCCAGCGTAATGGTCGAGACCCAGGAATGCCCGTGCGGCAGGAGGTGCATAAATTTCAGGGCGAGCGCCTTGCGAAAGACGCGCAGGCCGCTGTTCAGGTCCGGAATCGGCGTTTCGGTCAAATAAGAGGCCAGCGTGCGGATGAACCACTTGGCCGGCGTGCGCAGGACCTTCATGGTCCCAGCCTCTTTGGTGCGCGCGCCAATAACCATATCGCAGCCCTCCATCGCCTCCAACAGGCGCGGGAGATCCTGGACGGGATAGGTGCCATCGCCGTCGGTCATGGCGATGATCTCGCCGCGGGCATTGCGCACCGCGGTGTTGGTGGCCGCGCCGGTGCCGCGATTCAGCGGATGCTGGATGAGCCGGACCCGCGCGAACTGGCGCACGATGTCGGCGGTGTGGTCGGTGGACCCATCATCCACGACGATCACTTCGTACTGATAGGTCGTCGCGTCCATGCACTCGAAAATCTTTTTCAGGTCATCGGCGATGGCCTGTTCCTCGTTATAGGCGGGGATGATGATGGTGATGAGCTGGTCGCGGACGCGGATGGGGCTTTCAACGGCGGATAGTTCTTCTTGAGTTTGGGTGAGCACGAAGAGATTATAAAACAAAATAGGGAAATGGAGAAATGGGCGCGCCGGTAGGTTTAGTTGCCATGTTCCATCGTGATGACTATTTTCCCCCTGGCGTGCACCTGGTCAAAATACCGGAACGCGTCAGCCGTTTGACTCAACGGGTAACACGCATCGATCACCGGTACCACCTTTCCCGCTTCAAGAAGCTCCTTCATCAGGACCAAATCTTTTGGGTTCTGCACCAGCGAAGCGACAAATATTTTCTGACGCCCGGTCCTAGGCATTATTCGTCCCAGGCTCATCGCCTGGATGAGCTGACCCAGGGTGCCTCCCGCGACGACATAGGTTCCCTCCGGGCTTAATGCGCGCAGGTAATCTGAAAGCGGGTGATATCCGTTCGCCGCCAGAATCAGGTCATAGCGCTGCCCGTTTCGGGTGAAATCTTCCTTCTTGTAATCGACGACGTGGTCTGCCCCGAACGAGCGAACCATGTCCACATTCCGTGTGCTGCATACGCCCGTGACAATAGCCCCAAACGATTTGGCAAGCTGGACGGCAAACGTTCCCACACCCCCCGACGCGCCTTGAATCAGTACCTTTTGGCCCGGCTGGATGTTTCCCTTGTCGCGCAGACCCTGCAAGGCGGTCATTGCCGCCAACGGGACGGCCGCCGCTTGCTCGAGCGATAGATTGGCCGGCTTGCGCACGATTTCGTTTTCCCCGGCGCAGACATACTCGGCAAAAGTGCGCCCGCTATACCGGAACAAGCAACCAAACACCTCATCCCCGGGCCGAAATTGCGTGACGTGACTCCCCACCGCTTCGACGCGCCCGGCGACATCCGCGCCGAGGATATCGTTTTTGGGCTTGAAAAGCCCCTGGCCCATCAGGCGGACCAGGAATATATCCGCCGTCAGGAGATGCCAGTCACGCGCATTGACGGATGAAGCATGAACACGGATCAGGACTTCATCATCCTTGGGCGCAGGCTTTTCCACCTCTTTGAACTGCAGCACATCCGGCGTGCCATATTTTTCAGATACAATCGCTTTCATCTTTGCACACATCCTTTCTTATTTCCAACCATCAGCTCGCCAAAACCGGTTGCTGATCCTTTACGCCCTTGATCAAGAGCCACAAACTCAGTGAAACCTCCGCAACAAAACTGGCCGCGAGCCCAGGGTAGGTGATAACTTCATAACCCGGCAAGAGAAAGAACTGAAAAAACCAGATCAGAACACCAAAGAAATCGACGATCAACAATACACCTAAAATCCCGGGAAGGAAACCCGACCTGTACACCAGATACCCCAGAGGCAAGAGCCACGCGCCAAAGAATAGCTGGGCAATCATAAACCCATTCCGATGTAAATTGAGAAAAAGCATCGCCAGCACTTGCAGTTGATCCGCCGGGAATGCCTTCAGATAATCCGCACCGCTCAATAGCAACAGCGCCGCGAATTGATTCAGCAGGCTCACACACTGGACGGCGACGCCGCCCAGGTTCAACAACACGAACAGTAAAGCGAGGTTTTTATTGACCGGTTTCAATAACACGTACAAAGCCCAGGCCGACAACAGAAAGAGCGCGCCGGAGAGCAGGTCGCTGATAAAATCGATGCGGAACAGCCACGGAGCGGCCATAATCTGTTTGACGGTGACCCCGGCATCTCCATATACAATCAGATTCGAGCGAACAACCCCGGCAAAGATACCGGTGATCAAAAAGAGGACATACAGGAACCCGGCCATTCGTGCGGTCTTTTGGATTGAATTCATTTTTTCTCCTTTTTCAAACTCCGGGGGGCGCTTCATTGAAGCGGACCTGACCTCTGGCGCATCTGCCGGATCAGGTTGAACGGGACTGACTGAGAGCAAGGGCATTCCCAGATCGCGCACCCTCTTTAACAATCCATGCAACGCGGCCTGGTCAATCACCGGACCGGTCAAAAGCGTATCGCCGCTGTCTTGCAAGGTAATGGACAGGCCCTCGAACCAGTCTGTCCATTGAGAACCCAGATGGCCTTTGATCCTGATTTGATAGACCAGGGGCTGACCTGGATCCGTTTTGGTTTCGAGTTCGTTTGACATGACCCTGTACCTGTTGTGGCCTGGCGCAATAGCCTGCGCCGCTCGCTCAGTGCACAAGGAGTATATCCGCACACCGTGTCAGCGAATAGACACTTTGGTGTTGATTAGGAGTGTTGTTTTGAATGATGGAAGGAGGGGAAAGATCGAGGATAACTTATAACAAACCCAGCTCTTGGGCGCGGGCGACCGCTTCCGTGCGCCTTTGAACTTGCAGTTTGTCATAAATTCTGCGGTTGTGCCCTTTAACCGTGTCCAGAGCGAGGAAAAGCCGCTCGCTAATCTCTCGATTCGAGAGCCCCTGGGCAACCAGTTGTAGCACCTCTAACTCGCGTGGGGTTAACGGCTCGATCAGGGGTCGGGCAGGGGACGGCTCCGGTCTGTCCTGGCTCTTGTCTGGCGCGGACTGGGGGGCAATTGGGAGAGGCTGCGCCTCGGCTTGAAATGCAGCCAGCAACTTGCCTGCATAGTCCGGCATAACCCCGTGAGCAGCGACCCGTGACAATAGTTGAGCCATTGGCAGCCCTTCGTCCACAAAGATACGGATAAAGCCGTCCGGCTCTGCCAACGCCAGCGCGTCGCCCAGCAGTTGCGCCGCCTTGTCCTTTTCGCCATGCGCATGGTACGCGAGCGCCTGCAGAACCAATACCTTGAGCCGTTCATCTTGCCAATGCTTTGCTTCCATCTGCCGGCGCAATGACTCTAGCACGGCCAGTGCAGAGGAGGTGTCGCCCTGAGCCAGGTGTACCCGCGCCTGACTGATTGGGAGTTTGTGCATCTGAGCCAGATGCGCCGCCTCTGTCAGATTGCCCTGGCGAAGCAAGACAAGCACCTGGGCGGCTGCCACCTCTGACATTCGCTGCGAAAAGTTATACTGGCGGATCGACTGATCGGCCTTGTACAAGATTGCGGCCGCGGCGGGCACATCTCCCCGGGCCAGTTTCAGGCGCGCGAGAAACACTTCACAGCTAACGAACCGGTCAATCACCCGGTCATACTGCTGCGCCAGTTGGAGGCTCTTCTCCCCATGCTGCCCGGCGGCATCCAGGTCGTTCCATTCATAATAGATACGGGCTAACCCAAGATACGCTTCGTTAATAACCTGAAGCGGCTGATCGCCTGCCAATTGCAGGACGCGCCGATAGGTCTCGGCCGCAAGGCGGAGCTGGTTTTCCGCCTCCTGGATGTTGCCCAAACCGATTGTGGCCAGGATGGTCGTAAAGATATTCCCGGAGGTCTGGCTGATCGATATCGCTTCAGCAAGCGCCTGGCGGGCGGCGGAACGGTCTCCCTGGAGAAAGTATGCAAAACCCAGAGTCCAGTAGGCGCTGGCGCGGGAAATCAGGCTGGTGGAATCCAGGTACTCCAGCGCGCGGCGGGACTGGGCAAGCATGATATCTACCTGATACCGGGTGAAAGCCAGCACCGCCCGGGCGGTGGCGATTTGTCCGACCAGATTTCGGGTCTGGTCGTCCGGCTCGGCGCCGCGCAGGGCTGTTTCGGCGGCCTGGAGTTTTTCCTCTACGCCGGTCGTTTGACCATTAACCAGCAGGAGCGAAGCATGCCTCCACCATAACCAGGGTTTGGCATTCAGGGCTGTGACCGGCAGTGATTCCAGCCAGTCGAGGATCGCCGTGACCGCGCCGCGAAAGTGCTGGGGAATCCGTTCTCCACCGATCAGCCGCGCGGCGCGCTCGACGTCCCTGGCGGCGGCGGCATGGTGAAACGCTTCCAGCGCCAGGTCATTCTCTTCGTACCACTGGCTGGCGCGGATGTGCAATTCATTCATGCGGCGCTCCGTCTCCTCCCTGGATGAGGCGCTGTTCTGGGCAAGCCGCTGCCGCAGCAGTTCGGCAAAGAGATGATGATATCGATACCAGCGTCGCTCGTTGTCCAGAGGGACGAGGAACAGGTTGGCGCGTTCGATATATTCCAGGGTTTCCTGTCCGGAAGCAGCGGGGTCGCGCAGAACGGCGTCGCACAGGGGGCCGCACAGGCGGTCGAGGATGGATGTGCGCAGCAAAAAGGTCTGAACGCTTTCGGGCTGCCGGTGCAGGACCTCTTCAACCAGATAATCCAGCACGAAATGGTGACTGCCGGTAAAAGATCGGATAAAGCCGGCGGCGTCCTGCTGTCCCTGCATTGAAATCGCGGCCAATTGCAGGCCGGCAATCCAGCCTTCGGTGCGCGCTTCCAATGCGGCGATGTCTTCCGCCGAAAGGGTGAGCCCCATCACCTGGTTTAGAAATCCGGCGGCTTCGGAGAGGGTAAAACGCAGGTCTGCGACGCGCAGTTCAGTCAATTGGCCCTGGACTCGCAAGCGAGCAAGGGGGAGATGGGGATCCTCACGCGTGGCGATGACCAGGTGCATCTGCGGCGGCAGGTGATCGAGCAGAAAGGCGAGGGCATCGTCAACCGGTTTGGCGTCAATCACATGATAGTCATCCAGCACGAGGACGAAATGGTCCGGGATGGCGGCGATTTCATTGAGCAGAGCCGTCAGAATCGATACGATGGGCGGCGGCTGAGGGGATTGGAGCACGCCCAACACCCCTGCGCCCATATTTGGCGCAATCGTTTGCAAGGCCGCGACGAGACCGGTCACAAAGCGCGCAGGGTCGTTATCCCCTTCGTCCAGCGACAACCAGGCAGCCGGTTGTGGACAACCGGCAACCCATTCGCCGACCAGCACGGTCTTACCAAAGCCGGCGGAGGCAGAGAGGAGGGTCAGTTTGCGGCGCAGACCTTCGTTCAACAGCTCGATCAGGCGCGGGCGGCGGACAAGTTGAGGCCGGGGCGGGGGGATGTAAAGTTTAGTGGCTAAAATGGGCGCGACCATTGAGCAATTATAAGACACCCATCGTCAAATGCAAACCGAGCAAGAGGCAGGTTGCTCTTGCTCGCATCAAAAGGATATGGATTACTACTTGGGGTTGGTTGAGCCTAACGTCGCCAGCGCGGTATTGCGCGGGGTATTTCCGCCGTTGCTCTCATGTGGGGCGAGTTTGTCCAGCAGCAACCACCAGGCGAAGCATGCGACCGCAGGTGGAATGAGCGCGACGGCTACAATGTCCGGTGTGTTCGAAATGGACTCGCCCACAACCAGGAAGGCCACTCCCCAGCCGAGCATGCACCCGAGAATCCACAGGTAAGCGCGACGGACACGGCGTCTCAGGAGCAACCACTGCGCCAACCCGATCGAGCCGCCATAGACAACCGCGGAAAGCGCCATGGCCGCCGTTCCAGTGAAACCGGGCAGGGCGGCGATGGAGAACAAAAAGCTTAAGATCGCAAAAGGCAGCAGCCACCCGACGAACGTGACGGCGATCCACCACCCCATGCGCGGCAGGTAGAGACGGAGCAAGAGATATTGCAGTGACCCGGTTAGCAAGCCGAGCACCGGCACGAGAATATATGCGGGCAGGAAATCCTCGGTGATATGCCTTTGTCCCCCTACCACTATCGTATCACCCACTGTGCGCACGATGGGTGACATGATTGCCATTGCGATAAAAAAGGCGATGGGTATGCTGATGGCGGTCAGCACAACCCAGCCCGGATAAAAGAACCACGCCGGTTTTCTGCGGGCTCTTTCCGCTGTATCTTTCATTTGTAAGACTCCTTTCGAGCAACGCAAGCAAGCCGCGCGAACAGGATGTCTCCATTATAGCACCGGGCGGGGAAATCGAGCAGGAGCCCCCTTCAGTTCGGGGGCTTTATATATCGCAAAGTTTCGCTCTACCGTCAACGCACCATAAATGTCACCATCTTGTCACCGGTCTACTCTCCACCCTGTCACCCTTTTCTGGTAGATTATAGAAGCAAGTTCTTTCGCACAACTCATTAAACGATTTTCGGAGGCAGAGGTGAAGTATTTCGCTCGCTCGCTGGTCCTGCTTGGACTGATCCTGGCTATCGCGGTGGTGGCCGGTTGCGGCTCAAGCCCGGCAACCCCACAATCCGGCGCCCCCACTTCTCAACCGGGGACGCCTGCGACAGCCGCCGGCAAGGTGACCCTCATCCTTGGGGCCTATACCACACCGCAGGAAGCTTATGGTAAAATCATTCCACTCTTTAAAAAGATGTGGAAGGACAAAACCGGACAGGACGTCGAATTTCAGGAATCGTATCTCGGCTCGGGAGCGCAGGCGCGCGCCATCGTCAACGGGTTTGAAGCGGATATCGCCGCCCTCTCGCTGGCCGGCGACATCCAGACGATTGTCAAAGCGGGCCTTATCACGCACGACTGGACCACCAAAGGGACCAAGGGCATGGTCAGCGATTCGGTCGTCGTCCTCGCGGTGCGCAAAGGCAATCCCAAGGGGATCAAGGACTGGAACGACCTGACGCAAAAGGGGCTGGACATTCTGACGCCGGATCCCAAGACGAGCGGCGGCGCCCAGTGGAACATCATGGCGATGTATGGCGCGGCCAAGCGCGGGTTTGTGACCGGCGTAACCAAGGACGACGATCAGGCTGCGCAGGGCTTTGTCAAGAACGTCTTGAAGAACGTCTCGGTGCTCGACAAGGGCGCGCGCGAGAGCATCACCAATTATGAAAAGGGCGTCGGGGACGTCGCGATTACGTATGAGAACGAAGCGATCGTGGGGCGCCAGGCGGGACAGACCTATGACTATATCATTCCGCGCTCGACCATCCTGATCGAGAACCCGATCGCAGTGGTGGACAAGAACGTGGACAAGCATGGGACTCGCGTCGTGGCCGAAGCCTTTCGCGATTTCCTCTTTACCAAAGACATCCAGCGCGTGTTCGCCCAGTATGGCTTGCGCTCGGTGGACCCCACCGTCGCCCAGGAGACCAAGGGGCAGTACCCGGATGTGCAAGACCTCTTCCCCATCGATTATTTCGGGGGATGGAGCCAGGTCACCCAGCCCTTCTTTGGCAATGACGGAATCTACAGCAAGCTGATGGATCAAGTTCAACAAGAAAAGGGGCAGTAATTCAGAACTAGATGAGTGCCATCCCACCTCAAGTTGCCGCGCCGCAAGCGCGGCAATTGGCGTTCCCCTGGAAGCAATGGGGCCTGCGCGCCGCGGCGGTCAGCTACCTGGGATTGATGCTGATTCTCCCGCTGGCCGCAGTCCTTAACGACGGTTTGAGCGGCGGCCTCGGCGGTCTATGGGTCGATATCAGCCGGCCGGCGGCCTGGGCCGCGATCAAGCTGACCCTCTGGACCGCGGGGGTCATGACGCTAATCAATACGGTCATGGGCACGCTCATGGCCTATGTCCTGGTGCGCTATCCGTTTCCCGGCCGCTCCCTGGTCAATGCGATCATCGACATCCCTTTTGCCATTCCGACGGTCGTCACCGGCGTCATGCTGGTCATTCTCTATGGGCCGCAGGGCGCGTTGGGCGGGTGGCTCAAAAATTCGCTGGGGTGGAATATCATCTTTGCCCCGCCGGGCATCATTCTGGCGCTCCTGTTCGTCAGTTTTCCATTCGTCGTGCGCTCGCTGCAGCCGGTCCTGATGCAGGTGGAGGTGGACCAGGAAGAGGCGGCGTACACCCTCGGCGCGTCGCCGTGGCGGACTTTTCGCCGGGTCTTGCTCCCCGCTATTCTCCCTGCGCTGATCACCGGCTCGATCCTCAGCTTTGCCCGCGCCCTGGGCGAGTTCGGTTCGATTGTCATCGTCGCCGGCAACTTTCCGCTGCGCTCGCAGACCGCCGCGGTCTATGTGCTCACCCAGATCGAATCCGAGAATCAGCGGTCCGCCAGCGCCATGTCGATCGTTCTGCTCGCCATCGCCTTTTGTCTGGTAGTCGCCGTCGATATTGTCCAGCGCCGGCAGGAGGAGCGTCATGGTTAACGCCCGCCGCGGCTGGGCGCCGCGCATCCTGATCGGCATTGCCCTCGCCTATATCGGGATCCTCATCCTCTGGCCGGTCGCCGCGATCTTTCAGGGCGCGTTTGCCCAGGGGGTCGACGCGGCCCTCGCCATCCTGACCCTTCCCGATGTACAGCAGGCGTTTCTCCTGACCATCGAGCTGGCCGCGGTTGCCGTCATGGTCAACGGCGTGCTGGGGACGGTGGTCGCCTGGGTCCTGGTGCGCCAGAATTTTCGCGGCCGGAGCATTTTAAACGGGCTGATCGATCTCCCGTTCGTCGTCTCGCCGGTCATCGCCGGTTACATGATCATCCTCCTGTTCGGTCGCCAGGGATGGTTTAACGGACTGGTGCAGGCGACCGGATTCCCGGTTGCCTTTGCGCTCCCCGGCATGCTCCTCGTCACCATCTTTGTCTCGCTCCCCTTTACCATCCGCGAGATCATGCCCGTACTCAAGCACATCGGCCTCGAGCCGGAACAGGCCGCTTATACCATGGGCGCGTCGCCGTGGCTGACCTTTCGACGCGTGACACTGCCGGCCATTCGATGGGGCTTGCTGTATGGATTGACTCTCACGCTCGCCCGCGCCCTCGGAGAATTCGGCGCCGTGCTCGTCGTCGGCGGGGCCATCATCGGGCATACCGAGACCGCAACCCTGTATATCTATCGCGCGCTGGACCAACGCCAGTATGTGGGCGCCTATACCGCCTCCGTCGTGCTGGCCGTCCTCTCCTTTGTTATCCTGATCGGCATGGAACTGTTACGCAAGCGAACCGAGGTCGAACAAGCGTAGGGAGCAAACCCGATGAGCATTGTCCTGCAAAATCTATTCAAACAGTATGCGACCCATACGGTGGTCGACCATGTCTCACTCGAAGTACACGACGGCGAAATGCTCGTCCTGCTCGGGCCCAGCGGCAGCGGCAAGAGCACGATCCTGCGCATGATCGCCGGGCTCATCCCGGTCGAGGGTGGAAGGATTCTGCTGCACGGCCGCGACGTGACCGACCTGCCGCCCCAGGAACGCAACACCGGGTTCGTCTTTCAGAACTATTCGCTCTTTCGGCACATGACCGTCGCCGAGAACATCGAGTTCGGCCTTGAAGTACGCCGGGTATCCAAATTCCACCGCAAGGCCAAATCCGATGAGCTCCTCGCCCTCGTCGGCCTCGGCGGGCTGGGCAGCCGTCTGCCGCGCCAGTTATCCGGCGGCCAGCAGCAGCGCGTCGCCGTGGCGCGGGCGCTCGCCTTTGAGCCGTCGGTGTTGTTGCTCGACGAGCCCTTTGGCGCGCTCGACGTCAAAATTCGCGAACAGCTCCGCCAGGTGCTCAAGGATATTCAACGCAAGCTGCACGTGACCACGATCCTGGTCACACACGACCAGGAAGAGGCATTCGAGCTCGCCGACCGCATCGGGGTGATCGAGCGCGGCCGGCTCCTGGAGGTGGGCGCGCCCACTGCGCTCTATCGCAGCCCCCAGCGCGAATTCACGGCCACCTTTCTGGGAGGCGCCAATCTGCTCGCGGGGGCGCATGAAAACGGGCGGATCAATCTCGGCGCGCTCCGCCTCGCGGACGCCGCCTCGCCAGCCACGCCGGACCCGGAGGGCCGCCTCGAAGTTCTCTTTCGCCCGGAAGACCTGACCCTGGCGACCAAACGCGAAGAACTGGATATGCCCGTTCTGGGCCAGGGGACCATCCACGAAGTGCTCTTTTTAGGAACCATGCAGCGCATTCGCCTGCACCTCCAGCCGCTGCCGGGCACCTGGCCCCTCCCGATGGAATACGGCGAGACCGGCGTGCCGATTCAGATTGCGCGCGTCCCGCGCAGCGATGGGCATCTCGATTTCCAGATCGGCCAGACGGTGTGGGTGGGCATCAACAACTTTCACGTCCTGCCCCGCATCCCCATGCGCCTCCTGGTCGTGGCGGACGACAGCAGCAGCGCCGAGTACTTTTACCGGTTTTGCACCACGCTCGCCCATGCCACTGACGGGCCAGTGACGATCCTGGGCATCGCGGAAGAGAGCAAAGACGCCGAGGCCCTGGTCCAGCAGGCGCGCGAGTTGTGCACGGGGGTGTCCAATCAGATCACCTATCAGAGTCGTCCGGGACGGATCCTCGACGAAATCCTCCGCGAGCTCAAGCCGGGCGCCTATGACTTGCTGGTCGTCGCCGATCAACCCCGCCGCCCCTCCCCACTGCGCCAGGAGAGCCTCACGCGACAAATCGTTCGCCAATCCCCCATCCCGATACTCGTTTTCAAAGGCAACCGCACCGTCGTGCATCGCATGCTCTTTTGCACCGCCGGCGGCGAGCCCGGCAAGCGCGACATTGTATTTGGCGGCCGCCTGGCCCGGCGCACCGGCGCGGCGACCGCGCTCCTCTATGTGGATGGCGTGAGCACCCCGCAGGCCCCGCATTCCACCGGCCCGGAGGGCGTCGAGGTCTTGCACCGTCGGATGCCGCCCTGGATCGAAAACCACCTCGAAGAGGGTGCGAATACCCTGCTCAATCAGGGCATTCGCACCCAGGTCAAGGTCCGCCAGGGCGCCGTGGTCACCGAAATCTTTGAAGAGGCGGACGAAGGGAATTACGACATCATCGTCGTCGGCGGGCACATCCCGCCGCTCGGGACCCGTTCCCAGCCCGATCTTGCAAGCGAGATTCTGACGCGGAGCGACCGGCCCGTCCTTGTCGTATCCAGCGGCCCCAATCGCTAAACATGCTTCTCAAACAGCAACATACGGTCGAAATTATTCCAGCAGCCCCATTTAATTTCGACGCGACGCTACATAATCCGAGCCATTTTCCGACGGCAGATACAGAATGGCAGCCCGGAATCTTGTGGCAGAC
>JBAVQS010000159.1:0-5329 GCA_049694275.1 Anaerolineae bacterium | reverse complement strand
CAGATCGGGCTATACGCGACCGAGCGGCCGTTGTGCGGCGGCCCGGCATAGTTCGCCAGCGCCACCCCGACCATGTTCTCCATCGCCCGCGTGCGGAACTGGCTCGTGCGATGAATCTCCATTTCGCACGCATTGGGCGTCAGGATGATTTCGGCGCCCTTGAGCATTAACACCCGCGCGCTCTCCGGAAATTCGCGATCATAGCAGATCATCGCGCCGATTCGAACGGGACCGGCGGCAGTGTCCAGATCGCAGACCTCGAAATCGTCGCCCGGTTCGAGCGCACACTCGACGTCAAACTCACAGGTATGGACCTTGGAATAGGTCAGGACGATCTCGCCACGCCGGTCGATGAGCGCCATTGTATTTCGCGGGCGGCCAGGGTGCTGTTCGATGAAGGTCAGGCCGAGCGCCATGTTGAGCTCACACGCCAACTTGCTAAAATGCGCAACGAACGGGCTATCCCGTCCGATGGCCTGAGCTTTCCACAGTGCAAGCGTATCCGGGCTGGCCGGGTCGTAAAAAGTATAGCCGATATTCCACATTTCGGGAAACAGCGCAATGTCCGCCCCCTGTGCGGCTGCCTGCCGGCAAAAGGCTTCCCCTTTGGCGCGGTTCGCTTCCTGGTCAAAACCTTGTCCGATCATTTGAAGCAGGGCAATCTTGAGGTTCACGTGTCACGCTCCAAGATCACGAATTCCATCGATAGGACTAAATTTTATCTGCCGGTTACGCGCGTTGGGCCGGGGGGCGGACGATTCCATACCCGCGTCCGGTCATGACCTCTTTACCATGCTGGTTTTTGCAACTCCAGGTACAGGCGAGTTGCGTCACCCGCTCGGCGGCGACCAGCTCGGTCAGGGTCACCTCGCAGCGAATGGTGTCGCCGGCATAGACCGGGCGCAGAAAGACAAAATCGAGCTCGCGCGCGATGAAATTCAAATCGCCGCCAATCTTGGTTGGCAGTGTTGCGGTCAACAACCCCTGCACCATCAATCGTCCCTGTTCATCGGGCTCGACGTGGTGTGTGCCGGCATCTCCCGAAATACTCGTAAAGGTGTCTATATCTTCCCGGGTAAACGTTCGCTCCCAGGAAATCACATCGCCGATTTGCATCGCGTGCTCCTATTGATCTGCATGGACAGGACCTATTTTCCTGTCAGGGTATACTTGAGCACCTGATCTTGTCCGAGGACCCAGATCGCGCCCGCATCGTCCACGGCCAGCACATTGCTGTAGACCTGTTGGGCGAAGGCGCCCAAGTACACGCCATTGGGGTCGAAGACCTGAATCCCTCGCGAGCCGGCGACATAGAGATGCCCTGACCCATCAATTGCCAGAGCTTGTGCGCCGCTCAACTGATCCGGCCGGCTGCCTGCCGTCACCAGTCGGGTGATGAACTTGCCTTCGGGGCTGAATTTGAACAGAATCTGGCTTTCAGCATCGAGCGCGTAAATCGTGCCGAGGCCATCCACTGCGAGCCGCGTGTCTAACGCATAGGTATCGGTCTGGCCGCTGATCAGTGAGGGATAGGTGTGCAGAACCTGGCCCTGGTTGTCGAATCGAATCAGGTCTTCGCGATGACCGGCAAGGCTCGTGATCATCCCCCAGCGACTCTCGTACCATATCGCCAGCAACCCGCCATCCGCGCGCAAGGCCATGTCCCCATAGCCGGACCCACCGGGGTTGGGTAACTGGCCCAGTAGCTTGCCGGCGGCAATATCATAGCGCAGAATATCGCCATCGGCGTTGACATAGACGGCGCCTTTGCGATTTGCGGCCAGCGACAGGATCGTGGTTTGCGAGTCGCCAACCATCCATTGACTGGAATACTTGCCGGTCGTATCGAATACCTGCACGCGTCCGCCGGCATCATCGGCGACCAGGATATGGCCGTTGTTGTCGACCGTCATGGAGCGCGCGTTCTGAAATGAGCCGGGCGCTATGCCTGCGCTGCCAAACTTGAGCGCGACCGTTGCAAAACCCGGCGTTGGAGTGGCGGTCGGGGCAGGGGTGGCGGTGCGAATTGCCGCCTGCGCGGCGGCGGTACGCGCCTGTGCCTGTGCCGTCTGACTGGTGGCTTGAATCCGCCGATTCTGCTGGTCAATCTGCTGTTGGGTCTGATCGAACGCCGAATTGATGTTCACATAGATGATCCCGAAAACGCCGCCGATGATTGCGAGAATTACAAGGACCGGCAAGAACCGGGTGAGCCCGCGCGGGCTTGTCGTTTCGACTGGCGCCAGGGGGATGATCTCGACTGTCGGGGCGGTCGGGGGGCGTAATTCCGGCGGCACGACGACGCTCGTGCTGCAAAAGGGGCAGCGAATCGTGGCCGCGTCTCCGGCATAGTCGAGCGGCGCACCACAGTGGGGACAGTTCAAGGTCTTGGGCATGTTTTGGCTCACTTGAAATTCAATGTGTGTTTCCGAACCTCGGCGCCGGTGACAGTCCACAACGCGCCGTCGTCGTCAAACGCCATGGCATAGGTCCAGCCCTCGCGGTCCAGGAGGCCGATATAACCGGCGTTGGAGTCGAAGACGTCAATGCCGTTTGAATCGGCGATATAGATATGGCCCTTGCCGTCGATCGCAATAGTGTGCGTGCCGTAAATCTGGCCGGGCTTGCTGCCGACAGAGAACAGCCGCGTGACAAATTTGCCTTCGGGAGTGAATTTATAAACCAGGTTGGTGGTGTAAGCATCGACCGCGAGGATATTGCCCAGACCGTCGACGCCGAGATGCGTGTCAAAAGCCAGGTCGTCTATCTGGCCGCCGATAAAGTTGGAATAGGTGTGCAGGACCTTGCCTGTGCTGTCGAATTGAACCAGGTCGTCCCGGTGACTGACCTGTGGGCTGATGAATCCAGAGCGGTCGGCGTACCACATTGCCAAAAGGCCCCCATCGGCGCGCAGCACGATGTCTCCATACCCCGAGCCGCCGGGGTTGGGCAATTTGCCCAGGAGCTTGCCACTTGCACCTTCATAGCGGAGAATATCGCCGTCGGAAGAGATATAGACGGTTCCTTTGCGGTCGGCGGCGAGCGCCGAGATGACGGTTTTGGCGTTGCCGACCTGGAACTGGGTCTGGAACTTGCCGTTCATGTCAAAGACCTGAACCCGTCCGCCCACATGGTCGGCGACATAGATATGCCCGGTACGGTCCAGCGCTATGCTGCGCGCATCTTGAAACAAGCCTGGCCCAGTGCCGGCGCTGCCAAACCGCAACGGGATGGTCGCCAGGGCGGGTGTCGCCGTCGGGGCGGCAGTGGGGGGGACCGGCGTGGAGGTAGGGGCATGCGACTGGGCGACCGCCGTGCGCGCCTGTGCTTGCATAGCCTTGTTCTGCAGTTGTATCTGCCGGTTTTGCTCGTCGACTTGCGCCACGCTCCAAAAAACGAAAACCATCACGCCGACCATCGACAGGGCAAAGATGATCCAGAATATACCCCAGATGGACCACCCTGTGCGGCGCGGTCGATCCATTTCTAGCGCTGTGTTCAGTGCTGGCGCCCCGACGACGCCCGGCGAAACGGCATCTGCCTGATCTGCGACGGCTGTCGGGGCGCGCAGTTCCGCGGGAACCTCGATGCTTGTTTTGCAATAGGGGCAGCGCATCGTCGGCGCATCGCCGCTGTAATCGAGCGGCGCGCCGCAGTGAGGACAATTAAATTCTTGTGCCATGTTCCTTTTTACCTATTTATTTGGCCGTCACAGCATATTCGGTCAGCTTGTCAGAGCCCATCGCATAGAGCGTGTTGGCGTCGTCAACGGCGATATCCCAGACGGTTCCGTCACCACCAAAAGTATCGATGTAGGTCCCATTCCCATCAAATACCTGGATGCCGTGGGAATCGCTCACATAGACCCGGCGTGCACCGTCGACCGCGACGGCGATGGGCGATTGGAGTTGCCCCGGCTTGTTTCCCCGGCTGCCGATGCGCGTGATAAACTTGCCCTCTCTGGAATAGACAAAAACCGATTCGCCCCCCACCCGGTCAAGCGCATAGATGGTTCCTTGCCCATCGACTGCCAGTCGCACATCATAGCTAAATTCCCCGGTCTGTTTGCCGACCAGCGAGGGGATGGTCTGCAAAACCTTGCCATTGGGATCAAACCGCACCAGGTCATCCATATGCCCGTTGCGGTCGGTCACCAGCCCGTTTTGAATATCGTACCACATGGCCAGGATGTTGCCATCCGGCGTGGTCGTGACCCAATCGAACCCGTTGCCGCCGGAATACTTGAACGCGCCGAGCGATTTGCGAATTTGCGTATCCAGCCGTTCGATTTGGTTATCTATTACGGCGTAGAGGATGCCGTGTCGGTCGACGGCGAGCCCGTGCGTGTGACTGGTCGATTGGCCGAGCGTCCACTGGTCGAGATACTTACCCTTGAGGTCAAATTGCTGAATGCGCCCACCGTCGGCGTCGGCGACATAGATATGCCCGTTCCCGTCCAGTGCAAGATGGAGCGAGCGGTTGAACTGGCCGGGACCTGTGCCCGGGCTCCCAAAGGAGAGCACAGGGTGAGCAAACGCGGGTGTCGGCGTGGCGGTTGGCGATGGAATCTGTGTCGGGCTTGGCCGAGGCGCAGTGGTTGACAGCGCGGCGACGGTTGCGATAACCCGGTTGCTTGAAAAAGCCGCATTGAAGGTCTGCATGGTCATGTTGAGGGCAAAGACGACAAACACCACGATCGCCAGCGGGAGAATGAGCCAGGGCAAGACGGACGGCAACTGCCAGTTGGGATTCGGCGCGGGCGCCGGCATCACAATCGGGATTTTTATCGTTTGCGGTGCACGCATTTCGGGAGGGATGACGACCTCTGTGTTGCAAAAGGGGCAGTGCATCGTCGCGGCCTCACCGCCGGGCACATCCAGCGGCGCACCGCATTGCGGACAGTTGAATTCTTGGGCCATTTTCCTTTATCTCAAGATGAATTGGGTTATTTCGTTCGCATTGAGGACCCAGAGCGCATCTCCAGGCCCAGCCGCGATATCGGTTGTCGCGTGAATCGTCGGAATAGTCGCCAGGTAACGGCTGTTCGGCGCGTAGACTTGGATGCCATTTGAATCACTAATATAGATTCGGCCCTGGCTATCGAGTGAGATGGCGCGTGGCCGGTCCAACTGGCCTGGTCCTTGACCGCTCGTCATGAGCCGCGTGATGAATTTTCCAGTCGGGCTGAATTGGAATACGGCCGGCGCGAGCGTGCCGCCGAGCGCCAGGATATTGCTCTGTGGGTCGACGGCAAGCCGTGTCTCGACCTCGGCGGCGCCGGTCTGGCTGCTGATGGGGGCCGACCAGGTTTGTAGGACGTTGCCGGCAG